>LIQL01000207.1 GCA_001418405.1 Streptomyces diastatochromogenes | reverse complement strand
GCCGCACCCCGGCCGGCGGCGACTGCTACCAGCTGCTGCTGGGCACCCACCCCGCGCCGCCGCCCCACCTGGCGCCCGCGGTGGTCGGCCGCCCGACCGGCGGCCCGCTGCGCGGGCGCACCGTCTACGACGCGCTGCTGGACAACCGGCTGTGCGCGCTGCTGCTGGAGCGGTTGCGGGTGCCCGGCCGGATCGGGGCGCTGCGCTTCTGCCGCGAACCGGACGTCGACATCCCCTCCGGACTACCCGCCCGGCCGATCGCGGTGGAGCAGTCCAACTCCTCGATCGTCTATGGAGATACGTTCATCCTGAAGGTCTTCCGGCGGATCGAGCCCGGGGTCAACCCGGATCTGGAGCTGCCGCGGGCGCTGGCCGGCGCCAAGTGCGCCCGGGTGCCGGCGCCCGCCGCGTGGTTCGAGGCCGCGGCCCCCGACGAGGCGGGTGAGGCGACGACGCTGGGCGTCCTCCAGCCCTTCCTGGCCGGCTCCGGCGACGGCTGGCAGCTGGCCCTGAACGCGCTCGCGGTGCGCGCCGACTTCACCCGTTCGGCACGCGCCCTCGGCCACGCCACGGCCGAGGTGCACACCGCGCTCGCCCAGGCACTGCCCACCACCGAGCTGCGCCGCCCGCAGCTGGACGCGATCGCCGCCCAGATGAACGAGCGCCTGGAGGCCACCGCCCGCGCGGTGCCGGTGCTCCAGCCCTACCGGGGGCGGCTGCGGACCGCGTTCGACGCGCTCGCCGCGATGGGCCACGACGGCCGCAGCTGGGCCGCCCAGCGCATCCACGGCGACCTGCACCTGGGGCAGACGCTGCGGTCCGTCGAGGGGGGCCGCTGGGCGCTGATCGACTTCGAGGGCGAACCGGCCCGGCCGCTGGCCGAGCGGCGCCGTCCGCAGCCGGCCGTCCGTGACGTCGCCGCGATGCTCCGCTCGTTCGACTACGCGGCGCGCAGCGGCCCGGCCGGCAGCGACCCGTGGGCGCTGGAGTGGGCCCGCCGCACCCGTGCCGCGTACTGCCTGGGCTACGCCGAGGCGGGCGGCCTGGACCCGCGCTCGGCGCCGGAACTGATGCGGGCCTACGAGACCGACAAGGCCGTCTACGAGGTGCTGTACGAGGCCCGGCACCGGCCGGACTGGCTGGCGGTGCCGATGGCGGCGATCCGGCGGCTGGCGTCCTGCGGGGAGCCGGGGTCCGGCTGAGCCCGCCCCCGCGGGGCGGTGGGCGCCGGCCCCGCCCGCCCCGCGGGGGCGGGCTCAGC
>LIQL01000206.1 GCA_001418405.1 Streptomyces diastatochromogenes | reverse complement strand
GCACTGGACGGCCGCCGCGACGGTGAAGCGCTCGGCGGGCGTCGCGGCGCGGTCCAGTGCGGCCAGCAGGTCCCGGGCGTGCGCCGCCCAGCCGGCCAGGTCCCACAGGCCCCGGGCCAGCGCGGCCGGGTCGCCGTCGGGGGCGCCGGTGAACCAGGTGCACTGCGCGGTGGTCACCGCCGGGCGGGGCCGGTCGAGGTTGGCGGGGCGCAGCCAGCTGCCCTCGCGCAGCTCGCCGAGCCGGAGCCCGGCCATCGCCTGGCGCAGCGCGGTGCGTTCGGCGGGCGGGCGGCTGCCGTCCGCGGTGACCACGGCGATCTCCCACGCACCGTCCCACGAGCGGGTCCGCGGCGTCCGGCTCTCGTCCTGTCGGGCCTGGCGGGCGAGCAGCCGGGCGGTCAGTGCGTAGCCGCCGTCCTGTTGTCGCAGGTCACCGGCGGCGACCATCCGGGAGAGCGCGACCCGGACGGTGCCCTCGGCGATGCCGAAGAGCTCACCGACCCGCACCAGCGCACGCACCGGCAGCCGGGGCGGGTGGTGGCCGAGGAGGGTGCTCAGCACGACGGAGCGCGCGGTCAGCGGGCGGAGGGCGAGCGGGGCGTCGTTCATGGGTCCGGGAAGTCTAAGTCGTACGCGCGAGGCGGCTGGGGCGGGAGGTGGCTGGGGCGGTGGTGGACCGGCGCCACGCCCGGTCTTACGGTCTTCCGTCGGTCGTGGGAAATCTGTAACGTCGGACCATGACCGTCACCCATGAAGTAACCAACCAGGCCCCGCCGCTGACGGGTTTCAGCGCCGCGGACGATCCGGCGCTCCTGGCGGCGCTGCGGCGGGACGGCGGCGCGTGGGGCGAGCCCGAGGTGCTCGAACTGGGCGCGCTGGCCGGTTCCGCCGCGGTGCAGGACCAGGCCCGCTGGGCGGAGGAGCAGCCGCCCCGGCTGCACACCCACGACCGGTACGGCCACCGGGTGGACGAGGTGGAGTTCCACCCGGCCTGGCACCAGCTCATGGCCACCGCCGTGGAGCACGGCCTGCACGCCGCGCCGTGGACCGACGCCCGGCCGGGGGCGCACCTGGTGCGCGCCGCCAAGTTCTACGTCTGGTCGCAGGCCGAGCCGGGCCACGGCTGCCCCGTCTCGATGACCTACGCCGCGGTGCCCGCCCTGCGCGCGGCGCCCGAACTCGCCGCGCAGTACGAGCCGTTGCTCGCCGCCCGCACCTACGACTTCGGCCTGCGCGCCCCGCTCACCAAGCACGGTCTGATCGCCGGCATGTCGATGACGGAGAAGCAGGGCGGCTCCGACGTCCGGGCGAACACCACCCGGGCGGTGCCGGCCGCGGACGGCAGCTACCGCCTCACCGGCCACAAGTGGTTCACCTCGGCCCCGATGAGCGACGTGTTCCTGGCCCTGGCGCAGACCGACGAGGGGCTGAGCTGCTTCCTGGTGCCGCGGGTGCTGCCGGACGGCACCCGCAACGGCATGCGGCTGATGCGGCTCAAGGACAAGCTCGGCAACCGCTCCAACGCCTCTTCCGAGATCGAGTACGAGGACGCCGTCGCCTGGCCGGTCGGCGAGCCGGGCCGCGGGGTGCGGACCATCGTCGAGATGGTGAACGTGACCCGGCTGGACTGCGTGCTGGGCTCGGCGGCCGGGATGCGGGCGGGGCTGCGACAGGCGCTGCACCACACCGCCCACCGGCGGGCGTTCGGGCGGGAGTTGGACCGGCAGCCGCTGATGCGCTCGGTCCTGGCCGACCTGGCGGTCGAGTCGGAGGCGGCGACCGTGCTGGGGATGCGGTTGGCGGCCGCGGTGGACCGGTCGCAGGCCGGCGACGCCGGGGAGTCGGCGCTGCGCCGGCTGGCGCTGGCGGCCGGGAAGTACTGGGTGTGCAAACGGGGCAGCACGCACGCGGCGGAGGCCCTGGAGTGCCTGGGCGGCAACGGTTACGTCGAGGACTCGGGGATGCCCCGGCTGTACCGGGAGGCGCCGCTGCTGTCGATCTGGGAGGGCTCGGGCAACGTCGCCGCGCTCGACGTGCTGCGCGCCCTGACCCGCGAACCGGCCGCGCTGGACGCCTACTTCACCGAGGTGGAGGCCGCGGCCGGTGCCGACCGCCGGCTGGACGCGGCGGTGGCGGGCCTGCGCAAGATGCTCGCCGCACTCGGCGACCCGGAGCGGGCGCAGCTGATGGCCCGTTCGCTGGCCGAACGGCTGGCGCTGGTCCTCCAGGGGTCGCTGCTGGTGCGGCACGGCACCCCGGCGGTGGCCGACGCGTTCTGCGCCTCCCGGCTGGACGGCGAGTGGGGCCACGCCTTCGGCACCCTGCCGCCCGACGCCGACCTCGACGGGATCCTCGGGGGCGCCCGGACCGGCCGGGACGTCGGCTGATGCCGCAGGAGGACGACGGCGCGGTGCGGGTCGAGCGGGCCGGGCCGGTGACCACGGTGGTGCTGTCCCGGCCCGCCGCCCGCAACGCCGTGGACGGCCCGACGGCACGCCGACTCGCCGATGCCTTCCGCGCGTTCGACGCCGACGAGGAGGCGCGGGTGGCGGTGCTGTGGGGTGCGGGCGGCACGTTCTGCGCCGGTGCCGACCTCAAGGCGGTCGGCACCGCGCACGGCAACCGCGTCGCGCCGGACGGCGACGGACCGATGGGCCCGACCCGGATGCGGCTCGGCAAACCGGTGATCGCGGCGGTCGCCGGGCACGCGGTGGCCGGCGGGCTGGAACTGGCCCTCTGGTGCGACCTGCGGGTGGCCGAGGAGGACGCGGTCTTCGGCGTGTTCTGCCGGCGGTGGGGCGTCCCGCTGATCGACGGCGGCACGGTCCGGCTGCCCCGACTGATCGGCGTCGGCCGGGCCAGGGACCTGGTGCTGACCGGGCGCCCGGTCCCGGCCGCGGAGGCCCTCGACATCGGGCTGGTCAACCGGGTGGTGCCCACCGGCAGCGCCCGCACCGCGGCGGAGCGGCTGGCCGCGGAGCTGGCGCGGCTCCCGCAGGCGTGCCTGCGCAGCGACCGGGCGTCGCTGCTGGACCAGGAGGGCCGCGACGAGGAGAGCGCGATGGCCGCCGAACTCCGCTACGGGCAGGCCGTGTTGGCCCAGGGCCTGGCGGGTGCGGCGCGGTTCGCGGCGGGCGCCGGTCGGCACGGGGCGGCGGACGACGCCCACTGATCGCCATACGTCCACGCGCGCTTCATCGTTCCGTCACCACCGGCCCGGCCCGCCGTGAGAGAAAACCAGCCATGTGCGATGACGAACTGATCCCGCCCCGGGCGGACTTGACGGAGCAGGAGTGGCTGCGCACCGGCCCTCAGGCACCCGCCGGCGGACCGCCGCCGCGGACCACCGGCCGGGTCCCCGGATACGTGGGGCGCCGGGCGCTGCTGGGCACGGCGATGGCCGGCGCGGCGCTGGCGGTGCTGCCCACCGGCGCCGGGACGGCCGCCGCCGCGCCCCGCTCCGGCGGTCCGGTCGACTCCTTCCCGTTCCCCGAACACCCCAACGGAGAGGGCGAGTTCGCCGTCCTGATCACCGGGGACGCGGGCACCGGCGACGACGCCCAGTACGCGGTGGCGGCCGCCGCCCGGGACGTCTGCCGGACCGAGGGCGTCGGACTGGCGGTCGGCCTGGGCGACAACCTCTACGAGAACGGCCCGGAGTCGGACCACGACGCGGAGTTCCAGGACAAGTTCGAAAAGCCCAACGCCGGCATCGACGTGCCGTGGCTGATGGTGCTGGGCAACCACGACTGCTCGGGCCTGATACCGGGCAGCGGCGGCGACCCGTCCCGCGGCGACCGGGAGGTGCTGTACGCCACCCGGTCGCGGCGCTGGTACATGCCCGCCCGCTACTACAGCGTGCCGCTGCCGGCCGCCCGCCCGCTGGTGGAGTTCTTCGTCCTCGACACCGTCCCCTGGTCGTCCTACGTCGTGCAGCTCGACCCGTACTACCACTGGGACGGGCCGTACATGCGCGAACAGCGGGCCTGGCTGGACGGCGCGCTGCGGGCGTCCCGGGCCCGCTGGAAGGTCGTCCTGAGCCACCACCCGTACCTCAACAACGGCAAGCACGGCAGCGCCGGCGCCTACGACGGGTTCACCGTCGGCAACTACACCAGCGGCGTCCACCTCAAGGACCTCTACGAGCAGGTGGTCTGCGGGCGGGCCGACCTGATCCTGTCCGGCCACGACCACACGCTCCAGGTGCTTGAGCCGACGGCCCGGACCGGCGGCACCCGGCAGGTGGTGTGCGGGGCGTCGGCGAAGACCGGCGACGGCAAGGCGCACTTCGACCACCCGGCCGCCTGGCAGGACTTCGCCGCGCACGGCTTCATGGTCCTCAAGGCGTCCGCCGCCCGGCTGACCGTCGACGCCTACACCGTCGACGTGCCGACCCGGCGGGCCACGCTGGCGCACCGGACGCACAGCACCCGGCCGGTCGCCGCGGCGGCACGGACCGCGGCGACCGCTTAGCATCCGCCCCCCGGCGCGGCAGGCGGCCCGACCGGCCGCCCGGGCCGTCGCCCACACCCCGGCCGTGACGTGCGGCAACACCCCGCACCGCGGGTCACGGCCGCCGAGAATGCGGGGCCCGTGGGCCCCGCCTAAGGTGTTCGCATGGCCGAGCGGCCCCCCGACCCCTCCGCGGAGGGCTACGACCCCCGTGCCGACCGGGCCACGCCCCGCGTCGAGGAGGAGGCACCCGGGGTGTCCCACCACGAGCCGATCGGCCTGCGCGAGCGGCTGTCGCTCAACCGCATGGGCACCTTCGACTGGGACCTGGACAGCGGGTTCATGGACCTGGACCCCGGTGCCATGGAGGTCTTCGACCTGCACCCCGGCGAGTACGACGGCGCGCCGATGTCCCTGATCTCCCGGGTGCCGCCGGAGGAGGGCCTGCGCCTGGACGCGGCGGTCTCGCAGGCCCTCCAGGACGGCATCTCCTCCTACGGCGCGTACTTCCGGATCCAGTGCCGGGACGGGACGCGGCGCTGGACGCACTCCCAGGGCCGGATCCTGCACGACGCCCGGGGCGTGGCGTACCGGATCATCGGCATCGTCCGGGAGGCGACCAGCGAACTCGCCGACTCCGCGCTGCTGCGCTCGCTCCAGCAGGAGCGGCAGCGGCAGACCGTGATGGTGCAGCAGACCACCGCGGCGTTGGCCCGCGCCCTGTCGGTGAAGGATGTGACACGGGTGCTGACCGGCGCCGGCGGCGCCCGCCGGTTCGGCGCGGACGCGCTGGTCCTCGGCCTGGTCACGAGCGACCGGTTCGAGGTGATCGCCACCGCCGGGCTGGACGGCGAGGTGCCCGCCGACATGATGAACTCGTGGCTGGACGACACCCTGCCGCTGTCCGAGGCGGTGCGCTCCCGGCGGCCCAGCTTCCTGAGCACCCGCGGTGAGCTGATCGCCCGCTACCCGCGGCTGCGCCCGTACGTGGACGTGTTGCCGACCGGCAGCGCCGCCTTCCTGCCGCTGATCGCGCAGGACACCGTCCTCGGGGCGCTGGGGCTGTTCAACCACGAGCCGGCGGTGCAGTCGGCGGAGGCCAGGAACCTGGCGTTGGCGCTGGCCGGCGTGGTGGCGCAGTCCCTGCAACGGGCCACCCTCTTCGACCAGGAGCGGGAGTTCGCAACCGGTCTCCAGGCGGCGATGCTGCCGCGCCGGCTGCCGCCGATCGCCGGCGGCGAGGTCACCGTCCGCTACCACCCGGCGAGCGTCGGCCGGGACGTCGGCGGCGACTGGTACGACGTGATCCAGCTGCCGCAGGGCCGCACCGGCCTGGTGGTCGGCGACGTCCAGGGGCACGACACGCACGCCGCCGCGGTCATGGGGCAGCTGCGGATCGCGCTGCGCGCCTACGCCAGCGAGGGCCACCCGCCGGAGACGGTGCTGGTGCGGGCCTCCCGCTTCCTGGCGGAGCTGGAGACCGAGCGGTTCGCGACCTGCACCTACGTCCAGGCCGACCTGGAGTCCGGGGCGCTGCACCTGGCCCGGGCCGGCCATCTGGGCCCGCTGATCTGCAACAGTTCCCGGCACATCGACTGGCCGGAGGTCCGCGGCGGGCTGCCGTTGGGGCTGGCCACCGCCTTCGGGCAGGACCACTTCCCGGAGACCCAGCTGTTTCTGGAGCCGGGCTCGACGCTGCTGCTGTGCACCGACGGCCTGGTCGAGCAGCCCGGCCAGGACATCTCGGCCGGGATCGACGCGCTCTCCGCGGCGGTCCGCTCCGGGCCCGCCGCACTGGACGCGCTCGCCGACCGGCTCTCCAACCACCTGTGGGCCGAGCCCGGCTCGGACGACGACATGGCGCTCCTGCTGCTGCACCGGAGCGCGATCCCCGGGGAGGCCGCCACGCCCCGGCTGCGCCTGCACGTCCACCAGGCCGACCCGGCGGGCACCGCGGAGGTCCGCTCGGCGCTGCGCCGCACGCTCGACCAGTGGCGGGCGGGCGCCGTCACCCACGACGTGGAGGTGGCCGCCTCGGAACTCATCGCCAACGCGCTCACCCACACCGAGAGCGGCGCGCTGGTCTCGGTGGAGCTGCTGCCGGGTGCGCCGCGCCGGATCCGGCTGGAGGTCGAGGACCGGTCCAGCCAGTGGCCGCGGCGCCGGCGTCCCGGCGAGACGGCGACCTCCGGGCGGGGGCTGCTCCTGGTGGAGGCGCTGGCGGACCGGTGGGGCGCCGAGCCGCGGGGGTCCGGCAAGGCCCTGTGGTGCGAGTTCGTGGTGCCGGACGACCCGCCCGGAAGCGGAACCTGAACTCCCTTAATGCCCACGGGAGATGCCCCGCGGCGCACGGTGCACGTCCGACCCGCCGAACCGGGTCCGCGGCCGGGGTGATCGTGCCAGGATGACGGGAACCGTTCGTCATGCAGGGGGAGGGCATCGATGAGTGGGAGAGCCGCCGGCCGGTGGTTCCCGTACGGGCCCGGCAGTCGCGCCGTACTGATCGGGACCGGTCGCTTCACCAGTGCGGACCTGCCGGGTATCCCGTCGGTCCCGGGCAACCTCCGGGGGCTGTGGGCGGCCCTGACCCACCCGGTGCAGGGGCTGCTGGCCCCGGAGCACTGCCGGGTGGTGGCCGACCCCACCGACCAGTCCGCCGTCGGTGCGGCGCTGGCCTGGGCCGTGCGGGAGGCCGAGGAACTGCTCCTGGTCTACTACGCGGGGCACGGGATCCTCGACGACACCGGGCTGCTGCACCTGGGGCTGGTGCACACCGACCTCGACCAGGTGGGCTTCACCGCCGTCCCGATCGAGTTGGTGAAGCGGCACGTCGGCGAGGCCCGGGCGCGGGCCCGGGTGCTGGTCGTGGACTGCTGCTTCTCGGGCCGGGCGGTCTCCGCGATGGCCGAGCCGGCCGGCCTGGCCGTCGGCCAACTCGATCTGGCCGGCACCTACACCCTGACGTCCACCACGCGGACCGCGCCGGCCCACGCGCCCGCCGGGGAGACCTGCACCGCCTTCACCGGCGCGCTGCTGGACGCGCTGGCCGCCCCCGTCCCGCTCACCCTCGACGAGGTGCACGCGGAGGTCGACCGGGCGCTGCACGCCCGGGGGCTGCCGCGACCGCAGCGCCGGTCGGCCGGGGCGGCGGGGTCCCTGGTGCTGCTGCGGGGGCCGTCGGGGATGCCGGGTACGGCGGGCGCCGCCCGCACCGCGGGCCCGGTGCCGCCCCCGCCGCGCACCCCGCCGCCCGGCGGCCCACCGCCGTTCGACCTCGGCGCGCCCGTCCCGCAGCCGCGCTCCGCCCGCCGCCGCCACCGCCCGGTGCTGGTGGCGGCGGCGGTCGGCGG
>LIQL01000205.1 GCA_001418405.1 Streptomyces diastatochromogenes | reverse complement strand
CCTCAAGGAGCCCCGCCCCATGCCACCCACCGACCCCAACTACACGGTGCTCCGGAGCCAGTTGGCCTCCCTGACCACCGAGGAACACCGCCCCGACCTCGCCGACATCGACCGCCGCCCCACCCTCGACGTCGCCCGCCTGATGAACGACGAGGACGCCACCGTCCCCGCCGCCGTCGCCGAACGCCTCCCCGAGATCGCCGCGGCCATCGACGCCATCGCCGCCCGCATGACCCGAGGCGGCCGCCTGATCTACGCCGGCGCCGGCACGGCCGGCCGACTCGGCGTCCTGGACGCCAGCGAGTGCCCACCGACCTTCAACACCGACCCCTCCGAAGTGCTCGGCCTGATCGCGGGCGGCCCGTCCGCGATGGTCACCGCCGTCGAGGGCGCCGAGGACAGCAAGGAGTTGGCCGCGGCCGACCTGACCGCGCTCGCCGTCGCCGACCGGGACGTCGTCGTCGGCATCTCCGCCTCCGGCCGCACGCCGTACGCCGTCGGCGCGGTCGAGCACGCCCGGGCCATCGGCGCCCTGACCATCGGCCTGTCCTGCAACGCCGATTCCGCCCTCGCCGCGGCCGCCGAGCACGGCATCGAGATCATCGTCGGCCCCGAGCTGATCACCGGCTCCACCCGCCTCAAAGCGGGCACCGCCCAGAAGCTCGTCCTCAACATGATCTCGACGCTCACCATGATCCGCCTGGGCAAGACCTACGGGAACCTGATGGTCGACGTCCGGGCCTCCAACGACAAGCTGCGGGCCCGCTCGCGCCGCATCGTCGCACTCGCCACCGGCGCCTCCGACCTGGAGATCGAGGCCGCCCTGACCGAGACCGGCGGCGAGGTGAAGCACGCCATCCTCGTCCTCCTCGGCGGTGTGGACGGGCGCGAGGCCGCCCGCCTCCTCGCCGCCTCCAAAGGCCACCTCCGCGCCGCCCTCCAGTCCGCCACCGCCCACGCCAGCACGACCTAACCCACCGTCAGTCACTCGACAGCAAGGCGCCCCACATGACCGAAGACAAGAACCGCGCCACCGCCGCCGCGCTGCTCCCCCTCGTCGGCGGCGCCGACAACGTCACCTCCGTCGCCCACTGCATGACCCGGCTCCGCCTGGGCGTCCGCGACCGCACCCTCGTCCAGGACGACGCCCTCAAGGCACTCCCCGCCGTCCTGGGCGTGGTGGAGGACGACACGTACCAGATCGTCCTGGGCCCGGGCGTCGTCGCCCGGGTCACCCCGGAGTTCGAACGCCTACTGTCCGAGGCCGACGCCACCCCCGAAACCACCCCCCGAAGTGACACTCCGCAGGAACAAATCACTCTCCGTAACCGTTGCCGTAAAAAGGAAGACAGCGGCCCCCCAGCGGCGGCCCCCGCAC
>LIQL01000204.1 GCA_001418405.1 Streptomyces diastatochromogenes | reverse complement strand
GGCCGTGGCCGTCGTCGACCGAAGCGGAAACGTCCAGGCGACCGGGACGGTCGATGGCCTGGACCCGGAGCGCCACGGTGGCGGGGCGGCCGGGGCTCGCCGCCGCCGAGACGGGGAAGGAGAACCTCCCCTTGTTCGGACTGCCACTGCCGGCCGATCGGACGTCCAGGTCGACCCAGCGGTGCGTCTTCGCGTCGTACCGCTGCATCAGGAGGGAATCGGCGATGAAGCCGTGCGTGGTGACGTCCAGGTGGACGGTGCCCTTGGCGACCGGGGTGCGCAGGGTGACGTTCGAGGACGACCACAGGCCGATCGGCGCCTCCGGAGCGAGGCCGTAGGCGAGCTTCTGCGCCGCGCTTCCGGTGACGGCCGTGGCCGGGGCCGCCTCCGTCGCCGCCGCGGCGTGCGTCCGCTGCGCCGCGGGCACCCCCGCCGCCGTGGCCGCACCGCAGTCCGGCACGGACCGCGCCCCCGCCGTCACCGCCACGGGCACCGCCTGCCCGGGGGCCGCCGCCCCGATCACCAGGGCCAGTCCGGCGACCACCATCGCCGCGGAGCCGACGGTCGCCTTCCGCGCGCTCATCGACTGTCGCGCCATACGTGTCATATTGCCCCCACTTCGTACGGGACGCACCAGTGTGCATCTCCGTGAGTGAGGAGTCGAATCTGCCGGACGAGGTTGCGGCGAACTCCTGAAATGGCGGGTTTTGATGGGAAAGTTACGCACCCGGAGCGGTCCACGTCCGTCAACGTTCAGGCGGGGTGCGGCCCTTGTCGACGAAGCGACCCGGCGCCCGGACCCGCTACCGACGACCTCACGACCCCAGCAGACCGGACAGCGCATCGTCAACACGGTGCCCGGAGAAGCGGAAAGTCCAGTCCGAGTAGGCGCCTTCACCCACCGCGCCCGGCCTCGACATGGCAGCATCCGTGACATGCCAGACGCCAGCCCGCACCGGTTCCAGGCAGGTCGGACCGGACTCATCGTCAGGATCCCGGAGGCGGAACCAGCCGTTAGCGCGTGGCGCGAACGGTTCGATCCGTCAGCCCGAGCAGGGGTTCCCGCGCACGTCACCGTGGTCTTCCCGTTCCTCGACGGGAGTCGCGTGCAGGGGCACGTCCATCGGGCCCTCGCCGAGGTACTCGGCGGTCATCACGCCTTCGACGTGCGGTTCGCACGCTGCGAGCGATTCCCGGGAGTGCTGTACCTCGCCCCCGAGCCGGACGCGCCCTTGCGGCGCCTCACCGAGGCGGTCGCCGAACGGTGGCCCGAAGCCCCTCCCTACGGCGGTGCCTTCACCGAGGTCATACCGCACCTGACCGTCGCGGACGGCCAGGACGACACCGTCCTGACCGAGATCGAGACCGCCCTACACACCGAACTCCCCTTCACGGCCCGGGTCTCATCGGTGGACCTGATGGTGCACGACGGCGTGAAATGGCAGCTGCAGGCGACGTTCGACCTCCTGGAGTCCCCACGGCCCGGTCGCGAGTGATCTTCCGTCAGTCCTCCCGCGAACTGTGACGTCCCTCATCTCGCCGCACGAATGACGTGGTCGATCGCGACGGTGACGTTCTCGGCGACATGGGTCGGGCCGGAAGGAATTCTCAACCCACGACTGTCCGTTCAACACCCGGACGCCACGAAGCCCGAGCCCGTGATTCTGAGCCGCGGTCGGTCTCGGACGTCGAACTTCGCGCATGGGCCAGATCGCGCGGCATGACGACCAAAGCACCCGGCGTGCCGTCGCATAGGGTGACGAACTGGCAACGGCGAGGGCTCCATAGCGTGCCCTCACGGACCAGAAATACGAGAGCAACGGGCAATCGGGGGATCGTGTCGACCGCGAAAGTCGACCCATCCGCACTGCGCGCGGCCGCTGGACACGGCGAAGAGATGCAAGCCGACACGGGGGCCGCCCTGGGTAGTTTGAGCGCGCACCACCAAGCCGTGCCGAGGCAGGTCGAAGGCCTCGACATGGTTGCGGAACAGCTCAAATTCATCAGTCCCGACACAACCGATTCGAGAATGCCGAGAAAGAACGTGCCGGTGGTGCGGGCCTCCCCACGCGAAGACGGGATCCCCGCGGGCGACGTCGCCCTGGTGGGTAGCCCCGGAACGGGAGCCCAAAAAGCCTCGCAGTCTGATGTCGGAGCAGGTCACGTGTGGGTGAGTGCGACAGGCAGCGCCCCGGTGACCCACTCCCCGTCCAACTACGAACTCGTCCTCGGTGGCGCCATTGCGTAGGACCACCCGGAAAAAGCCTTCTTCCAGGCCAGGTGGTGAAAATGATGCGCCGCCGAACTTTTCCTCGCATAGCCCTCATCGCCATCCTCGCATCGAGCGGCCTCAGCGCCTGTTCTGTATTGCACGACGAGGAGCCCAAGGCAAATATCGGCGTCCCGCAGGCCGCCAAACAGGTCGACTCGATTCTGGACAACACTTTCAAGGCTGTACGACCCGAGCTCAAATGGCGAGAAGGCCGGCCCACATGTCGGAAGTGAAGAATTCCTTCACGAACAAGTCGACTGGCGAAGTACGCGTCGGCAGACATCGCTATGTGCGCACCGAGATTTCAGAGAAGAAGATCACTAAGCTGCTCGCGATCTTCGGCGAACACTGGAAGGAGGAGGGGTTCGAGATCAGCGCCTCGAACTCCCGAGTGCCTTCGCTCTCCGGTAAGGCATCCGACGGCAGCGTCGTTGGGTTCACGGTGGGTGGGGCCGGCGACGTGGATATTTCTGCCGGCACCGGCGCCCTGTCTGACGGACCCAGCGGTGACGTCGAAGGAGAGGAAGGCGACAAGGCCCCCAAGGCCCCGTCTAACAGGCGGGGCCTTTTTCATGGTCTGGGCCAAACGGTCACCGACTCCTTGCGGGAACACCGCCAGACATCACCGGCAACCACCACCGCGGCGCCCGCGCTCCGTTTGGATCACCAAGCTCGGCCTTTCAGGCGATTGATGGCCTCCACGCGAGCCAGGCGGCCGACACGGGGGTACGGCGAATCAGCAAACCACCACCCGGAGCCCCCGCGAGGAGAACGGCCATGTACGCAGCAATCCGACGCTACGAAGGGGTAACCAATCCCGCCGAAGCAGCGCGTCTCGTCAACGAGGGGTTCGTACCGCTCATGCGCCAACTCCCCGGCTTCGTGGCCTACTACTGGATCGACGCCGGCAACGGAGTGATGACCTCAACCAGCATCTTCCAGAACCAGGCCAGCGCCGAAGAATCAGTCTCCACGGCGGCGGACTTCGTGC
The DNA here is from genome assembly GCA_001418405.1 of Streptomyces diastatochromogenes. Classification (GTDB taxonomy): domain Bacteria; phylum Actinomycetota; class Actinomycetes; order Streptomycetales; family Streptomycetaceae; genus Streptomyces; species Streptomyces albulus_C. The sequence continues at coordinate 9,906 of LIQL01000204.1, read as the reverse complement.
AGCACAACCTGGCGTCGCTGCTCCCCAACCCGCCCCAGGTCACGGCCGGCGAGGTCGTGGCGTCCGGGTGATGAGACGACCTCTTGGGGGCCGAGAGAGACCAGTCCGCCCCCAAGGGGTCACACTGTGGTCGCCCGGCTCAGACCGCTAGTGCCTCCTCGCGCAGGAACGTCGCCGGACACCGCCGGCAAATCCACGACCGCGACCACTTGGCCCGCGCATCCTCCGCAGCCCGCGCACGCCCCGACAACCAGAAGCCCACGCCCACACCACCAGCCAGCAGCACGACCCCCGCAGCCACACCGCCCGTCACCAACGCCACGACCCCAAGTGCGCCGGCCGCCACCGGATACAGCCACTGCATCCTGTACTCCAGCGGCGGCGCGTACTCGTCGCGCAGCTCCGACTCCCTCGGCAGTGACTTCCAAAACTCCGGCAAACGCAGGACCTGGTTCGACTCCTTGCAACGCGGACACCCGAGCGCCATCCATCCCCCTCAAGTCAGAAGAACGACACCCTGCCAGAGCACGGCAGCACCCGAAAGGGCGCGCGGCAGCCAACAGGGCGCACATCAGGCTGAGTTGAAGGCCGCACATACCGATCTGCACCAACACGCCCCAACGATCACCACGGCCGAAACTCGCCGCGTCACCCAAGTGACCGACGGGGAGCCTCCCGCTGAACGAACAGCCATCAACACCGTGGGGGGAACGTGGCATTCGGCATCGGACGCCGGCTCGACAGGCTCAGCGAAAAAGTCGATGGGCTCAGCGAAAGAATCGGCCACGCGCAACAAGCCGTCACCGACGCACTCGACCGCAGCCTCACCAGCCTCCGCACCACCATCGAAGCAACCCTCAACGCAGCCCAAAACGCCCGCGACACATCAGCCCTCACCCACGCCAGAACCGACGCCATCCACAGCGAACTCCAGGGCCTCCGCAACGAAACCCAGCGCCTGCAGCCCGCCACACCCCCGCGTGACGACCAGCAAATCCTCAACCAACTCGCCGAACTCCGGCACAACATCGAAGGACTCCGCGCCGACCTCGCGGCCGTCAAGACCCCCGAGCCGCCAACACCCCCAACGAAGCCGGACCCACACGTCGCGACCCAACCCCCTTCCGAGGGCGACGACTTCGAACACCTCCTTGGCCTCGCCGCCCGCATCGCATACGCCCAACTCACCTGCCACCGCGACCACTGGGACTTCCTCGTCGCACAATCCAGCAGCGGCCAACACTTCCGACTCCCCGCAGGCGTCAAAGAAGCCAACGGACTCATCCAAGCCGAGATCTCCGGCCGCACCCTCATCGCCGCACTCGACGCCCTACGCGCCACCGAACAAGACCCCGCCGCCCCCATCGGCACCCGAAAGTTCGCCGCCGTCATCTACGAACGCATCGGCGCCGCCCTGCACAAAGTCGACGACGACCAAGCCGACGCCCACTACCAAGCCGGCAACAACTGCCCACCCGTCACCCACATCATCATCGACGACCGGCCACCAGCCAGCGGTAGCTGATACGGAGACGCCCCGCTCGTGCCTAGAGCCGAGCGGGGCTTTCCCTACCGTCACAGGAACCAATGCGCCCCGGCCGCCCCCGAACTCAAGCTCGCCAGCCACAACAGCAGTGCCGGCGACACCATCACGTGCAAATAACAGCCACGTTGGATGGAGCGATGCTCAGCTCATCGAAACCAGTCCGGCTCACCTCGCAGGCTGCTTCATGGACGACGTGACACTTGGCCACGACGAAGCCCCGCCCACGGCGGGCGGGGCTTCTCCACCTTTCAGCTCAAGCCGCCAGCGCTCCTTACGCAGAAACGTCGCCGAGCACCGCCGGCCGATCCACGACCGCGCCTACAACGCCCGGACATCCCCCGCGGCTTGTGCGCGCCGCGACGGACGACGGCCGATCCCGGCCGGTGGGGCAGCGATCAGGTGCCTTGCCCTAACGGATCGGCATCCCCGACAGTGTGCGGGCGATGACCAGGCGCTGGATTTCGCTGGTGCCCTCGAAGATGGTGTAGATCGCGGCGTCGCGGTGCATGCGCTCGACGGGGTATTCGCGGGTGAAGCCGTTGCCGCCGAGGATTTGGATCGCCTGGGCGGTGACCTTCTTGGCGGTCTCGCTGGCGAAGAGCTTCGACATCGAGCCCTCGGCGCTCTCGAACTTCTTGCCCGCGACCGCCATCCAGGAGGCGCGCCAGACCAGGAGGCGGGCGGCGTCGATCTGGGTGCGCATGTCGGCCAGTTGGAAGGCGACGCCCTGGTTGTCGATGATCGGGCGGCCGAACTGCTCGCGGGTCCTGGCGTACTCCAGGGCCTCCTCGTAGGCGGCGCGGGCGGTGCCGACGGCCATCGCGCCGACGGCCGGGCGGGACGCCTCGAAGGTGGCCATCGCGGCGTTCTTGAAGCTCCCCCAGCCTCCGGCCGGGGGGACCCCCATGCCGCCCTTGGCGCGCTCGCGGGCGCGGGCCAGTCGCTCGTCGAGCTTGTCCTTGCCGCCGAGCAGGCAGTGGCCGGGGACGCGGACGTCCTCCAGCACCACCTCGGCGGTGTGCGACGCGCGGATGCCGTGCTTCTTGAACTTCTGGCCCTGGGAGAGGCCGGGGGTGTTCGGCGGAACGATGAAGGAGGCGTGGCCCTTGGAGCCGAGGTCCGGGTCGACGACCGCGACGACGACGTGGACATTGGCGATGCCGCCGTTGGTGGCCCAGGTCTTGGTGCCGTTGAGCACCCACTCGTCCTTGGCCTGGTCGTAGACGGCGCGGGTGCGCATCGAGGCGACGTCGGAGCCGGCGTCCGGCTCGGACGAGCAGAAGGCGGCGACCTTCACGTCGTTCGCGTCGCCGTACATCTGCGGGACCCAGGTGCCGATCTGCTCCTCGGTGCCGTTGGCCAGGACGCCGACGGCGGCGAGGCCGGTGCCGACGATGGACAGGGCGATGCCGGCGTCGCCCCAGAACAGCTCCTCCATGGTCATGGGGATGCCGAGGCCGGTGGGGTCGAAGAACTGCTGGGCGTAGAAGTCGAGGGAGTACAGGCCGATCTTGGCGGCCTCCTGGATCACCGGCCAGGGGGTCTCCTCGCGCTCGTCCCACTCGGCGGCAGCGGGGCGCATGACGTCCGCGGCGAAGCCGTGGATCCAGTCACGGACTTCCTTCTGCTCGTCGTTGAGTTCCATGGTGAACTCGGCCATGTCCCCTCCAGTGGTGCGTACAGCCAGCCGTTACTTGCGGTAACCAAAGTGTGTTACTCGCGAGTAATGGATGTCAACTCCTCCCGGCCGCCGATTTGGCGGTGGAGATCGCGCGAAGTTCGGGCATCACCGAGTCCGGGTGTTACGTTGCGCGAGCGCCACGGATTCACAAGGGTGGGGAGCACGACCATGGACAGCATCGACAGCGCCGGGCGGACCGGCGCGGAGCGGCCCGCCGGCACGGAACGGGCCGGCACGGGCGGCGGCGACCGGCAACGCAGTGCGACCGAGCGCAGACGCCGGGAACTGTTGGAGGCCGCCGAACGGATCGTGCTGCGCGACGGCCCGGAAGCGTCGATGAACGCCATCGCCGCCGAGGCCGGCATCACCAAGCCGATCCTCTACCGGCACTTCGGCGACAAGGGCGGTCTCTACCGCGCGCTCGCCGTCCGGCACACCGACGCCCTGCTCGCCAACCTCCGGGCCGCACTGGACGCCCAGGTCGTGCGTCGCGAGCGGGTCGAGGCCACCCTCGACGCGTATCTGGTCGCCATCGAGACCCGGCCGCAGGTCTACCGCTTCCTGATGCACCCGGCGGACGAGGACCACCCCGCGGAGTCCGGCTTCGACGTGGGCCGGCACTCCGCCCCCCTGCTGCGCCGGCTCGGCGAGGAGCTGGCCGAGGTGATCGCCGAACGGCTCGACCTGGGGCCGGAGGGCGCGGAGCGGGCCCGGGTGTGGGGGCACGGCATCGTCGGCATGATGCACGCGGCCGGTGACTGGTGGCTGCGCGAACGCCCGTGCTCCCGTGAGCAGTTGGTGAGTCACCTCACCGATCTGCTGTGGGGCCAGCTGGCCACCGTCAAGGACCTGGCCGGCGGCCCCGGATTCTGATCGCGGGCGGGCCGGCGTCAGACCTGCGCCACCGCCCGCTCCTCCGTCGCCGCGGCCCAGGGCGCCCGGGTCACCGCGCGCAGCGCCCGGCGACGGCGCAGGCCGGTGAGCCGGTCGACGTAGAGGCCGCCGCCGAGGTGGTCGCACTCGTGCTGGAGGCAGCGGGCGAAGAAGCCGGTGCCGGTCACCGTCACCGGTGCGCCGGTCAGGTCGAACCCGGTCACGACGGCGTGGTCGTGACGCGGCGTGCCGGCCTCGATGCCGGGCAGTGACAGACAGCCCTCGGGGCCGCGGACCACCGGCCCGTCCGCCTCGACGAGGCGGGGGTTGACGACGTGCCCCAGGTGCCGGCGGTCCTCGTCGTCGGGGCAGTCGTAGACGAACACCCGGAGCGGGACGCCGACCTGGTTGGCGGCCAGCCCGACGCCGTTCGCGGCGTACATCGTCGCGTACATGTCCTCGATCAGCGCGGCCAGTTCGCCGTCGAAGGCGGTGACCTCCGCACAGGGGCGGGTGAGGACGGGATCGCCGTACAGGCGCAGCGGTCGGGGGCGGCCGGAACTGCCGGGGATGGTGCGGTGGCGCATGGGCCCAGCGTACGGGCCGGGCCTCGCGGATGACGTCACGGAGGTGGCGGAGTTCGGGCCGGACGCCGGATCTCGATAGGCTGATCCCCGACCGAAGCCTCCGCCGGTCGACGACCGCGGAGGAGGTGCATTCTTCCGGCAGCCTCAGGGCGGGAGTGCGCCGGATGCAAGGAGGATCTAAGACGATGGCAGGCAACACGGAGCCGCTGTCGCCGCGGGCCAAGCTGGCTGTGACGGCCGGCAAGGCCGCGGCAGCGGTGTCGCGCGCGGCGGGCCGCGGCAGCGGATCGGTGATCGGTGGCCGGGTGGCGCTCAAGCTCGACCCCGACCTGCTGGCCGCGCTGGCCAAGCACCTGGACGTGGTACTGGTGTCCGCCACCAACGGCAAGACGACCACCACGCGACTGATCGCCGAGGCGCTGCGGGCCAGCGGCCCGGTGGTCTCCAACGCGCTGGGCGCGAACATGCCCGCGGGCATCACCTCGGCGCTGGCGGGCGGCTCGGACGCCAAGTACGGCGTCATCGAGGTGGACGAGAAGTACCTGGCGACGGTGGCCCGGGACGTCACGCCCAAGGCCATAGCGCTGCTGAACCTCTCGCGGGACCAGCTCGACCGGGCCGCCGAGACCCGGATGCTGGCCGAGCACTGGCGCGAGGGCCTGTCCGGCTCCAAGGCGCTGATCATCGCCAACGCCGACGACCCGCTGATCGTCTGGGCGGCGTCGTCGTCCGCGAACGTGGTGTGGGTCGCCGCCGGCCAGGAGTGGAAGGACGACGCCTGGTCCTGCCCCTCGTGCGGCGGTGTGATGCAGCGTCCGGGCGACGACTGGTTCTGTGCCGAGTGCGGCTTCCGCCGTCCGACGCCGAGCTGGGCGCTCTCCGGCGACCACGTGCTCGACCCGCACGGCAGCGCCTGGCCGATCAAGCTCCAGCTGCCGGGCCGCGCCAACAAGGCGAACGCCACCACCTCCGCCGCGGTCGCGGCCGCCTTCGGGGTGCCGCCGCAGGTCGCCCTGGAGCGGATGTTCGCGGTGCAGGCCGTCGCGGGCCGCTACGACGTGGTCACCTTCGCGGAGCGCGAGCTGCGGCTGCTGCTGGCGAAGAACCCGGCCGGTTGGCTGGAGACCTTCTCGCTGATCGACGGACCGCCGACCCCGGTGATCATGTCGGTGAACGCCCGCGGCGCGGACGGCACCGACACCTCCTGGCTGTGGGACGTGGACTACACCCGGCTGGCCGGGCACCCGATCTTCGTGCTGGGCGACCGCCGGCTGGACCTGGCGGTGCGCCTGGAGGTCGCGGGGCTCGACTTCGAGGTCTGCGAGACCCTCGACGAGGCGGTGCGGATCGCACCGCCCGGTCGGATCGAGGTCATCGCCAACTACACGGCCTTCCAGGACCTGCGCCGCCGCGTGGGCAACTGAGTGCGGTCCACGGACAACAGCGACAAGGACGAGCGAGCATGAGTGACAACAGCCTGCGCGTGGTGTGGATCTATCCGGACCTCCTGAGCACCTACGGCGACCAGGGCAACGTCCTGGTGGTGGAGCGGCGGGCGCGCCAGCGCGGCCTGGACGTCCAGCGCCTGGACGTCCGCTCCGACCAGCAGATCCCCACCTCCGGGGACATCTACCTGATCGGCGGCGGCGAGGACCGCCCGCAGCGGCTGGCGGCCGAGCGGCTGATCCGCGACGGCGGCCTGGACCGCGCGGTCTCCAACGGCGCGATCGTCTTCTCGGTGTGCGCCGGCTACCAGATCCTGGGCCACGAGTTCATCAACGACCTCGGCGAGCGCCAGCAGGGCCTGGGGCTGCTGGACGTGGTGAGCACCCGCGGCGAGGGCGAGCGGTGCGTCGGCGACGTGCTGGCGGACATCGACTCGCGGTTGGGGCTGCCGCCGCTGACCGGTTTCGAGAACCACCAGGGCGTCACGCACCTGGGGCAGACCGCCCGGCCGTTCGCCAAGGTCCGGTTCGGCAACGGCAACGGCGTCGGCGACGGCTACGAGGGCGCGTGGAACGACACCGTCTTCGGGACGTACATGCACGGCCCGGTGATGGCCCGCAACCCGCACATCGCGGACCTCCTCATCAAGCTCGCGCTGGACGTCAACGCGCTGCCGCCGGCCGACGACCGGTGGTACGACGCGCTGCGCGAGGAGCGGATCGCGGCGGCGACGCAGAACGTCTGACGGGTTCCGCCGCCCACGACGGCCGGATCCGGGTCATCGGCCCGGATCCGGCCGTTTTCCGTGCACCGGTGTCCGCTCTGCGGTCATCCGTGTGTCGGGGTGCCGCGCACTTGTAGGCTGAGCGGGATCCAACCGGACGACGGGGTCCGGGCGTCCGGTTGAATTGCGATGGGTTGCTACACAATGCGTATGGGTGTCCTCACGTCCGGGGGCGACTGCCCCGGCCTCAACGCCGTCATCCGGTCCGTCGTCCACCGCGCCACCGCCGACCACGGCGACGAGGTGATCGGCTTCATGGACGGCTGGAAGGGCCTGCTGGAGTGCGATTACCGCAAGCTCGACCTGGATGCCGTCGGCGGCATCCTGGCGCGCGGCGGGACCATCCTCGGCTCGTCGCGGGTGCAGCCCGCCCATCTGCGGGACGGGGTGGAGCGGGCCCGCGGCCACGTCGCCGAGCTGGGGCTGGACGCGATCATCCCGATCGGCGGTGAGGGCACGCTGAAGGCGGCGCGGCTGCTGTCGGACGCCGGACTGCCGATCGTCGGCGTGCCGAAGACCATCGACAACGACATCGCCGTCACCGACGTGACGTTCGGCTTCGACACCGCGGTGGGAGTGGCCACCGAGGCCCTGGACCGGCTCAAGACCACCGCCGAGTCGCACCAGCGGGTGATGATCGTCGAGGTGATGGGGCGGCACACCGGCTGGATCGCGCTGCACTCGGGGATGGCCGCCGGTGCGCACGCCATCGTGGTGCCGGAGCGGCCGTTCGACATCGAGGAGCTGACCGCCCGGGTCGCCGAGCGCTTCGAGGCCGGCAAGAAGTTCGCGATCGTGGTGGTCGCGGAGGGCGCCAAGCCGCGCGAGGGCACCATGGCCTTCGACATCGGCGGCACCGACGTCTACGGGCACGAGCGGTTCGCCGGGGTCGCCCGGCAGCTGTCGGTGGAGTTGGAGGCGCGACTCGGCAAGGAGGCCCGTCCGGTCATCCTCGGCCACGTCCAGCGCGGGGGTACGCCCACCGCGTACGACCGGGTGCTGGCCACCCGCTTCGGCTGGCACGCGGTGGAGGCCGCGCACCGCGGGGAGTTCGGGATGATGACCGCGTTGCGCGGCACGGACATCACGCTGGTGCCGCTGGCCCAGGCCGTGGAGAGCCTGAAGACGGTGCCCGCCGAGCGCTACGACGAGGCCGAGTGCGTGCTCTGAGACCCCGGTAGCCCCTGCGCGGGGTTCGGATCCGTTCGGACGCCCCCGGCCGCTGCACCGGCCGGGGGCGCCTCTACGCTTGTCGCCGGAGCATTGGTACGAATCAGGAGCGAGCGGATGCATCACAGCGGGCACGGCATGGACGGCATGAACATGGATCTGCCGCCGTTCACGCTGGGGCGGGGCCTCGCGTTCGGCGGTGATGCGTTCTTCCTGGTCGGCTGCCTGGTGGGGCTGGGGCTGTACGGCTGGGCGGTCCTCCGGCTGCGGCGGCGGGGTGACGCGTGGCCGATGGGCCGGGTCGTCGCCTGGGTGCTGGGCGTGCTGACGGTGGCGGTGACGATGTGCACCAAGCTGAACGACTACGGCATGGCGATGTTCAGCGTCCACATGGTCCAGCACATGATCATCAGCATGCTCTCGCCGATCCTGCTGCTCCTCGGGGCGCCGGTGACTCTGGCACTGCGCGCCCTGCCGACCGCCGGACGCGGGCGCAAGGGGCCGCGCGAGCTGCTGGTGGCGCTGCTGCACAGCCGGTACATGCGGATCATCACGCACCCCGCGTTCACCATCCCGCTGTTCATCGCGAGCCTCTACGCGCTGTACTTCACCCCGCTGTTCGACCTGTTGATGCAGTCCCGGGCCGGGCACATCGCGATGATGGTGCACTTCCTGGCGGTGGGGCTGGTCTTCTTCTGGCCGATCATGGGCGTGGACCCGGGCCCGCACCGGCCGGGATACGTGATGCGGATGCTGGAGCTGTTCGCCGGGATGCCGTTCCACGCGTTCTTCGGCATCGCCCTGATGATGGCGACCGAGCCGATGGTGAACACCTTCCTGCACCCGCCGGCCTCGCTGGGCATCGAGGCGCTGGCCGACCAGCAGGCGGCCGGCGGGATCGCCTGGGCGTTCAGCGAGATCCCGTCGGTGGTGGTGCTGATCGCGCTGGTCTTCCAGTGGTACAAGTCCGAGGAGCGCACCTCGCAGCGCGCCGACCGGGCCGCGGACCGCAACGGCGACAAGGACCTGGCGGAGTACAACGCCTACCTGGCGTCGCTCAACGCGCGGGGGCAGTAGCGCGCGACGCGGGGCGCCGGGGCGGAACGCCGCGGTGCGGTAGGTCATCTGGCGGCACGGGCCGCGGCCGGGGACGATGGTCTCCTGGCAGCGGCCCGCGGCGTTGGGCCCGCGGCCGCCGGGAGGAGGGTGCGGGTATGCCCGGATCTACCAGAGCGATGGCCGTCTGCACGGGGTGCGGACTCGTCGCGGCGACCGCCTACACGGTGGCGTTGGGCGGCAACGGCTGGGTGTGGTTCCTGTGGGTGGTGCTGGCGCTGCTCACGCTCGGGGTGGTGACGGCGCGGCGGGTCTGAGCCGCGCCGCGGGCGCCGACCGGTCGCGGGTCAGAAGCGGAACAGCGGGCCGGTGGCGGCGTCCATGGTGCAGGCGTTGGGGTACTCCCGGCGCCACTCGACCGGCGCGCCGCGCCAGCTGCCGGAGGCGGTGACGGTCACCGGGTCGTACTCCCGGGTGCAGACGTGCGGGTCGCCGCGCAGCGCGTCCGGATCACCCTGGACCGCGGCCAACTCGGCGCAGGCGGCGGCGCCGTGCGGATGGGTGCCGCGGGTGTCCGGGCAGCTCAGGCGCACCCCGCGGATCCAGGTGTCGCCGGCGCCGGAGACGGTCAGGAAGAGCCCGTCGGCGCCGTCCGGAGCGGCGGCGCGGGCCGAGGCCGCGCCGAGTGCGGTGCACAGCGCCACGGTCACGCCCGCCGCGACGGCGGATCCGGGGTATTCGGCGTCGCGGCGGGCGTGACCGT
>LIQL01000203.1 GCA_001418405.1 Streptomyces diastatochromogenes | reverse complement strand
CCTACCTGGGCGGGGCGGGGATCGCGGCGTGCCTGCGGGGCGGCGCGGACGTCGTCGTCACCGGCCGGGTGACGGACGCGGCGCTGGTCAGCGGGCCGGCCGCGGCGCACTTCGGCTGGGCGGCGGACGACCACGACCGGCTGGCGGGCGCGGTCGTCGCGGGGCACGTGCTGGAGTGCGGGACGCAGGCGACGGGCGGCAACTACGCGTTCTTCGAGGAGTTGGGGGACCTGCGGCGGCCCGGCTTCCCGCTGGCCGAGATCCACGCCGACGGCAGCGCCGTGATCACCAAGCACCCGGGGACCGGCGGCGCGGTCACCACGGGCACGGTGACCGCCCAGCTGCTCTACGAGACGGCGGGCGCCCGTTACTTGGGGCCGGACGTGACGGCGCGGCTGGACACCGTGCGGCTGACGGCGGACGGGCCGGACCGGGTGCGGATCGACGGGGTGCGGGGAGAGGCGCCGCCGGCGACGCTGAAGGTCGGGCTGACCCGGCTGGGCGGCTGGCGCAACGAGGTGGTGTTCGTGCTCACCGGCCTCGACGTGGAGGCCAAGGCGGCGCTGGTGCGGGGCCAGCTGGAGGCGGCGTTGGACCGTGCCGGCCGCCGGCCGCGGGAGGTCAGCTGGTCGCTGGCCCGGACCGATCACGCCGATGCGGCCGTCCAGGAGGAGGCCAGCGCGCTGCTGCGGCTGGTGGTGCGGGATCCGGACGCGGAGGCCGTCGGGCGGGCCGTGAGCGGGGCGGCGATCGAGCTGGCGCTCGCCAGCTACCCCGGTTTCCACGTGACGGCGCCGCCGGGGAAGGGCGCCCCGTACGGCGTGTTCGAGGCCGCGTACGTGGCGGCAGCGGACGTGGCGCAGGTGGCGGTGTTGCCGGACGGGGAGCGGGTGGCGGTGGCGCCCGTACCGGCGCGGGCCGCGGAGCCGGCCGCCGTGCCGGAGGAACTCCCCGAGCCGCTGCCCGCGGGCCCGACCCGGAAGGCTCCGCTGGGGCGCGTCGCCGGGGCCCGCAGCGGCGACAAGGGCGGATCGGCCAACGTCGGGGTGTGGGCCCGCACGGACGACGGATGGCGGTGGCTGGCGCACGAACTGACCGTGCGACGACTGCGTGAACTGCTCCCGGAAATCGCCGAGTTGGAGGTGCGGCGGGAGGTGCTGCCGCGGCTGCGGGCGCTGAACTTCACCGTCGAGGGGCTGCTGGGGGACGGCGTCGCGTCGCAGGCCCGGTTCGACCCGCAGGCCAAGGCGCTGGGGGAGTGGCTGCGCTCCCGTCACGTTCGGATACCGGAGGTTCTGCTGTGACCGTCCTGAGGACCGCGCTCGACACCGCCGGCGCGGAGTACGCCGAGCGGCGGGCGGCGATGCTGGGGAAGCTGGACGAGGTGGCCGGGGAGCACGACAAGGCGCTCGCCGGCGGCGGCGAGAAGTACGTCGCCCGGCACCGCGCGCGCGGCAAGCTGCTGGCCCGCGAGCGGATCGAGCTGCTGGTGGACCCGGACACGCCCTTCCTGGAACTGTCGCCGCTCGCCGGCTGGGGCAGCGACTACGCGGTGGGCGCGTCGCTGGTCACCGGGATCGGCGTGATCGAGGGCGTGGAGTGCCTGATCACCGCCAACGACCCGACGGTGCGCGGCGGGGCGAGCAACCCGTGGACGCTCAAGAAGGCGCTGCGGGCCAACGAGGTCGCCAGCGCCAACCGGCTGCCGGTGGTCAGCCTGGTGGAGTCGGGCGGGGCCGACCTGCCGAGCCAGAAGGAGATCTTCATTCCGGGCGGGGCGCTCTTCAAGGACCTGACGCGGCTGTCCGCGGCCGGCATCCCGACGGTGGCGGTGGTCTTCGGCAATTCGACGGCCGGCGGCGCGTACGTCCCCGGCATGTCGGACCACGTGATCATGGTCAAGGAGCGGGCCAAGGTCTTCCTCGGCGGGCCGCCGCTGGTGAAGATGGCGACCGGCGAGGAGAGCGACGACGAGTCGCTGGGCGGCGCGGAGATGCACGCCCGCACGTCGGGGCTGGCGGACCACTTCGCGCTGGACGAGCCCGATGCGCTGCGGCAGGCCCGCCGAGTGGTGGCCCGACTCAACTGGCGCAAGGCGCACGCCGATCCGGGCCCGGCCGAGCCGCCGAAGTACGACGAGGAGGAGCTGCTGGGGATCGTCCCGGGCGACCTCAAGGCACCGTTCGACCCGCGCGAGGTGATCGCCCGGATCGTGGACGGGTCGGACTTCGACGAGTTCAAGCCGCTGTACGGGACGAGCCTGACCACCGGCTGGGCACAGCTGCACGGCTACCCGGTGGGGATCCTCGCCAACGCGCAGGGGGTGCTGTTCAGCGCGGAGAGCCAGAAGGCCGCGCAGTTCATCCAGTTGGCCAACCAGCGGGACATCCCGTTGCTCTTCCTGCACAACACCACCGGCTACATGGTCGGCAAGGAGTACGAGCAGGGCGGCATCATCAAGCACGGCGCGATGATGATCAACGCGGTGTCGAACTCGCGGGTACCGCACCTGTCGGTCCTGATGGGCGCGTCGTACGGGGCCGGGCACTACGGGATGTGCGGGCGGGCGTACGACCCGCGGTTCCTGTTCGCCTGGCCGAGCGCCAAATCGGCGGTGATGGGCCCGCAACAGCTCGCCGGGGTGCTCTCCATCGTGGCGCGGGCCTCCGCCGCCGCGAAGGGCCAGCCCTACGACGACGACGGCGACGCGGCGCTGCGCGCCATGGTGGAGCAGCAGATCGAAGCCGAATCGCTGCCGATGTTCCTGTCCGGGCGGCTGTACGACGACGGCGTCATCGACCCGCGCGACACCCGCACCGTCCTCGGCCTGTGCCTGTCCGCCGTCCACACCGCGCCGGTCGAGGGCGCGCGGGGCGGCTTCGGCGTCTTCCGGATGTGAGGTTCCGTGACCAGCAACGATTCCGTGACCGTGCCCGGGGGCGACGCCCGGGAGACCGGCCGCACCGAGATCCGTTCGGTCCTCGTCGCCAACCGCGGCGAGATCGCCCGCCGCATCTTCCGCACCTGCCGTGACCTGGGCGTCGCCACCGTCGCCGTGCACTCCGACGCGGACGCCGACGCCGCGCACGTGCGGGAGGCGGACGCCGCCGTCCGGCTGCCCGGCGAGGCGCCCACGGACACCTATCTGCGCGGCGAGCTGATCGTGAAGGCGGCACTGGCGGCCGGCGCGGACGCCGTCCACCCCGGGTACGGGTTCCTCTCCGAGAGCGCCGCGTTCGCCGCCGCGGTCACCGACGCGGGGCTGGTGTGGATCGGGCCGCCGCCCGCCGCCATCGAGGCGATGGCCTCCAAGACCCGCGCCAAGGAACTGATGGCCGCGGCCGGCGTGCCGCTGCTGGCGCCCCTCGACCCGGCCGCCGCCACCGCCGCCGACCTGCCGCTGCTGGTGAAGGCGGCGGCCGGCGGCGGCGGGCGCGGCATGCGGATCGTGCGGGAACTCGACGCGCTGGCACCGGCGTTGGCATCGGCGCGGGCCGAGGCGGCGGCCGCTTTCGGCGACGGCGAGGTGTTCGTCGAGCCCTACGTCGAGGGCGGGCGGCACGTCGAGGTGCAGGTGCTCGCCGACGCGCACGGCACCGTCTGGACGCTCGGCACCCGCGACTGCTCGCTCCAACGCCGCCACCAGAAGGTCATCGAGGAGGCGCCGGCCCCCGGACTGCCCGACGCGCTCCGCGACGCCCTGCACCGGGCCGCCGCCCAGGCCGCCCGGACCATCGACTACCGGGGCGCCGGCACCGTCGAGTTCCTGGTGGCCGCCGACGGCCGGGCCCACTTCCTGGAGATGAACACCCGCCTCCAGGTCGAACACCCGGTCACCGAGGAGATCTACCGGCTCGACCTCGTCGCCCTCCAGATCGCCGTCGCCGAGGGCCAGCCGCTGCCCGCCGCGCTGCCCGCACCGCACGGCCACGCCGTCGAGGCCCGGCTCTACGCGGAGGACCCGGCGGCCGACTGGCAGCCGCAGACCGGCACCGTGCACCGCATCGGCGTACCGGACGGCGTCCGCCTGGACTCCGGCCTGACCGACGGCGACACCGTCAGCGTCCACTACGACCCGATGCTGGCCAAGGTCGTCGCCTGGGCACCCACCCGCGCCGAGGCGGTCCGCAAACTGGCCGGCGCCCTGGAACGGGCCCGCATCCACGGCCCGGTCACCAACCGCGACCTGCTGGTCCGCTCGCTGCGGCACCCCGCGTTCGCCACCGCCACCGGGCTCGACACCGGGTTCTACGACCGCCACCTCGACGCCCTCACCACCACCGGCGCGGACGACGCGGCCCACGACGGGCTGTGCGCGCTGGCCGCCGCGCTCGCCGACGCGCACGGCCGCTCCCGCTTCGGGGGCTTCCGCAACGTCCCCGCCGGCCCCCAGACCAAGGAGTACGCCTGCGGGGACCGCACCCACCGGGTCCGCTACCGGCTCGGCCGCGCCGGGCTCACCGCCGAGGGCTTCCCGGGCGTGCGGCTGCTCGCCCTGGCCGCCGACGAGGTGGTGCTGGAGGTCGACGGGGTGCGGCGGGCGTTCGCCCTCGCCCGCTACGGCGATCGGATCCACGTCGACTCCCCGCTGGGCGCCCGCACCCTCACCGCACTGCCCCGCTTCCCCGACCCCACCGCCCGCACGGAGCCCGGATCGCTGCTCGCCCCGATGCCCGGCACGGTCGTGCGGATCGCGGACGGGCTGGCCGAGGGCGACCGGGTGGCGGCCGGCCAGCCGCTGCTGTGGCTGGAGGCCATGAAGATGGAACACAGGATCACCGCGCCGGCGGCCGGCACCGTGACCGCGCTGCCGGCCCGCACCGGCCAGCAGGTCGAGGTCGGCACCCTGCTCGCCGTCGTCACCGACTGACGCCGGCCCCACGACCGGCGCCCGCACCGCACCCCGCACCGCAGGCACTCACACCCCGCACCGCAGGCACTCACACACCGCCCCAGGAGCCGTCATGCGCACCGCCCTGAGCAACCCCGTGATCGAGTCCGAGGAACACCGCGCCCTGCGCGCCGCCGTCGCCGCGCTCGCCAAGCGCTACGGCCGGGAGTACTTCACCGCCGTCGTCGCCGCGGGCAAGCACACCGACGAACTGTGGCAGGACGCCGCCAAGGCCGGCTACCTCGGGGTGAACCTGCCCGAGGAGTACGGCGGCGGAGGCGCCGGCATCACCGAACTCGCCCTGGTACTGGAGGAGTTGGGGGCAGCCGGCTGCCCCCTGCTGATGCTGGTGGTCTCCCCGGCGATCTGCGGCACGGTCATCGCCCGCTTCGGCACCGAGGAGCAGAAGCGCACCTGGCTGCCCGGACTCGCCGACGGCAGCCGCAAGATGGCCTTCGGCATCACCGAACCGGACGCCGGATCCAACTCGCACCGGATCACCACCACCGCCCGCAGGGACGGCACCGACTGGATCCTCAACGGGCGGAAGATCTTCGTCTCCGGCGTCGACATCGCCGAGGCCACGCTGATCGTCGGCCGCACCGAGGACGCCCGCACCGGCAAGCTCAAGCCCTGCCTGTTCATCGTCCCGCGCGAGGCCCCCGGCTTTGGCCGCAGCCCGGTGCCGATGGAACTCGCCGCGCCCGAGAAGCAGTTCGAGCTCACCCTGGACGACGTGCGGCTGCCCGCCGAAGCCCTGGTGGGCGACGAGGACGCCGGCCTGCTGCAACTGTTCGCCGGCCTCAACCCGGAACGCATCATGACCGCCGCGTTCGCCCTCGGCATGGGCCGCTACGCGCTCGCCCGGGCCGTCGACTACGCCCGCACCCGCCAGGTCTGGAAGGAGCCCATCGGCGCCCACCAGGCCCTCGCACATCCGCTCGCCCAGTGCCACGTCGAACTGGAACTGGCCGCACTGATGATGCGCAAGGCGGCCCTGCTCTACGACGCGGGCGACGACATGGCCGCCGGGGAGGCCGCCAACATGGCCAAGTACGCGGCCGCCGAAGCCGCGGTGCACACCGTCGACCAGGCCGTGCACACCCTCGGCGGCAACGGCCTCACCCAGGAGTACGGCCTGGCGTCGCTGATCACCGCCGCCCGGGTGGCGCGGATCGCCCCGGTCAGCCGGGAGATGATCCTCAACTTCATCTCGCACCAGTCCCTGGGCCTGCCCAAGTCGTACTGAGCGAACGGGCGGTGCGCGCCGGGCCCCGACCACCGGGCGCGGCGCGCACCGGCCCGGCACACGGGAAGGAAGGCCCGGCCCCGCCGTCCACCGCCGCCCCAGGGAAGGTCCCTCCCATGGCACGCAAGGCACCCCAGACGCCCCACCCCACCCACGTCTTCCGCAGCGCACACCCCGACGTCGCGCCCCTGGAGGTGCCGATCCACGACGCCGTCCTGGGCGGGGCCGCCGCACACGGCGCCCGCCCCGCCCTGGTCGACGCGCTCACCGGCCACACCCTCGACTACGCCGCCCTCGATCACCTCAGCCGCCGCCTGGCCGCCGCCCTCGCCGCCTCCGGACTGGGCAAGGGCGACGTACTGGCCCTGCACAGCCCCAACTCGATCCTCTTCCCCGTCGTGTTCTACGCCGCGTCGCGCTGCGGGGCGGCGGTCACCACCGTCCACCCGCTGGCCACCGAAGCCGAGTTCGCCCGCCAACTGACCGACTCCCGGGCGTCCCGGATCGTCACCGTGGCGGCCCTGCTGGACACCGCCCGGGCCGCCGCCCAACGGGCCGGCGGCCTCACCGAGATCCTCCTCTGCGACCGCGCCGACGGCCACCGCTCCATCCTCGACCTGACCACCGAGGACCACCCGGAACCCGCCCCGCAGATCGGCCCCGCCACCGACCTGGCCGCGCTCCCGTACTCCTCCGGAACCACCGGCGCCCCCAAGGGCGTGATGCTCACCCACCGCAGCATCGCCACCAACCTCGCCCAACTGGCCCCCGTGATGGCCAACGGCCCCGAGGACCGCGTCCTGGCCGTCCTGCCCTTTTTTCACATCTACGGGCTCACCGCCCTGATGAACGCCCCCCTGCGCAACGGCGCCACCGTCGTCGTGCTGCCCCGCTTCGACCTGCGCCAGTTCCTCACCGCCATCGAGCAGCACCGCATCACCGAGGTCTACACCGCGCCCCCCATCGTGCTGGCGCTCGCCAAGCACCCGATGGTCGACGACTTCGACCTGACCTCCCTGCGGCGCGTGCTCTGCGCCGCCGCGCCCCTGGACGCCGAACTCGCCGCCGCCTGCGCCCGCCGCCTCGGCCTGCCCACCGTCCTCCAGGCGTACGGCATGACCGAACTCTCCCCGGCCACCCACGTCGTACCGCCCGACGCGGACGCCCCGCCACCGGGAGCGGTCGGCACCCTCCTGCCCAGTACGGAACTGCGGATCGTCTCCCTGGAAACCGGGCGCGACCTCGGCCCGGGGCAGAGCGGCGAGATCGTCATCCGCGGCCCGCAGGTGATGCGCGGCTACCTGGGACGCCCCGCCGACACCGACGCGATGATCGACCCCGACGGCTGGCTGCACACCGGCGACGTCGGCCGGACCGACGCCGACGGCTGGCTCCACGTCGTCGACCGCGTCAAGGAGTTGATCAAATACAAGGGCTACCAGGTGGCCCCCGCCGACCTGGAAGCGCTGCTGCTCGCCCACGAAGCCGTCGCCGACGCGGCCGTCATCGGCGTCCCCGACGCGGACGGCAACGAGATCCCCAAGGCGTTCGTGGTCCGCCAACCAGGGGCCGCGCTCACCGCGGACGAGGTCATCGCCTACGTTGCTGAGCGAGTTGCCCCGTACAAGAAGGTGCGCCGCGTGGAGTTCCTGGACAGCGTGCCGCGCGCCACCACCGGAAAGATCCTCCGGCGCGAACTCCGCGCCAGGGAAAGGAGCTCGACGCCCCGATGACGTACGTGGAGCGCGCCCACGAGCGCGGCATCACCACCCTCACCCTCAACTCCCCCCACAACCGCAACGCGCTCTCCACCCGCCTGGTCACCGAACTGCACCAGGCCCTCGCCGACGCCGCCGACGACGCCGCCGCCCGCGCCCTGGTGCTCACCCACACCGGCGGCACCTTCTGCGCCGGCGCAGACCTGGCCGAAGCCACCGCCGGCGACGCCAAGGACGGCCCACTGGCCCTCGCCCGGCTGCTGCGCACCCTCGTCGCACTGCCCAAACCCGTCGTCGCCCGGGTCACCGGCCACGTCCGCGCCGGCGGGCTCGGCCTGCTCGGCGCCTGCGACCTCGCCGTCGCCGGGCCGCAGTCCACCTTCGCCTTCACCGAGGCACGGCTCGGCCTCGCCCCCGCCGTGATCTCCCTGCCGCTGCTGCCCCGGCTCGACGCCCGCGCCGCCGCCCGCTACTACCTGACCGGCGAGAAGTTCGGCCCGACCGAAGCAGCCCGGATCGGCCTCGTCACCCTCGCCGCCGACGACGTCGACGCCGGCCTGACACCCCTCCTGGACGGACTGCGCAAGGGCTCCCCCCAGGGCCTCGCCGAGTCCAAGAAACTCGTCACCGCCCCCGTCCTGGCCGCCTTCGACCGCGACACCGACGCACTCGCCGAACGCTCCGCCCGCCTCTTCGGCTCCGCCGAAGCCCGCGAAGGCATGACCGCCTTCCTCGAACGACGGGACCCAAAATGGGTGCGCTGACCCCCGCCCGCCGCCCCAAAGAGCCCCAACAGGAACGCAGCCGCGCCACCCGGCTCAAACTCCTGGAAGCCGCCGTCGCCTGCCTCGCCGAACGCGGCTGGAGCGGCAGCACGGTCTCCGTCGTCGCCGAACGCGCCGGCGTCTCCCGGGGCGCCGCCCAACACCACTTCCGCACCCGCGAAGACCTGTTCACCGCCGCCGTCGAGCACGTCGCCGAGAAACGCCGGAGCGCGCTCAAGGAACTGGCACACGACCTGCCGCCGGCCGGCTCCCTCGCCCGCACCTGGCGCATCGTCGAGGAGGTCGTCGCCCTCTACACCGGCCCGCTGTTCCGCGCCGCCCTACACCTGTGGGTGGCCGCCTCCGACGAGGAACAACTCCGCGACCGCGTCACCGCCCTCGAAGCCAGAGTGGGCCGCGAGGCCCACCGCACCGCGGTCGCCCTGCTCGACGCCGACGAGTCCGTCCCCGGCGTCCGCGAAACGGTCCAGGGCCTCCTCGACATGGCCCGCGGCCTCGGCCTCGCCAACCTCCTGACCGACGACACCCCACGCCGGGACCGCGTGGTCGCCCAGTGGGCGAAAATCTTGGATTCCCTCCTCAGCCGGTGAATTTGGCTTCCCACGTTGTCGGCGTTCCCGCCGTGGGGGTTGTTGTTTGCGCCTGCGGCGCGTTGCCGCTGCGCGGGGCGTTGTCCGCTGCGCGGGGCTTGTGGGGTGCGGTGCCGGG
>LIQL01000202.1 GCA_001418405.1 Streptomyces diastatochromogenes | reverse complement strand
ACCTCGGCCGGGCGCCCGGCCCGCCGGGCCTCGTCGGCGATCAACTCCGTGGTGGGCGCCAGGGTGCTCTCCACGGTGGCGAGCACCGCGAGGCGCGGACCGGCGGCGACGGCCTCGGCGGCCATCGGCCGGTCCACCCGCAGCACCGGCACGCCGGCCGCCGCCCCGGCCGCCTCGGCCACGTCGCCCAGCGTCGAGCAGGTGCACAGCACCGCCCGCGCCCCGTCCCGCGCCAGCGCGCCGACCGCCTCCGCGACCTCCTCCGCGACCCCGCCCGGGCCCGACTCCCGGGCCGCGGCCAGGAGTTCCGGCCGCACCCGGTGCCGCAGGGGCAGCCCGGGGGCATCGGCGTCCCGCAGCGCGTCGAAGACGGGAACGTGGACCGGCGAGGTGTGCAACAGGCCGAGCATGCCCAGAAGGCTAACGGCCGGTCGGCGGCGGGCGCGCCGGTCGGGTGGCGCCGCAATGGCGGCCGAAAACCGGTACGGGATTGGTCTTGACCAAGGGTGGGGTCGGTCATATCGTCGGGATACTGCAACAACCTTTAATAAAGAAGCGCTCATTATTAGGGTCCGCTCGCGGGCCGCACATCACCGGGCCCGACCGGGGCCCGCTGCCTTGGGGGTGGGGACCACGCAGCTCGAAACGGCTCCGGAGCCCAAGTACTGGCATCTCAAGACAGTGCTCAGCGACGCGTTGGACACCGAGTTCGCGGTTGGCGAGATCCTGCCCAACGAACGGGACCTGGCGGCCCGGTTCGGCGTCGCCCGCGCCACGCTCCGCCAGGCGCTCGAACAGCTCGAACTCGAAGGCAGACTGCACCGCCGGCGCGGCGTCGGCACCACCGTCGCCCCGCCCCGGCTCGGCGTCGCGGTCGATCCCGCGCGCCACACCTGGCCCGGCGCCGTCGGCGACGACTGGCAGCCGGTCGCCGCCAGCGAGACCGACGAGGTGCCCGCCGCGGTGGCCCGCCTGCTGGAGTCCGCACCCGGCGAGACGGTCCACGTGGTCCGCCGCAGCCGCGTCTCGGCCGGCCAACCGGTCGCCGCCGAACTCCTCTACGTACGGACCGCCACGGTCCCCGACTGCGTCGACGCGGCGGCCCTCGCCCCGGACGCGCACGCCCGCGCCGTGCTCCGCGCCCTCCAGGCCCTCGACCTGGACGGCCAGGACCGCACCGTCGAACTGGGCTCGGCCCGCGCCGAGGACGCCAAGCAACTGGACCGCCTGCCCGGCTCGCCCGTGCTCGTCGTCACCACCCGCTACGTCTCCCGGGGCCGGACCGCGGCCGTCGCGGTCTCCACCTACCGCGCCGACACCTGCCGGCTCACCTTCGGGGAGCGCACCGGGGAGCCGGTGCTCGCCGGCTGACGACCGCAGCCCCACGGACGGGCCCGCACCCGGAACGCTCCCGGTGCGGGCCCGTGCGCATCGGCCCGTCCGACGCCGGACCGGTCGTTCACCGCCGCCCCGCCACCGTCCCGTCCACCGCGAAGAGTTCGTTCTCCACGTGGTCCAGGGCGAGCCGCAGCGCGCCGGTGGCGATCGCGGCCGGGCCCAGCTGCGACAGCACCACCTGCGGCGGGCGCAGGCAGTAGCGCGCCAACTCCCGGCGCAGCGGCGGGAGGACGCCCGCCAGCCCGGACGCCCAGCCGCCGATCACCACCAACTCCGGATCGAGCGCCAGCACCAGCGCGGCGACGTCGTGCACCAGCCGCCGGATGAAGCGGTCCACCGCCTCCCGCGCCTCGGCGTCCCCGTCCCTGGCGGCCGCGAACACCGCCGCCACCTGCGCCTCGTCCAGCGGGTGCAGCGGCTCCCCGGTCGTCGACAGCAGCGCTTCCGGCGTGGCCTCGCGCCCCAGCAGGTGCAGGGCGCCGATCTCGCCGGCCGCACCGCCGAAGCCGCGGTGCAGCCGTCCGCCGATCAACGCCCCGGCCCCCGGGCTCAACCCGGCCAGGACGAACACCACATCGCCGGAACCGGTCGCCGCGCCCTGCCAGTGCTCCGCCACCGCCGCGGCGTTGGCGTCGTTCTCCACCAGCACCGGGCAGCGGAACGAGCGCCGCAGCCGGTCGCCCAGCGGCAGTCCGGTCCAGCCGGGCAGCGCGGTGCTCAGCCGCACGGTGCCGTCCGCCTCCACGATGCCCGGACCGGCCGCGCCCACCGCCCGCAGCGAACTGCGGGCCACGCCGGTGCGGCGCAGCAGGTCGGCCACCACCGCGCGGACCCGTTCCAGCCGTTCGTCGGCCGGTGCGGTCTCCGACACGGCACGGTGCGCCGAGTCCAGCACCCGTCCGTCGAGGTCGGCGAGGAGCACCGCGACCCGGTGCGACCCGATCTCGATGCCCAGCAGGTGCCCGGCCTCGGTGCGGAAGCGGAACCTGCGGGCCGGCCGTCCCTGGCGCCGGGCCTCGCCCTCCTCGGCGGGGACCTCGGCCACCAGGCCGGTTTCGATGAGCCCCTCGACCACGCCCTCGACGGTCGGCCGGGACAGGCCCGTCACCTGGACGAGGTCGGTGAGCGTGGGGGAGTCCGCGGCGCGCAGCGCGTGCAGCACCACCGCGGAGTTGATCCGTCGCAGCAGGGAGGGGTCCCCGCCGGTGAGCCGACCCAACGTCCGTCTCCTCGCCTCGCCTGTCTGGCGGATCGTAGCCGGTCAGTGGGTGTGCGGCGAGCCCCGTCGGGCCCGTGGCGGCGGTGCGGACCGCGCGCCCGGCCAATTGTCAGACCCCGGCGGTTTACTGACGGCATGACGAACGAACCGCGCCGCGCCGCGCCCGTCGCACGGCCCGGACCCGAGCCGCCCGGCGGACCGCCCGCCGCGCTCACCACGCTCGACGCCTTATGCGCCCGCCCCTTCCCCGAGCAGCGCGAGCACACCGCGGTCGGTACCAGCGGACCGGGCTTCCACCTCATACGGCTGTGGGCCGGCGGTCCGCTGTGGGACGCGGATCCGGCGGACGCCGCGGCGGCCCGCGAGCGGTGCGTGGACGAACTCGCCGCGCTGGTCGCGGTGGTGTCCCTGCGCTGGGGCCGGCCGGTCGTCCACGATCTGACGGACGCGCTGGCGCGCACCGCGCGGGGACTGCCCGTCCCGCCGCCGCTGGACGCGCTGTGCGGGCTGGTGCCGCGGGTGTACGCATGGACGGCGGGCGACCGCTGGGTCGCGATCGGGGCCGGGCCGTTGGAGCCCGGGCAGCCGTGCCAGGTGCTGGCGGCCGTGGCGCAGGGGCCGCCGCCCGGAGCCGGCTAGCCGGCGTGGCGACGGACGCCCGCCGACGGGTCCGCACGCGCCGACGCGCACCGCCCGCCGTCCGTCAGGACTCGGTGAACGCCGCGGTGCGCAGCCGGCCGTACTCCTCGGCCATGGTGGCCAGCGTCCAATGGGCGTTCAGGCCACTGGGGTTGGGCAGTGCCCAGATGCGGGTGGTGCCCACGGTGCGTTCCTGCGGGCCGATCACCGCGTGCTTGTCGTCGAACGCGACGCGGTAGGCCGTGACACCGGCGACCGCGAGCCAATGGGGCCGCAGCCGGGCGACCCGCTCGGCCAGCAGCCGGCCGCCCTCGCGGTACTCCTCCGCGCTGAGCTCGTCGGCCCGCGCGGTCGGCCGGGCCACGACGTTGGTGATGCCCAGCCCGTGGTCGAGCAGTTCGCCCTGCTCGTCGGGGCGGAGCTGCCGGGGGGTGAAGCCGGCGGCGTGCAGTACGGGCCAGAAGCGGTTGCCGGGCCGGGCGAAGTGGTGTCCGGTGGCGGCCGTCATCAACCCGGGGTTGATCCCGCAGAAGAGCACCCGCAGCCCGCCCGCGACCACGTCCGGGACGACGCGGTCACGAGCGGCCTGCAACTCCTCGGGGGTGAAGCGCACGTCGGCCCCGGGTCAGAGGATCGCGCCGGGGGCGTAGGCGGCGGCCTCGGGGTGCTGCTTGGCGATCTCGCCGATCCGGGCGACCACCGATGCGACCTGGTCGGCCGCCGCGCCGGTGAAGGACAGCTTGTCCGCCATCAGGGCCTGGAGCTGGTCCTTGTCCAGCGGGATGCGGTGGTCCGCGGCCAGCTTGTCCAGCAGTTCGTTGCGCTCCGCGCCCTGCTCGCGCATGGCCAGCGCCGAGGCGACCGCGTTCTCCTTGATCGCCTCGTGGGCCTCCTCGCGGCCCACTCCGGCGCGCACCGCGCCCATCAGGACCTTGGTCGTGGCGAGGAACGGCAGGTAGCGGTCGAGCTCGCGGGCGACCACGGCGGGGAAGGCACCGAACTCGTCGAGCACCGTCAGGAAGGTCTCCAGCAGGCCGTCCAGCGCGAAGAAGGCGTCCGGCAGCGCCACCCGGCGGACCACCGAGCAGGACACGTCGCCCTCGTTCCACTGATCGCCGGCCAGCTCGCCGGTCATCGAGGCGTAGCCGCGCAGGATCACCATCAGGCCGTTGACGCGCTCGCAGGAGCGGGTGTTCATCTTGTGCGGCATCGCCGACGAGCCGACCTGACCGGGCTTGAAGCCCTCGGTGACCAGCTCGTGCCCGGCCATCAGCCGGATCGTCTTCGCCAGCGACGAGGGCGCGGCGGCCAGCTGCACCAGCGACGTCACGACCTCGTAGTCCAGCGAGCGCGGGTAGACCTGGCCGACGGAGGTGAACGCCTGCCCGAAGCCGAGGTGGGCGGCGATCCGCTGCTCCAGTTCGGCGAGCTTGCCGGCGTCCCCGCCGAGCAGGTCGAGCATGTCCTGGGCGGTGCCGACGGGGCCCTTGATGCCGCGCAGCGGGTAGCGGGAGAGCAGCTCCTCGACCCGGGCGAAGGCGACCAGCAGCTCGTCGGCGGCGGTCGCGAAGCGCTTGCCGAGCGTGGTGGCCTGCGCGGCGACGTTGTGCGAGCGGCCGGCCATGACCAGCTCGGACTGCTGTGCGGCCAGTGCGCCCAGGCGCGTCAGCACGGCGACCGCGCGGTCGCGCACCAGCTCCAGCGACAGCCGGACCTGGAGCTGCTCGACGTTCTCGGTCAGGTCGCGGGAGGTCATGCCCTTGTGGATCTGCTCGTGCCCGGCCAGGGCGTTGAACTCCTCGATCCGGGCCTTGACGTCGTGCCGGGTGACCTTCTCCCGCTCGGCGATCGAGGCCAGGTCGACGGTGTCCAGCACCCGCTCGTAGTCGTCCAGCGCCTGCTCGGGGACGGCCACCCCCAGGTCCTTCTGGGCGCGCAGCACCGCGAGCCACAGCTTCCGCTCCAGCTTGACCTTGTACTCGGGGGACCACAGCACGGCCAGCTCCGCGGAGGCGTAGCGGCCGGCCAGGACATTGGGGATGCGAGGCTTCGCAGACACAGCAGTCACGTGGTGAGAGTCTACTGGCGCTTTGCGCAGGCCAGAGCCCCGGTCCCGGCTGTGCTTTCCTACAGCCCCCGGGCCCGGCGCGGGTGCGTGCCTCCGGGCCGGCGCCGTCAGTCCGTGTCGTCCTCCGCCGTGCGCTCGCCCTCCGCCTGGGACGGCTGGGTGCGCATCGTCGCGGGGTGGCGCGGCTCGGACGGGTCCCGGTCCTCGTCCAGCCGCTCGCCCTCGGCCTGCGACGGAGTCGTGTATTCGTCGTACTGGCTCATGGCCGCCTCCGTCCGAACGGAACGTATGCCGACAGAACGAGCGTAACGCCGGGACCGGCGGGCGGCCCGGCCGTGCCCGAGCCGCCGGACCCCGGACCCCGGTACCCGCCGTCCGCCGCATGCCCTAGCCTGCAACGCCGGGCACCGGGCGCGGCGTTCGTCGCGCCGCCCGACGAGGGGGAGACATCATGCGAGGGGCAACCGCACGGGCCGTGACGCTGCTGCTGCTCGGTGCGCTGTGCTGGACGGCGCCGGCCGCGGTCGCCCGGGCGGCACCGGCGCACCGCCCGGTCCGCGCCACCACGGTCGAGCGCGACGGGGGCGGCGACGGCCACCGCGGCCAGCGGAGCGCGGGCCTCGACGCGGTGGCGCTCGGCCGCGGTGGTCGCGGCCGCGGCGGTTCAGGCTGGCACTCGCACACCACCCGGCACTCCTCCACGAGCGGGACCTCGCGCTCCCACGGCAGGATGCCGTGGTGGGAGGCGCTGTTGGTCTTCGTCGTGTTCGTGGGCTTCTTCGGGTACTTCGGCTACCGCGGCGTCCAGAAGCTGCGCCGACGCTTCGGTTGGCTAGGGCGTCCGACGGTCCGCCGGCCCCGGGACGGGGCTCGTGCCGCTCACCGCGCGCCAGCCGGTCACGGGGCCGGGGTCGGCGGGGTCCGCGGGAGTGATCCAGAACGCCGTGCCCAGAGCGGCGTCGAACTGGGCGCCGCTCCGCCCGTCGCCCGAGGAGCGCCCGGTGAGCCGGCGGCCGATCCACGGCACCAGGTGCTCGCGGGCGAACCGCAGGTCGGCGGTGCGCCGGCTGGCCCAGCGGGGCGGGACGGTGGGCGGCAGCGGTGCGTCCCAGTCCGCGGCGGCGGGCAGCCCCAGTGCCTGCCAGACCGCCTCGGCGACCCGGCGGTGCCCCTCGGCGTTGAGGTGCAGCCGGTCCGCGGCCCACAGCCGGGGATCGGCCAGCGCCTGCGACGCGTAGAGGTCGACGACCACGGCGTCGTGCCGGGTCGCCAGCGCGTCGACGGTCGCGAAGAGCTGCTCCATTCGTGGCCGGAACCGCTCCAGCACCGGTCCGCGGCGGCCCGGGCTGCGCATCAGCACCAGTTGCCCGCCGCCGCGCGCCAGCACGTCCGCGCAGTCCGCGAGCCGTGCGCACACCCGCTCCACGTCGCATGAGGGGCGCAGTACGTCGTTGAGCCCGCCGACCAGCGTGACCAGGTCGGCGCCCATCGAGGCGGCGGGGCCGCACTGCTCGTCGGCTATCTGGTCGATGAGCTTGCCGCGCACGGCGAGGTTGGCGTACCGGAAGCCGGGCGGGTCCCCCTCGATGGGGTCGCCGGCCGCCGGCCGTCCGAGGGTCGCCAGTCGGGCGGCGAGCAGGTCCGCCCAGCCCCGGTAGGAGCCGTCCGGAAGGCCGTCCGACATGCCTTCGGTGAAGCTGTCGCCGACCGCGACGAAACTGGTGTATGGCACATTCTTCTCCATGGCGCGGTGATCCTATCCCGCGGTGTACGGTCGACAGCGGCCGGAGTGCCGGCCGCGCAGCGGTGCGGAAAGACAGAGGTGGGCGTGGGATGAGTCCTCGGCGGAGCACGGACCCCGAGGCGGCGACGTTCACCGAACGGGCCCGTCGGCAGCAGCTGATCGACTGCACCATCGACCTGATCTCCAGCCGCGGATTCCCCTCGACGTCGCTGGCCGCGATCGCCGAGCGGGCCGGGGTCTCCAAGGCCGCGGTGCTGTACCACTTCTCCTCGAAGGACAACCTCACCCGCGCCGCGCTGACCCAGGTGCTGGAGCAGTTCGGCGGGTACGTCCGGGAGCGGGTGGAGCGGGCCCCGGACCCACTGGCCGCGGTCGTCGCCTACGTCCACGCGATGATCGGCTACCAGCGGGACAACCGCCGCCAGGTCCGGGTGATCACCGAGATGCTGCTCGACGACGCCGGCGGCACCCGCCTGAAGACCCCGGGGCAGCACGACGCCTACGGCCGCTGGCAGGCCCTCGCCGCCCTCCTGGAGGAGGGGCAACGGGCCGGTGTGCTGCGGGAGTTCGAACCACGCGCGGTGGCACTGGCGATCGGCGGCGCGATCGACGGGGTGATCGGGCACTGGCTCGACCACCCGGACCTCGATCTGGACGCCGCCGCCGCCGAGTTGGAGACCTTCACCCTCAACGCCGTGGCGCGCCGGGACTGACCCGCGCGAAGTCCGGAGTCGGCTCGGGCCGGATGCCGATCCCGCCGAGGTAGCCGGTGACGGTCCGCAGCGCCGGGATCCGCCGCAGCAGCTTCATCGGCACCGGCAGCCGGTCGCCGTACAGCGTGCCGGCGAGCGCGGAGCGGATCATCGCGTGCTCGCTCTGCTGCGACTTCTGGACCACCGCCATCGGCCACTCCCGCCGGCGCTGCACCCGGGCCAGGTCGTCGCTGGAGACCGTGCCGCGGCGCAGCGGCCCGGCCAGGAGCCGGGCGGCGGCCACCGCGTCCTGGAGGGCGAGGTTGACGCCCACCCCGCCGACCGGCGACATGGTGTGCGCGGCGTCGCCGAGGCAGAGCAGACCGGGCCGGTGCCAGCGCCGCAGCCGCCCGAAGGTGACCTCCAGCAGCTTCACCTCGTCCCAGGAGCCGATGGTGTCGGTGACCGCGGCGTCCCAGTCGAACAGCGCGCCCAGCCGGTCCCGCAGCCACTGGACGTCGTGCCGGCGCAGGGCGGCGTCCTGTCCCTTGCCGATGAGGTAGGACGTCTGGAAGTAGCTGCCGCGGTCCATGGTGACCGCGGCCTGGCCGCCGCCGAACCGGGCGAAGACCCGGCCTTCCTTGACGGCGTCGGCATGGGGGTCCCCCCTGCTCGAACGCAGTTGAGAGCTTGGGGGAGCGTCCACCCGGACCTGCCAGACGTCCATCGGGACGTCGAAGTACCGCTGCCGCATCCCGGCCGCCTCGCGGACCGGCGAGTCCCGGCCGTCGCAGGCGAAGGTCAGGTCCGCGGCCAGCTCGCCGGGCGCGCCGTGCTCGTCGACGTAGCGCACCCCGGTGACCCGGCCGCCCTCGGTGCGCAGCCCGGTGGCCCGGGTGCGCATCCGCAGGGTGAAGGAGGGCTCCGCGGCCGCCGCGTCGGCGATCAGGTTGAGGAAGTCCCACTGCGGGACCATGGCGAAGTACTTGTGCCGGCCGGGGATGCGCCGCATGTCGGCCATCACCACGGTGGTGTCGCCGATCTGGGCGCGCATCTCCTGGAGCTTCGGAAACGGCAACTCGGCGAACCGCGCGCCCAGGCCGAGGTCGTCGAGCAGGTTCAGGGTGGACGGGTGGACGGTGTCGCCGCGGAAGTCGCGCAGGAAGTCCCCGTGCTTCTCCAGGACGGTCACCTCGATGCCGGCCCTGGCCAGCAGGAGTCCGAGCATCATGCCGGCCGGGCCGCCGCCCACCACGCAGCATGTCGTGCGATCCATGGTGTTGCCCCCTCGTCGCGTGCGCGTACGGATGCGTGACCGGGCGGTCGCCGTGTTCCCGACACGGCGACTGACCGATCGGTTAGCAATCTAACCGATCGGTCAGGACGGGGTGGGTGCGGGGCCCGCCGGGCGTCGGTGCCGTCTTCGGTGCGCTGCTCAGACGGGCCGGCAACCGGGCGGGCCGGCGATCAGGCCGCGGGCCGTTGGAGCACCAGCTCCCGCAGGACGTCCTCCATGGTCACCAGTCCGGCCAGCCGACCGTCGTCACCGATCACCGCGGCCAGGTGCGTCCGGGAGCCCCGCATCGCGGTCAGCACGTCGTCCAACGGCGTCGCCGCCCGGACCCGGGCGATCGGGCGCAGCGCCGACACCGGGAACGGCGCGGTGCGCGGGGCGGTGTCCAGGGCGTCCTTGACGTGCAGGTAGCCGAGGATGCGCTGGGTGTCGTCGACGACGGGGAACCGGGAGAAGCCGGACTCGGCGGCCAGGTGTTCCAGCTCCTCCGGGGTGGTCCCCATCCGGGCCGACACCACCGCGTCCACCGGGAGCACCACGTCCCGCACCGGGCGGCGGCCCAGCTCCAGGGCGTCCCGGAGCCGTTCCTGGGCCCGCTCGTCGAGCAGCCCGGCGGCCCGCGAGTCCTCCACCAGCTGGGCCAGCTGGGCGTCCGAGAAGGTGGCCGCGACCTCGTCCCTGGTCTCCACCCGCAGCAGCTTGAGCAGGCCGTTGGCCAGCGCGTTGACGGCGAAGATGACCGGTCGCAGGGCCCGGGTCAGCGCCACCAGCGGCGGCCCCAGCAGCAGGGCGGTGCGGACCGGCTCGGCCAGCGCCACGTTCTTCGGGACCATCTCGCCGAAGAGCATGTGCAGGTAGGTCGCCACCGCCAGTGCGATCACGAACGAGATCGGGTGGATCAGCGCGTGCGGGATCGCCACCGCGTCGAACACCGGCTCCAGGAGGTGGGCGATGGCCGGTTCGGCGACCGCGCCCAGGACCAGCGTGCACAGCGTGATGCCCAACTGGGCCGCGGCCAGCAGCGCCGAGACGTGCTGCAACCCCCACAGCACGCTGCCCGCCCGCCGGTCCCCGGCCTCCGCGTACGGTTCGATCTGGCTGCGGCGCACCGAGATCAGGGCGAACTCGGCGCCCACGAAGAAGGCGTTGACGACCAGGGTCAGCAGACCCACGAAGAGCTGCAGCGCGGTCATCGGCCGACCTCCTCGGCGTCCGGGGTGCCGGCCGGCGGGGCGTGTAGCAGCACCCGGGCGGCGCGGTGGCCGGAGGCGTCGAGCACGTCCATCGTCCAGCCCGCCACCTCGACGGTGTCGCCGCCCTGCGGGATCCGGCCCAGCTCGGTGGCGATCAGGCCGGCCAGGGTCTCGTAGGGGCCCTCCGGCAGCCGCAGCCCGATCCGGGCCAACTGGTCGGTGCGGGCCGCGCCGTCGGCCTGGTAGACGGCCCGGCCGGCCGCGTCGGCGCCGGCCGGCGCCAGGTCCGGGATCTCCAGCGGGTCGTGCTCGTCGCGGACCTCGCCGACCACCTCCTCGACGATGTCCTCCAGCGTCGCGACCCCGGCGGTGCCGCCGTACTCGTCGATGACCACGGCCATCGTCCGACGGCCGGACAGCCGGTCCAGCAGCCGGTCCACGGTCAGCGTCTCGGGGACCAGCAGCGGCTCGCGCAGCAGCTCGGAGACCGGGTGCCGGGGCCGCAGGTGGGCGGGGACGGCGAGCACGTCCTTGATGTGCGCGACGCCGACGACGCTGTCGAGGTTGCCGCGGTAGACCGGGAAGCGGGACAGTCCGGTGGCCCGGGTCATGTTGGCGACGTCCTCCGCGGTCGACTGCACCTCCAGGGCCACCACCTGCACCCGCGGGGTCATCACGTTCTCCGCGGTGAGCTCGGCGAGGTTGAGCGTGCGGACGAACAACTCGGCGGTGTCGGCCTCCAGGGCGCCCTCCTTGGCGGAGTGCCGGGCCAGTGCCACCAACTCCTGCGGGCCGCGGGCCGACGCCAGCTCCTCGGCCGGCTCCAGGCCCAGGCGGCGCACGGTTCGGTTGGCGGTGTTGTTCAAATGGGTGATCAGCGGCTTGAAGGCGGCGCTGAAACCGCGCTGGGCGGTGGCCGCCCGCTTGGCGACGGCCAGCGGGCTGGAGATCGCCCAGTTCTTGGGGACCAGCTCGCCGATGACCATCAGGACGACGGTGGAGAGCGCGGTCCCCAGGACCAGCGCCACCGAGTCCGCGGCAGAGCGCGGCAGCCCGATCGCGACCAGCGGACCGTCCAGCAGGGTCGCGATGGCCGGTTTGGAGAGCATGCCGATGATCAGGCCCGTCACGGTGATGCCGAGCTGGGCGCCGGAGAGCTGGAAGGTCAGCGAGCGGACCGCCTTCAGGGCGCTGTCCGCGCCGCGCTCGCCGCGGGCGGCGGCCCGCTCCAGGTCACCCCGCTCGACGGTCGTCAGCGAGAACTCCGCCGCGACGAAGACGCCGCAGGCCAGGGTCAGCAGGACGGCCACGGCCAGGAGGAGCAGGTCGGTCATCGGTTCACCTCCGTCCCATGGTCGGACACGTTCGGGAGGTTCGCGTCCCGTCGACGGGACGCACGACTACTGGGAGGCTCGGCCATGGCCGGACGCTCACACACCTTTCGTGGGAAGGGGAACCGGGAGTCCGTCACCCGGACCACCATGGTAAAGGATCGGCAAAGTCGACGGTCGGGTCGGCGACCGGAGCCCGAGGGAGGACACGACGGAGCCCGCCCCGGCAAGGGGACGGGCTCCTCGTGCGGCGCTCCGCGCTCAGGCGTCCAGCGGCTTGACCCAACGGCTCCACTGCGGCTCCGGGGCGTACCCGGCGGCCCGCCAGGCGGCGTGCGCGGCGGTGTTGCGGTCCAGCACCATCGCGTCGCCGCGCCGTCCGCCGAGCGCGGCGAACCGCTCCTCGGCCGCCGCCAGCAGCGCCCCGCCGATCCCGCGCCGGCGCTGGTCGGGACGGACCGCCAGCCGGTACAGGTGGCACCGCCAGCCGTCGAACCCGGCGATCACCGTCCCCACCAGTTCCCCGTCGCGCTCGGCCAGCAGCAGCGCCTCCGGGTCGCGGGCCACCAGCCGCGCCACCCCGTCGGAGTCGTCGCTGATGCTGGTGCCCTCGGCGGCCACCTTCCAGAAGACCAGGACGGCATCGAGATCGGCCGGGCCCCCGGCCCGGATGTGCAGCTCAGTCATGGTCGGATCCCATCACCGGGCCCGGCGCGCTGTCGATCGCATTCCCGGCGGCCGCCCGCCGGTCAGCTGCCGGCGAGTTCCTCGATGACCGGTGCGAACGCCGCCATGAAGGTGTCCAGGACGGTGACGTACGAGAAGCCGTACCGCTCCCGGCGCTCGCGCAGTTGCTCGGCCATCTGCGCCGGCGTGCCGATCAGCAGCGTCGGCACCTCCAGTGCCTGGTCCGCGTCCACCCCGACCCCGTGCGCGGCGAACTCCCGGGCGGCGGCCCGCCGGTCGTCGGTCACCAGCACCCGCTGGACGAGGACGTTGAGCTCGGCCGGCTCCGCGCGGCCTGCGGCGTGCTCCTCGTACGCGGCCACGGACGCGGCGACCTGCTCGGCCGGCAACAGTTCCAGGGTGCCCTCCGGTCGGCCCGGCGCCTGCCGGCCGCCGGTGAACGCGGTGATCTCGGCGTGCCGGGCCGCCAGCCGCAGCAGCCGCGGTCCGTTGCCGCCGATCAGCAGCGGCGGGCGGGGCCGTTGGGGGGACGCCGGCAGGTGCCCCGGGTCGCCGAGCAGCCGGTCCAGCTCCTCGATCACGTGCGCCAGGTGGTCCACCCGCTGCCCGGGTGTCCCGAAGGGCAGGCCGGCCCCGTCGTGCTCGGCCTTGACGTACCCGGTGCCCAGGCCGAGTTCCAGCCGTCCGCCGGTGAGCGCGTCGGTGGTGGCCACCTCGCGGGCCAGCAGCGAGGGGTTCCAGAAGCCGGCGTTCAGGACGAAGGTGCCCACCCGCGGGCGTTCGGTCGCCTCCGCCGCGGCCACCAGTGCGGGGAACGGCGACGGCCACCCCAGGTGGTCGGGGGCCAGCAGCACGTCGTAGCCCAACGCTTCGGCGCGGCGGCACTTCTCCCGCCAGGCCGGGCCGGAGTCGAGGGTGAGCATCGTGACGCCGAAGCGGAACGGTCGTGACATCAGGCCCCCTTGAGAGCTGGTCGCCGCGGATCGGCAACCGTCAACACGCAGGAAATCACGCTCCCTTGGCCGCCGTACCCGGGATTCCCGGGCCGTGCTCGGCGCCGCCGGAGCCCGGGGCGGCCGACACCCCGTCAGGCCGTGACGGTCAGCTCCTCGTACGCCAGGGTCACCCACTCCTCGTCGGCCCCGGGATCCGTGCCGACGCCCGGGGGCTCCCACGCCGTCGGCAGCGCCCCGGCGAGGTGGTAGCGGCGCAGCGGGGTGCGGTCGGCGGCGTAGTGGACCACCGTCACCGGCTGCCGGGAGGCCGCGGCACCGCCCTCCACCAGGCATCTGGTGAGCCAGTCGGTGAGGGCGGCGCTCTTGTCCGGGCCGCGCACGATGGTGACCTCGCCCGGGTGCCCCATCCCGTGCGTGAACGGGTCCTCGTCGGACGGCGGGGTGTCGAAGGCGGGCCCGGACACCGAGCGGACCGTCTCCACCTGGAAGGCGCCGAGCTCGACGGTGACCGCCGCCGGATGCCGGGGGTCGGGGGTCTCTTCGCTGGACATGGGCCTCCTCCGTGCACAGGAATGGGGCCGGCCGACCCCGTGTCGGTAGACCGACCGTTGCCCGAGCCGGTCCGGGCGCATTCCGGGGCTCGCTCGAACGGCGGCAGGAAGAACGATTCGGCTCGCTCGAACGGACGCCGTCCCCGCCGACGCCCCGATAGGCCCCGGCTATCGGCCGCATTCGCAAGCCGTGGATGGTGCCCGGCCGCGCCCTGGGCCAGCCTGGCGGCATCCAGACGTGCGACGAAGGGGCAGGACATGACCGACGTTCCGCAGCGGCGTTCCGTGGCGGCGCACCATCTGCTGAACTTCATCGACGGCCGGTGGACCCCCGCCGCGTCGGGCCGCACCCGGACCAACCGCAACCCGGCCGACCTCCGGGACCACCTCGGGGAGTTCGCCGAGTCCGACGGCGCGGACGCGGAGCGCGCGGTGGCCGCGGCGGCCGCCGCACTGCCCGCCTGGCGGGCGCTGGGGCCGATCCGGCGGGCCGCCCACCTCACCGCCCTCGGCCGGGAACTCGCCGACCACGAAGCGGAGTTCACCGAGGCCATCACCCGCGAACAGGGCAAGCTGCGGACCGAGGCCCGGGCCGAGGTGGCGCGCGCCCGCGCGGTGCTGGAGTTCACCGCAGGCCAGGCCAGGCTCCTCGGCGGGGTCACCGCGCCCGCCGAGGAGGACCGCACCTTCGCCTACACCTTCCGCCGGCCGCTGGGCGTCGTCGGACTGGTCTCGCCCTGGAACTTCCCGCTCGCCATCCCGGTCTGGAAGGTCGCCCCGGCGCTGCTCTCCGGCTGCACCGCGGTCCTCAAGCCCTCCCCGTTGACCCCGCTGACCGCCGCGCTGCTGACCGACGCGGCACGGCGGGCCGGGGTCCCCGACGGCGTGCTCAACCTCGTCCAGGGCGACGCGGCCGCCGGCGCCGCCCTGGTCGCGCACCCCCAGGTCGCCGGCGTCAGTTTCACCGGGTCGCTCGCCGTCGGCACCGCCATCCACACCGCCGGCGCGCCCCGCCTGCTGCGCACCCAGCTCGAACTCGGCGGGAAGAACGCGGTGATCGTGCTGGCCGACGCCGATCTGGACCGGGCGGTGGACGCGGTGGTGCAGGGCGCCTTCGGCCAGGCCGGGCAGCGGTGCAGCGCCACCAGCCGCGCGGTCGTCGACCGCGGCATACGGGACGCGTTCCTGGAGCGGCTGGTGGCCCGGGTCGCGGCGCTGCGGGTCGGGCCGGGCGACGATCCGGACTCCGAGGTCTGCCCGGTCGTCGACCCGGCCCGGATGCGGGCCGCGCTGGACGCCGTCGCGGGTGCCCGGCGGGACGGCGGCACGGTCCTGTGCGGCGGCGGCCCGGTCGACCGGCCCGGCCTCCCGGAGGGCTGCTACGTCCAGCCCACGGTCATCCGCGACGTGCCCTGGGACAGCGAACTGGCCCAGGAGGAGGTCTTCGGACCGGTCCTCGCGGTGGTGAACGCGGACGGCTTCGACGACGCCCTGCGGATCGCCAACTCCGTCAAGTACGGGATGTCCGGCACCGTCTTCACCGCGTCCCAGGCCCGCGCCTTCGAGGCCGTGGAACGCTTCGAGGCGGGCATGCTGCACGTGAACCGGCCGGGGGTGGGCGCCTACGCGCACCTGCCGCACGTCGGCGCCAAGGCGTCCCAGTACGGCCCGCCCGAATGCTCCCCGCAGGTCTGGGACTTCTACACCGCATGGCACTCGGCCTGCATCAGCTACTGACCGTCCCGGCACGCACTGCGGCCCCGGCCGTCGCCTCCGCGGCGGCCGGGGCCGGCAGCGGGCGGCGCTACCGCCCCAGCACCTCCTCCGCCAGCCCGAACGACAGCGTCATTCCGGCGCCCCCCACGCCGTTGACGACCGTCACCCCGGGCTCGGGGTCGGTCACCAGCTCGGTGCGGCCGTCCCGCAGCGACGGGTAGTAGCCGGTCCAGCGCTCGGTGATCCGCGGCTGCGGGATCCGCGCGAACCCGCGGAGCGAGTCCAGGATGGCCCGGTCGATCTCCTCACTGGCGAACGGGTCGTGGGTTGCCGCGTACGCGTGGCTGTCGCCGATCGTCAGCCGGCCGTCCGCGGTCTGCGACAGCAGGACGTGGATGCCGTGCTCGCGGTGGAACGGCAGCTCGGCGCGCATCCGGGCGTCCAGGGCCGCCCGCGCCGTGCAGTCCTCGAACGCCGCGTAGTGCAGCAGGGTCAGCCCGCCGCAGAGCATCGGCCCGAGCTGCCAGCCGTCCGGCTGCACCCCGGTCCGCAACATCTGGAGCTTGCAGCGCACCAGCCCGCTCTCCCGGAACACCTCCGGGTAGAGGGTGGCGAAGTCGTTGCCGCTGCACACCACGATGCGGTCCGCCCGCCACGTGCCGTCGGTGGTGGACAGCAGCGGCGCCGCGATCTGCCGCACCGTCGTGCCGAACCGGACGTCCACGCCGTACTCCTCGGCCAGGTGGGCCGCGACGGCGGGCACCGCCCGCCGGGGATCGACGTTGACCTCGGTGGGGCTCCACATCGCGCCGAGCAGTCCTTCGGCGCGCACCGCGGGGCCGCGCCGGACCGCCTCCGCCGCCGTGAGCATCGTGGTGCCGCGCTCCCGGGCGGCCGGGGTGGTGGCCACGAACTCCTCCAGGACGGCGAGCTCGTCGGGCCGGTGCGCCAGGTGCAGCGAGCCGGACGGTTCCGCCCACATCCCGGTCTTCGCGCTGAGTTCCAACCAGATCTCCCGGCTGCGCAGGGCCCGTTGGTAGACCGCGCCGCGCTGCTGGCCGATCGCCCAGATCATCCCGAAGTTGCGGATGGAGGCGCCGACCGCGTACGCGTCGCGTTCGAAGAGCACCACCCGGTCGCCGCGCCGGGCGGCGGCCAGGGCATGCGCCAGACCGACGATCCCGCCGCCGACGACCGCGGTGTCGGCGACGCGGTCGGTGACGCGGTCGGCGGTGCGCTGCGGGTCGTGTGCGGGGTGCGAGGGGTGCGAGGGGTGCGAAGGGTTCGTCATGGGGTGCCTCTCTGGGGACGGGACGGGTCACGAGGAGGTGCCATGCAGGTACTCGGGCGTGTTTCTGACGCCATGTCAGGATGAGCGGGTCGCCGGGCGGCGGTTCCAGTGCGGGAGCAGCAGCAGACCGGCCACCAGGGCGGCGCCGGCGAATCCGTGGAACAGCGCGGTGCCGGACAGGAAGCCGGGCAGCAGCCCGCCGAGCACCGCGCCGATCGAGCCGCAGCCGTTGACCAGGCCGGCCGCGGTCCCGGCGCCGCCGGCGGAGCCGAAGTCGACCGCGGCGACGCACGAGATCATCGCGTCCGCGGCGTAGACGGCCAGCCCGATCACCGCCAGCACGGCCATCATCACGACCGCGCTGCCGGTCGCGGTCAACGGCATGAACAGTGCCAGCGCCCCGGTCAGCACGGCCAGCGCCAGTACGCACGGCGGCACCCGGCGGGACCGGAAGACGGTGTCGGAGAGCCAGCCGATCAGCATCGGCGCCAGCACCCCGGCCGCCCCGAAGGAGATCGGGATGACGGTGGCCCCCACCTTGCCGACCGCCGGCAGCCGTTCGCTGACCAGCACCGGGCCCCACAGCAGGATCGCGTACCGGGCCGGTTTGAGCAGGAAGTAGGCGGCGCCGAGGGTGAGCACCATCCGGTCCCGCAGCGCGGCGCGGTAGGGCGCGAACGGAGCCCGGCGCGCGGCCGCCGGAGGGGCGGACGTCGACGCGGCAGCCGTCGAAGCGGCGGCGTTCGATGCGGTGGCCTTCGACGCGGTGGGGGCGGCGTCCGGCGGCGCGTCGCGCTGGAAGAGCAGGAACACCACCAGCACCACCGCCAGCGTGGCCGCCCCGACCAGGAACGCGGCGTGCCAGCTGTCGAGGACCTGGTACGCCCACCAGGCCAGGAACGGCGGGGCGGCCAGGCCGCCGAAGGCGTAGTTGGTGCTCCACAGGCCGAGCACCCGCCCCCGGGTGTGCACGGGGAAGAAGTTCCCCATGTTCTTGCACAGCGGGGCCCAGCCGGCCGACTGCGAGAGCCCCTGGACGACCATCGCCCCGCCGAACACCAGCAGGGCGCTGCTCACCCCCATCGTGCAGGCCGCGGCGATGGCGCCGAGCATGCCCACGGTCACCACCACCCGCGGCCCGAACCGGTCGGCCCACATCCCCCACAGGAACTGGCCGACGGCGTAGGCCGCGAGGTAGACCGCGTCGAGCACCCCGAGCACCCGCTCGGTGAGCACGCCGTGCAGCGTCGGATCGTCCAGGATGCCGAGCTTGGCGACCGCGAACGCCTGGCGGACGAAGTAGAAGCCCGCGTAGGCGAGCCAGGTGACGGCGAAGATCTGCCGTCGCCAGCGGGCCGCGGCGCGCAGCGCGGCGCGGGTGCCGCCCGGGGGGACGGGTGGCTCGTGGGGAACGGACTGCGGTGCGAGGTCGGCCATGGCGGTGTCCTGTCCTCGACGTGAACCAGGGGGAGGGGAGGAGAGCGGCAGGTGGGGCCCGGGCACGGCGGGGCCCCGGCGCGTGCCTCGGCGGCGCGCCGGGGCCGGGCGTGGGG
>LIQL01000201.1 GCA_001418405.1 Streptomyces diastatochromogenes | reverse complement strand
GCGGTACAGCTCGCCGAAGACCATGGCGGTCTCGGTGGCGGCCTGGCCGGACAGGTCGAAACGGGCCAGCTCGGCGCCGCCGGTCCGGTCGACCACGCGGATGTAGGCGCTGCTGAGCTGGCCGAAATTCTGCCGGCGCTGCTCGGCCTCGTAGAGCGAGACCGGGAAGACGATCTTGGCGACCTCGGGCGGGACCGCGGCGAGGTCGACCTCGATCTGTTCCTGGTCCTCACCCGTGGGGCGGCTGCCCGAGTGGCGCACCGAACCGTCGGGGCTGGTGAGGTTGTTGAAGAAGACGAAGTGCTGGTCGGTCAGGACCGTGCCGGACTCGCCGCACAGCAGCGCGCTGGCGTCCAGGTCGTGACCGGTCCCCGTGGCGGTCGCCACCTGCCAGCCCAGCCCCACCCTGACGGCGGTCAGACCTGGGGCCTGTTTGCTGAGCGACACGTTGCCGCCCTTGGTGAGGGCCACGCCCATGAGCTTCCTCCATAACGTTCCCGGCATCCGGCGTCCGTCGGCTACAACGCCAAGGAAATCAGCAAGGTTCCCTATCTTGCGCAATGCCTGAAGTATCAGGGTGAGGCGGCGTCAAAAGCGCGCCACCACCGCGTTCTGACGCCTTCCTGTCGCCGGACCGTCACGGGAGTGACGGTCGCCTCACCGGTTGACGGCCCGGCCGGCCCGCGCCCAGTTCTCGTGCAGGCGGTCCAGGTAGGACTGGGCCTGGACGCCCGGCGGGGTGCCGTGCGCGAAGGCGTGCATGTTGCCCGCACCGGCGTTGTAGCCCAGCGCCAGCAGTTCGTCGCGGGTGTGCCCGACGGGCCGTGCGGGCAGTTGGCGGTCCAGGTCGTGCAGGTACCAGGCGGCCGCCTCGACGGCGAGGTCCCGGTCGTCCGGCAGCTCCTCCCACTTCCGGTCGGCGAACGCCCGACCGCGCTTGACCTCGTCGAACGCGGCCCGGTGCATGTTGGCGACTCCGAACGCGGCATCGGGTTTGTAGCGCTGCCAGGCCCGCTCCAGGGCCGGGTCGTGCGGCTTGTAGGACTCGTTGTAGAGGATCGCCATCAGCAACTGGGGGTGGATGCCGGCGGCCGCCGCGTACCGGCGGACCGCGGCGGCGCAGTCGGCCGGGTCGTACGCCCCCGCCGACTGCGGGGCGGTCGTGCTGCCGCCGGGCGTCGCGGACGGGGCGGCGTCCGGCGCGGCGGACGACGTGGCGGCCGGGCGCGGTGCGGCGTCCGGGGTGGTGCCGCCGCGGTCGGTGTGCGCCACGGCCCAGACGGCCAGGGCGGCACCCGGCAGCACCCACCACCGCCACCGCACCCGGGATGCAGCCATCTCCCGCTCCTTCCGCCCCGCACCGGCGTCCGGCGGACGGCCCGCCCGGCGCGCCGTTCAGCCGACGTTGACCCCGAAGTCCTGGGCGATGCCGCGCAGGCCCGAGGCGTAACCCTGCCCGATGGCGCGGAACTTCCACTCCGCGCCGTGCCGGTAGACCTCGCCGAAGACCATGGCCGTCTCGGTGGAGGCGTCCTCGGTGAGGTCGTAGCGGGCGATCTCCCGGCCGTCGGCCTGGTTGACCACCCGGATGAACGCCTCGCGGACCTGGCCGAAGCTCTGACCGCGTTCCTCGGCCTCGTAGATGGAGACCGGGAAGACGATCTTGCCGACCTCGGCCGGGACCGCGGCCAGGTTCACCTGGATCTGCTCGTCGTCGCCGTGGCTGCCGCCGGTGAGGTTGTCACCGGAGTGCACCACGGAACCGTCGGGGCTGGTGAGGTTGTTGAAGAAGACGAAGTGTTGGTCGGTGAGGACCTTCCCGGACTGGGCGCACAGCAGGGCGGAGGCGTCCAGGTCGTAGTCGGCGCCGGTGGTGGTGCGGACGGCCCAGCCCAGGCCGATGGTCACCGCGCTGAGGCCCGGGGCCTCCTTGCTGAGCGAGACGTTGCCGCCCTTGGACAGGGTCACACCCATGAAAAACCCTCCAGCTGTCCTGAATCCTGTCTGTGCCGTCGTTCTGGACAACGCCGGGAACCCCGTCTTGGTTCCACGATTGCGCAATATCTAAAATGTCCGCGGACGTGCGTGACGCAGCGGTGCGGCGCACCGGCGACCCAAGAGGAGTGGCGGGATGTTCCTGGGCATGAGTACCCCCGACGTGCTCGTCATCGGCATCCTGGCGGTGCTGCTCTTCGGACCGGACAAACTACCGGAGTTCCTCCAGAACGCCACCGCGCTGGTACGTAAGGTGCGGAACTTCTCCGACCAGGCCAAGGAGGAGGTGCGCGCCGGACTGGGCCCGGAATTCAAGGACTTCGAGTTCACCGACCTGCACCCGCGGACCTTCGTGCGCAAACAACTGCTCGGCGACGACGGCCTGGGCCTCGGGGAACTCCGCGACGGCATCGGGGAACTGCGCGCCGCACTCGACCCGGAGCCGGCGGCGGCGGCGCCGCACGCGAGCCGCGTGCCGGTGGACCTGCGCAAACGGTCCGCGGCCGACGCCCCCATGGGCGAGCGCCCGCCGTTCGACGCCGACGCGACCTGAGCGGTCCGCGCGCCCGGTGGGGCCCTCAGCCGCCCAGTCGGCGCAGGCGGGCCGGCGGCGCGTCCGCCTCGCGGGCGGCGAGTTGGACGACGAGCGTGCGCATCACCGCGACCGTGTCCGGGTCGTCGACGAAGTACACCACCCGCCGGCCCTCGCGGCGGGAGCGCACGAGGCCGGCCAGTTTGAGCTTGGACAGGTGTTGGCTGATGGCGGGCAGGGCGCCGCCCACGCGTTCGGCGAGGCCGCTGACGTCGCTCTCGCCCTGGGCGAGCGCCCAGACGATGTGCAGCCGCGGCGGCGAGGCCAGCAGGCCGAACATCCCGGCCGCCTCGGCCAGCACTTCGGCCGACGGGTCGACCGCCGCGCCCGTACTCCCGCCCGCACCTTCGACGCTCTTCACCACTGCGGCTCTCCCCGTATTAGGCCCCCGGTCGGCCCAGTCTAGGCGGCGCACCCCCGGCCCGTACGGTCGCCGGGGCGGGCGGTGCCCCGGAGGCGGCCGGGGCACCCGGTGGCCGACGGGGCCACCGGCCGCCCCTCGGGCGTCAGTTGACGCACGGGATGCCGCCCTCCTTGACGGAGTCGCCGGCGAAGGCGTCGGACGGTACGGGCGTGGGGGCGGCGTCCTGCCCGCCCGAGCCGTTGGACTTGCCCGACGTCGCCGGCGGGGTGGTGGCCCCGGTGGCCGGCGGGGCGGTGAAGTCGGCGCCGAGGACGACCTGTACGTGCCCGGCGGGCACCGAGGCCGAGGAGACCGGCGCGCCGGCGCTCACGCGGTCGGCGATCTGCCGGGCGGCGTCCTGGGCGCCGGCGCCGTACAGGACGGTGGTG
This sequence comes from Streptomyces diastatochromogenes, assembly GCA_001418405.1. GTDB lineage: Bacteria > Actinomycetota > Actinomycetes > Streptomycetales > Streptomycetaceae > Streptomyces > Streptomyces albulus_C. The sequence goes on along the minus strand of LIQL01000201.1, from coordinate 2,166 downwards.
CGCTGCCGGGGCGCGGCGTTGTCGGCGCGGCCCGGGGTGTAGCCGAGCGCGGTCAGCGCCTTGAGTTCGTCGGCGGCGGCACCCGGCTTCGTCTGTCCGGCGCCGTTGAGGACGTCGACGGTGCCCGGCGCGGCCTTCGTCGACGGCGCGGGTGACGATGCGCCGTCGCCCGCGCCGCCCGCGCTTTCGGACTTCCCGCCGATCAGGGACTGCACGATGGACTGGATCTTGGGGACGTCCACCAGGTTGACGGACTCGCGGTTGCGGGTGGCGAATCCGGCGATCGGCAGGGTGTGGAACACCACGTTCCCGCCGGTCAGGTTGGTGGCCTGTTGGGCGAAGTCCAGCACGTCGAACTTGCTGTCGATCACCAGGTCCTTCTTCACCACGTCGAACAGCCCCTGGAGCTTGCCCAGGTCGCCGAAGACCCCCTCGCTCTTCAGCTTGTGGGTCACCGAGGACAGGAACGCCTGCTGGCGGTGGGTGCGGTCCAGGTCGCCGCCCTCCAGGCCGTGCCGCTGCCGGACGAAGGCGAGCGCCTGCTTCGGGTCGAGCTGCTGGCGGCCCGCCGGGAAGTCGGCGCCCGAGTAGCGGTCCTTCACCGGGTGCTTCAGGCAGACCTCGATGGGCTGGAGGACCTTGGCGATGTCGTAGAAGCCCAGCAGGTTGACCTCGGCGAAGTGGTCGATGGGCACCTTGAGGAAGTTCTGCACGGTGGCCAGCGTCGCCTCCCGACCGGCCTCCCGGCTCCGGCTCTCCAGGTCGGCGCCCTTGACCCCCTGGGCGGAGAACTTGTCGTGGGCGACCGTGTAGGCGTTGGCGTACGCCTCCTTGATCTTGAAGTGCCCCTGGGAGGTGCCGTCCCCGTTGAAGGTCTGCACGTAGTCGTCGCGCGGGATGGAGAACGCGGTGACCTTCCCGCCGTCCGCCGGGATGTGCATCAGGATCAGGGTGTTGGTGTTGTAGTAGCCGATGTCGCTGGACCCGGCGTGCAACTGGTCCCGGACGAACTCCCGCGGCAGGTCGTTGCCGTTCATGTCCTTGCGCGAGTCCAGGCCGATCAGCAGCAGGTTGACGGAGTTGTCCAGGTGCTTGGGCGCGTCCTTGCCGCCGATGGCGTTGAGCGCGTCGGAGGTGGTCAGCCCGCTGCTGACCCAGTTGTACGCCGCCCACGACACCCCGCTGGCCAGGAGGACCAGCGCCGAGGACAGGGCCAGCGCGGTCCGGCCGGCGACGACCAACGGGGAGCGCCGTCGGCCGCCCCGCCCACTGGGCGCGCGGCGGCGTGCGGCCCGGCCGCCCGTCCCGCCGGACTCCCGGTCGTCCGGTCCGTACGGACTCCGCCCGTAGGGGCTCCGCTCGTCATGCACCGCTGTTCCTCCCGCTCCGCTTCCGGCCGCCGTGCCGGCCCGCCCGCACGCCCCGGACCAACAGCACCGCGATCAGCACCGCCTCGGCCGCCGCCATGGCCGGGAACCCGTCCACGGCCCAGCGCACCGCCGCCGTCGCCAGCCCCTTGCCCTGGAGGGTGGTGATGCCGGCCGCCTCCTCGCATGCCACGGTGACCACCGCCACCACCAGGGGCGGCGCGGATATCAGCCACCAGGCACCGGCCCGGGTGCAGGTCCGCGCGGCCAGCGCCGCACCGAGCGCCGCGGTGACCGCGAACACCCAGCCCGGCCGGCCCCAGAGCGCCGTGTCGACCAGGGCGCCGGCGGCGGCCACCACCAGCGCCACCGCGGCGGCCCGGGCCGCCCGGGCGCCGGCCCGCCCTGGCGCCGGCCCGAGGTCCGTTCCCGGATGCCGCTCCCCGCGGCGGCGGGGACCCGGCACCCGGCGTGACACCCGTGTCGGGTTCCGGGCCAGGTCGTCGTAGCCGTCAGGGGCTTCGGTGCGCTGACCTGTCATTCGCATCCTTTGGACGGTCGGACCGGCGAAGCGGTCTCGGGGCATGCCGCACGGTGGCGGAAGAGGGTGGTTCCGGCCAGGAAGACGACGATTGGGCCGAGCCGGTTTCACGTTCGACTGCTTGATTGCGCAATCTAGCAAGTGTGTCGGGGGGGTCCGTGCCAGCCTCCCGGGGCGCGCCGCGACCGGCCGGGGTACGGGCGAGCGGGCTCCCCCGCCCCGCCGGCACGCCCCGCGGCCCGGGAGGCTGGCACGGAC
>LIQL01000200.1 GCA_001418405.1 Streptomyces diastatochromogenes | reverse complement strand
GCACCGGCCGCGCCGGCGCCCAGCGCGATCGTCACGTTCACGCAGAAGGCGAGGGCGTACACGTGCCCTTCGGTCTCCTCGTCCTGGAGCGCGAACAGCAGGTTGTAGTAGTAGCTGGTGGCGTCGGGCGAGTCGCCGTAGAACGACAGGTGGGTCCCCTCCTGGCGGCCCAGGCCGATGAACACGTCGGTGAGCGCGGCCTCGGCGCGCTCCCAGAAGGCGGGGTTGCCGAACGGCTCGTTGAGCGCCTGACGGACGGCCTCCCTGAGCGACATCACCATGACGCCGACGGGCGCGGTCTCCTGGAGCCCCCAGCCCCGCACGATCTTCACGGTGGAAGCCTCGGGGAGGGCGCCCGCGGCCCGGCTGATCTCACCGAAGTCGAAGTCCACGGTCGCCGGCGCGATCGCGTACTGGAACGTGTCGGCGATGGCCTGCGCCTGCTCCAGGACAGCGGGGCTCACCTCGAAGACGGTCTTGAACGTCGTCTTCTCGGCGGTGGGTCGGTCGGACATGACTGCTCCTCACATGCGAAAGATCGCGTCGCGCCGAGCGGCAAGTATGCCGCTGTCCCGGTCCGCGCCCGTCACCGCCCTCACCGTTGGGCCGTCACACCGCCCGGGGCGCCCCGGCCTCCCGGCGCACCGGAACCATCGGAGCCGCCGGGAAGGGAGGCAGCCGCCGAGCCGTCCGGGCGGTCCGACCCACCCGATTCACCCGTGCCACCGGAAGCGTCAGCATCGGCCGCACCGCCGGTACCCCGCCACAACTTCGGTGTTGCCGCCCCCACCAGCACCACCGCCACCACGCACAACACCCCACCGCTCACCAGTGCCGTCACCCCCGACGTCGCATCCGCCACCACCCCGCCCCGCAGGTTGCCGAGGTCCGGACCGGCCTGCCCGACGATCTGTTCCGCGGCGCCGACCCGACCCAACAGCTCGTGCGGGGTGTGCGTCTGGACGACGGTGCTCCGGGAGACCACCGAAACCGTGTCCGCCGCGCCCGCCAGCACCAAGCAGGCCAGCCCCCACCACCGGCCGGGCGCCAGGCCGAACAGGGCGAGCGCCAGCCCCCAGGTCGCCGACCCGCCGAGCACCACCAGTCCTGGGCGGGGTAGCCGGGTGAACGTCCCGGAGAAGAGCGAAGCGACGAGCCCACCGACCGCGATCGCGGACAGGAACAGCCCGAGCGTGCGCGGATCGTCCCCGAACCGTTCGGCGTTGATCAGCGGGAACAGGCTGATCGGCATCGACAGCACGGTGGTCGCCAGATCCGTCAACAACGCCCCGCGGACGAGGGGCGTGCGCACCAGGAAGTCCACTCCGTCCCGGACGCCCCGCAGCCCGGAACGGGCCGCCGCCGCACCCGGCACGGTGATCGACGGCAGCTGGCACGCCCCGTACAGCGTCCCGGCGAAGCTCACCGCGTCGATCGCATAGCAGGCACCGGCCCCCAGCCACCCCAGTACGAGCCCGGCCAGCGCCGGCCCGGCCAACAGCGCGCCCTGGAAGGAGATCCGCCGCAGCGCCAGCCCGGCCGCCAGTTGTTCCGGCGGGAGCAGCGCCGGCACGAACGTCTTCGACGCCGGCCCGCCACCCGCCACGAAGCAGGACTGCACCGCCACCAGGAGCACCACGCCCACCACCGGCACGCCGCCGACGAACGCCTGCACCGCGAGTACCACCGAGGAGGCAGCCTGTCCGGCCGTCATCGCCACGTAGAACATCCGCCGGTCCACCCGGTCGACGACCGCGCCCGCGAACAGCCCGAGGACGATGAGCGGCACGGCCTGGGCCAGCGCCACCGCGCCGGTCCAGGTGGTGCTGTGCGTCGACTGCCAGACCTGGAACATCACGGCGACCACCGTCATCTGCCCGCCGAACCCGGACAGCGTCTGCCCGACCCACAACCGCCGGAACGCCCGCGACGAGCGCAGCGGCGCGAGGTCGACCAGCGCGCGCCTCATTCCCACGCGGGGTCCTCGGCGAGCTTCGCGACGATCCGGTCGTGGAAGCTCCTGCGGTCCAACGCCCGCTCGATGTCGACGACGACCCGGCTGAGCGGATACGGCACCTCGGCCTCGATCTCCGCGAGCGCGGCCTCGGTGGCCCGCCACTCCGCCGCCAGCCGCCCGATGACCTTCCGGCTCTGCGCCGTCAGCGTCACCCGCCTGCTCCGCGCGTCAGCGCCCGGCACGGTCCGGACCCAACCGGCAGTCCGCATGGCGGCCACCTTCTGGCTCAGCGCCGAGGGGGTGAGACCGACCGACGTCGCCAACGCGCCGATCGTCATCGGCCCGCAGGCGTCGAGCCGCAGCAACTCCCGCACGAAGCTCGGCTTCAGGCCCTCGATCCGCCGCTCCGCGTAGACCCGCGCGATCTCCGCGTCCATGGCCTCCTGGAGCTCCCGCAACGGTCGCCACAGGCTCTCCCGACTGGGATCGTCCGCCCCGCCGCCGCGGGGTTCCGTCGTCTCCTCCGTCATCCGCCCACCGTAGCAGCAGTTACGTAAGTACTTACATAAGTGCTTACGCAGACCCTTCGGCGTCCCCCGGCCCGAGCCGGCCCCTCGAACAGCCCTACCTCCAGGGGCCGTTCAGGAGTGGCGCAGCGTTTCGGTGGCGATCTCCAGGAAGTCGCGGAGCAGCTTCTCGCGCCGGTCGGCGGCGACGGCCAGGCAGGTCTCCTGGGCCGGGGCGTCCGTGACGGGGAGGTGCACGAGGTCGGGGCGGGAGTAGGACCGCGCGACGCCCAGCGGAATGAGGGCGATGTTGCGTCCGGCGGCGATGAGCTCGAACTTCTCCTCCAGTGTCAGGGTCCGCCGCTTCGAGGTGTCGAGCATCCGCTCGCCTTCGAGGTCCGCCAAGGTGAGTTCCTGACGGCACGCCAGCGGATGCGCCGCGGGGATGCAGGCGACCCGGGGATCGTGGCCGATGGGGACGACGCGCAAGCCCGTCTCGTCGAACGGCCGCCGCAGATAGCCGACTTGGGCGCGGCCGTCGCGCAGCGGCCGGTCCTGCTCCCACCAGCGTGCCGGGATGACGTCGATCTCGACGTCCGGGTGGCGCGAGGCGAACGCCCGGATCGCGTCCGACACGTGCAGTCCCGGCGAGAAGGCGACCGCGAGGCGCTGGACGCCCTGCTCGACGTCGTGGACGCGCCGGACCGCCGCGGCGATCGAGGGGAGGAGCTGCTGCGCCTCCTCGTAGAGCTGTTTGCCGGCGGTGGTCAGCTCCACGCTGCGGGTGGTCCGCAGGAGCAGCGTGCACCCCAACTCCTGCTCCAGGGACTTGATTTGACGGCTGAGCACCGGCTGGGCGATGTAGAGCTGTTCCGCCGCCCGGCCGAAGTGCCGGTGCTCGGCCACCGAGGCGAAGTAGCGGAGTTTGCGGAGATCGAGATCCATACCCCGAAGGTATCAATTGTCGGGAAGGGTATTGGACGCGACGGATCGCCGCCCCGAGACTCGAAGCATGATCGTCATCACCACTCCCACCGGCCAGATCGGTGGCCGGCTCGTGGAGATCCTCCTCGCCGAAACCCGCACGCGCGGCGAACAGTTGCGCGTCATCGTGCGCGACCCCGGGAAGCTCCCCGACGCGGTCCGCGCCCACGTCGACGTCGTCACCGGCTCGCACGACGAGCCCGAGGTCGTCGACCGGGCGTTCGCCGGCGCGGACGCCGTCTTCTGGCTGGCGCCGTCACACGGCCGGGCACCGAGCCTGGACGCCCTGTACTCCGGGTTCACCCAGGTCGCCGCGAAGGCGTTCACCACCCACGGGGTCGGGCACGTCGTCGGCGTCTCGGCGCTCGGCCGCGGCACCCCCGTCGCCGACCGCGCCGGGCACGTCACGGCGTCGCTGGCCATGGACGACCTCATCGCCTCCACGGGCGTGGCCTACCGTGCCCTCGCCAACCCGACGTTCTTCGACAACCTGCTGTGGCAGGTGGCCTCGATCCGCGACCACGGCGTGTTCACCGAGACCGTCGCCGCCGACCGCTCCGCACCACGGGCCGCCACCCGCGACATCGCCGCGGCCGCCGCAGCCCTGCTGCTCGACCGCTCCTGGACGGGGACGGGCGAGGTTCCGGTGCTGGGCCCCGAGGACCTCTCGCCGAACGACCTGGCGGAGATCATGTCCGACGTGCTCGGCCGCCCGATCCGCTACGAACGGCAACCCCTCGACGCGTTCCGCACCGAACTCGCCGGCCGCGGCATGCCGGCCCCCCTTGTGGACGGCTACGTCGACATGATGCGGGCCAAGGACGACGGCCTCGACGACGGGGTGCGGCGCACCGAGGCGACCGCGAGCCCGACGACCTTCCGCGAGTGGTGCGAGCAGGTCCTCAAGCCGGCGGTGCAGGCATGAGCGCCGGGACCGCCCTCATCGTCGGCGCCTCCCGAACCCTCGGGCTCGGCCTGGCCGCCGAGTACGCACGCCGCGGTTGGGACGTCATCGGGACGGTCCGGGGCGAGGGGCGCACCGGCCTGCACGACCTGGCCGACGCCTCCGACGGGCGCGTCACCGTCGAATCGCTCGACATGACGGAGCCGGACCAGATCGCCGCGCTGCGCGAACGCCTCGCCGGACGCACCCTCGACCTGCTCTTCGTCAACGCCGGCATCACGCGCGGCGACCTCCCCGTCGGCGAGGTCCCGACGGAGATGTTCGTCGACGTCATGGTCACCAACGCGCTCAGCCCGATGCGCGTGGTGGAGTCCCTGCGCTCGCTGGTGGCGCCGACCGGGACCATCGGCGTGATGTCCTCGCGCCAGGGCAGCCTCACCTTCAACACCAACGGTGGTCAGGACGTCTACCGCGCCAGCAAGTCCGCCCTGAACCAACTGATGCGCAGCTACGCCGCCCGGTACGCCGACTCCGCGCACACGCTGCTGCTCATGTGCCCCGGCCACGTCCGCACCGAACTCGGCGGACCCAACGCACCGTTGACCATCGAGCAGTCCGTCCCGGGGGTGGCGGACACCATCGACCGGCACCGCGGCGAACCGGGCCTGCAGTACCTCAACTACACGGGCGAGCCCGTGCCCTGGTAGCCGCCGCAGGCGCCCGCCGGCCAGGTGGCGCGCACCGCCGCAGGCAGGAGGTGGTATGCGCCCAGTTCGCCGGCGGCGGTGAGCTCGTCCAGCAGGACGAGGCCCGCCTCGGGGTCGTCGCGCATGGCCGGGGCCGTTGCCCTCGGCGATGCGGTCGCCGCCGCGCTCCCGGCCCCCTCCATCCGGCAGATCATGCAGGTAAAACTGTACAGCTAAGCCTGTAGATATTACGGTGGAGGGCATGAGCGAGAACCCGAGCCCGTCGCCCTCGGCGATCGAGGCGTCGCGCGACGTCCGTGCCGTCATCAGCCGGCTGCGGCGCCGCATCCTGAACGCCTCCCAGGTCGAGGACATCACCTTGGGCCAGGCCTCGGTGCTGGCCCGCCTGTCCGACCAGGGGGGCGTCACGGCCAGCGAACTCGCCTCCGTCGAGGGGGTGCGGCACCAGTCGATGACGGCCACCGTCGCCGCGCTCGCCAAGCTGGGACTGGCCCGGCGCAACCCCGACCCCGACGACGGGCGGCGCCTGCTGATCACCCTGACCGCGGAGGGCCAGCGTCGGGTCGAGGAGGGGCGACAGGCCCGGACGGAATGGCTCGCCGGCCAGTTGCAGGCCAAGTGCACGGAGGACGAACGCCGGGCGGTGATCGCCGCCATGGCAGTACTGGAGCGACTGACCCATGACTGAGGCGACGACGGGGGCCATACGAGGGACCGACAAGCCGGGGTTCGACCGGCGGCTGCTGCCGCCCATGATGCTCGGCTCGGTCCTGAACCCGATCAACTCCACGATCATCTCCGTCGCGCTCGTCCCCATCGGCGTCGCCCTGGGCGCACCGGCCTCGCAGACCGCCTGGCTGGTCTCCGCCCTCTACCTGGCCACCTCGCTCGGACAGCCGGTCGTGGGACGGCTCATCGACCTCTTCGGACCGCGCAAGCTCTTCCTCCTCAGCACCGCGCTCGTCGGCCTCGCCGGGGTGGTCGGCACCCTGGCACCGAACCTCGGGGTGCTGATCGTCGCCCGCGTCCTCCTCGGCTTCGGCACCTGCGCCGGCTACCCCGCCGCGATGGCACTGCTGCGCAGCGAAGCCGAGCGCACCGGACGGGACAGCCCCGGCGGGGTGCTCACCGCCCTGGCGGTCGCCAACCAGACCGTCGCCGTCGTCGGTCCGCTGCTCGGCGGGGTGCTGATCGCAGTGGGCGGCTGGCGCGCCACCTTCGCCCTGAACGTCCCGCTGGCCGTCGCCGCCGTGCTGCTGGGGCTGCTCCGACTGCCCCGACCGGCCGGAACGGACCGGCCGGCGCCGCGCGGCCGCCTGACCGCCCAACTCGACCTGCCCGGCATGGCCCTGTTCGCCGCGCTGCTGCTGTTCCTGATGAACCTGCACCTGCGCAACTGGTACCTGCTGGTGATCGCCGTCGCCGCGGGCGGCGCGTTCGCGGCCCGGGAGCTGCGGGCCGCCACGCCCTTCATCGACCTGCGGGTACTCGGCGGCAACCGGCCGCTCCTGGCCACCTACGGGCGCGCGCTCGTCGCCTACGTCGTCGCCTACGCCTTCCTCTACGGCTTCAGCCAGTGGACCGAAGAGGGCTTCGGACTGACCCCGTTCCACGCCGGTCTGGTCCAGATCCCCATGTTCCTGATGGCGATCGGCGTCTCGGTCGTCAGCGGACGGCGCCCGGGTGTGCGCGGGAAGCTGCTCGTCGGCGCGGTCGGACAGATCGTCGCCTGCCTGGTGATGCTGACGCTGTCCGGACGGAGTCCGCTGTGGACGCTGCTCCTCGTCGCGCTGGTCTTCGGCATCCCGCAGGGGCTGAACAACCTGGCCCTGCAGAACTCCGTCTACTTCCAGGCCGACCCCGAACGCACCGCCTCCTCGGCCGGACTGCTGCGCACCTTCGCCTACATCGGCTCGATGGTCGCCTCCTCCGCGACCGCCGCATCCTTCGGCCGACGCGTCGACACCGGCGGCATGCACCACCTCGCCTGGGTCATGCTCGGCGCCGGAGTGCTCTACCTCCTCCTGACCGTCTTCGACCGCACGCTCGGCCGCGCGACGACGCCGACCGCCCAGTGACCCCCGAAGACTCCGACCAGGTCGCCACACCCCTGCCTCGCTCGCACCCCGCACCGCGAGACGTCCACGCCCGCGCCCACCGATCGCCGTCCCCGCACAGAAGGAACTCCACGACTCCCATGTCCCGTACCGCCCTGCTGCTCATGGACCTCCAGGTCAGCCACCTCTCCCACGTGCCCGACACCTACCTGCCGCACGCCGTGCGCGCCCTGCACACGGCCCGTGCCGCCGGCGTCCCGGTCCTGCACGTGGCGCTCCGACTCCGCCCCGGCCACACGGACGCCCACCCCCGCAACAAGGTCTTCGGTGCCCTTCCGCCGCACCTCTTCACGGCCGACGACCCCGGCGCCGCCATCCACCCCGACGTCGCCCCCGCCGACGGCGAGATCGTCGTCCACAAGAACCGCATCAGCGCCTTCGCCGGCAACGACCTCCAGCAGGTCCTCGCCGCCCAGGGCATCGAGCACCTCGTCCTGGCCGGCATCGCCACCGGCGGCATCGTGCTGTCCACCGCCCTCCAGGCCGTCGACCTCGACTACCAGGTCACCGTCCTGTCCGATGCCTGCGCCGACCCCAACCCCGCCCTGCACGACACCCTCGTCCACGACGTCCTCGCCCGCCGCGGCGAGGTCACCACCGTCGCGGAGTGGGGACGGGCCCTCGGCGCCGGTGCCTGAGCTAGCGCGGACGGCCCTCGGCTGACGACCGGCCGACCGCGTGCTGCGCCGCGGCGATCGACAGGACCGCGTCGGCCAACTCCTCGGGCGAGCGGCCGTCGCCGGAGTCGAGGTGGTCGAGGCCCAGGCGGTGCACCTCGGACAGCATGAGCGACTGGTAACGACCGGTCCGGGCAAGGAACTTGTCCATCAGGTGGCGTTCCCCGGCCGTCGCCTCCGCGTAGCGGCCGGCGCCGTGGACCCGGCCGCGCACGACGGGTTCCTCGGCGGTGAGCCAGACGGCCGCGGTGTGCGGAACGGTCAGCCCGGCGACCCGGGTGGGCCACAGCGCCGAGCCCTCCAGGACCAGCCCGGTCCCGGCCTCCGCGCCGGTCGCGTGCGCGGTGATCAGGTCCTCGACGCGGGGCCAGAGCCGCGCGTAGTGGTCGAGGACGGAAGCGATCAGCTCGTCCAGGGGGAGCGCGGCGTAGTGCTCGGCGACATGCGGCGGGACGTCCCGTTCCGGCGTCCGCCACGGTCGCCCGGGGTGCCGGGCCAGCCGGTCCGTCGACCGGTACGCGAACCGCAGCCGCTCCGCGACCACACGGGCCACCGTCGACTTGCCGACGTTCGAGGTCCCTCCGATGAGCACCACCCGCAGACCGCCCATGCCGACGACCCTAACCGGGCCGCCCGCCGCCGGTACGGCGATCCGGCCGGTGGCCCGCTTCCGCACACGGTCAGGGCACGGCGGGCGGGCGCCTCACGCGTCGATCCCGGCGAGCCGCAGCACCGCCGCCAGCCCGCGGTGCGCCCCCGGCGCCGCGCCCGCCGGCAGGACGTAGGAGCGCAGCCCCGCACCGGCCGCACCGCCGTCCTTCGCCGGATGGTCGCCCACCATGAGCGTGGCGGCCGGCTCGACGCCGAGCTCCGCACAGGCGTGGTGGAACAACCGCGGATCCGGCTTCTCGGTGGCGTGTTCGTAGGAGTGCACCCAGGAGGAGAAACTGGAGTCCAGGCCGTGGTGCGCGAACGTGGGGCGCAGGTCCCAGCCGACATCGCTGACGACGCCCAGCGCCAGACCGTGCGCCGCCAGGCAGCGCAGCGTGGCCGCACCGTCGGCGTACGGCAGCCAGTTCGCGGGCGACCTGAGCTGTGCGTACAGGTCGTCGGCGACCCGCGCCAGTTCGGGAGCCGAGGCGTACCAGGTGGTGAAGGCATGCCGGTGGGCCTCGGGCGAGACGTCGCGGGCACGCTGCGCCGCGACCACGACCGGGTCGGCGAGGCCCGCCTCAAGTCCGTTGAGAATACGCTCCATTGCCGCGTCGTCTACCGGCTGCGGGAGCACGTCCCGGATCCGGTCGGCGTACGGCCGGATCTGGAACAGCGTCCCGGAGAAGTCGAAGAGCACGGCGCGGACCGGGGGCTCCGCGGCGGAGCGCGAGGCGTCGGGCCGGACGCGCAGGGGGCCTTCCGGGCCGCAGACGGGAATGCGGTGCATGGGGACTTTTGTACCGCAGGTACGCGTTCCCGTCAGGCGGTTCGCGGCGCTGCGTAGGGTGGACGGTTCGGGATCGGTTCGTTCGACGCGAGAAGAACCATGGGTGAGGGATGAACGACTTTCTGCACTACGACGAGGTGACGGCGGCGGTCGGCAGGATCGCCGGGCAGGTGCGGCCGCTGGTCGTCGCGCCGCTCGACCGGCCGGCGCCGGACGGCGGGTCGGTGTGGTGGGGGCTGGAGCACCTCCAGCACACCGGGTCGTTCAAGGCCCGTGGCGCCCAGAACTTCCTGCTGGCCCACCGGGCGGCCGGCACGCTGCCGGCCGCCGGCGTCACCATCGCCTCCGGCGGCAACGCGGGACTGGCCTGCGCCTGGGCCGCACGGCAGCAGGGCGTGCCCGCCACCGTCTTCCTGCCGGAGACGGCACCGGAGGTGAAGGTCGCGAGACTGGGTGCGTACGGGGCCGAGGTGCGGTTGGTGGGCAGCGAGTACGCGGAGGCGCAGGCGGCCTGCCAGGAGTTCGTCGCCACGACCGGTGCGCTCGCCTCGCACGCCTACGACGACGTCCTGGTCGCCGCCGGTGCCGGAACGGTGCTGGAGGAGTTCCGGGCCCGGGTGCCGGAGCTGGACATCATCGTCGTCGCAGTCGGCGGCGGCGGACTCTTCGCCGGCGTGGCGGCCGCCGCGCAGAAGCACGGCATCCGCGTCCTCGCCGCCGAACCGGAGAACTGCTGTGCCCTGACCGCCGCCGTGCGGGCCGGCCGGCCGGTCGACGTCACGGTGGATTCGGTGGCGGCCGACTCGCTGGGTGCCCGGCGCGCCTCCGCATGTGCCCTGCACGCCGCTCAGCAGGACGGCGTGCACTGCGTGACCGTGCCCGACTCCGCGATCGTCCGGGCCCGCCGCACGCTGTGGGCGGAGCACCGCATCGCGGTCGAGCACGCGGCGGCCACCGCGTTGGCGGCCTGGGACGCCTGGCAGCACCGCCCCGACGACGACCGCCGGGAGCGGGGCGGCGGGGCGACCGGCATCGTGCTGTGCGGCGCCAACACCGACGTCCGGACGTTGGTCGACTGACGGCCCGCGGGGTCGCCGGTCGTCCGCCGGCTCAGCGGTCGACCGTGATCTCGACGTGGACCGGGGGCGCGCCGGCCGCCGTGACGGCGAAGCTGGCCGTGCCGGCCGCGTCACCGGCGACGAGCGGAGGGGTCTCGGCGTACCCCTGCGGATCGGTGAGCACGGTGACGGTCTCCTGCGCGCCCTCGAAGAGCGCCTGTTGGCTCATGGTGTCCCAGGCGAACGTCACCGGCAGCTCCGTCACCGGCGTCCGGTCCTCGCTGTCCACCACCCGGGCCTTCAGCGGGTGGGCGAAGGTGCCGTGGTGAACGGCGTGCTGCCCGGTCCCACCGGCCGGCAGGATCATGTACGTCCGACGGCGCACCTCTTCCCCCTTCATACCGTCCGTCTCCTGACCTGACCGCGCACTCCGCGCGGTTTCGACGACGCTCCGGAACATCGGCCGAAGCCGTTCCGGAGCCTGCTCGGGCGCGCTCGTACGTGACGGGCGTGGCGGCCGCGCCCGTCACTACCAGTAGTGCCGGCGCCCGCCGACCGCGTGTCCCAACGTGCCCAGGAGCCACAGCACCGCCCCGATGACGAGCAGGATGATGCCGATCGTCCACAGGATGGAAATGCCGGTCAAGAAGCCGATGATGAGCAAGATGATGCCGAGAACGACCACGACGTGCTCCGATCTCGTGGAAATGTTCCCTTTCACTGTGTGCCTCGGTCGGAGCAACGGCAACTTCTCCGGCGGGTGCCGGGAACGGACGGAAATCACCAGGTCACGGGAGCTTTCGGCGGGCCCGGCCGGGCCCGCTCGCGCGCGACTTCGGCCGCGCCGCGCGGTACGCTCCGCGGCCCGGCGGCGTGCCGCCCCGCGGGCGCGCCGGCCGCGGACCCAGCCCGGCCGGGTGCCTTCGGGGGAATACCGGCCGGTCGTGTTCGGTGCCCGTCGCCCGCGGTTACCGGTCACTCCGGGGCCCGTGGCAGGAGGGCTCCCGAGGAGGTCCGTGGGCGGGAGGAGGTGGCGGTTCGAAGTGCCGAACGGAGCCCGCCGAGCCCGCCCGAGCCGCCGTCCGCGGGATGCCGCGACCACGGCGCGACGGGCCGTCCCGCACCGGAGACGGCCGCCGACCGGACGGCCGGCCGACGGGACCCTGGGCCCGCGACTGCGCGAGGCCGTCGTCGTGCCCAGGCCGCTGCGGGTGGCCGCCGCCTACGGGTGGCGGCTGCTCGTCGTGGGTGCCGCGGTCTACGTGGTGTTCATGGCGTTGGGACGGTTCCACCTGGTCACCCTGGCGGTGTTCCTGGGCCTGGTCCTGACGGCGCTCCTGGAACCCCTGACCGATCTGCTGGACCGCTGGCTGCCGCGCGCCGCGGCCGTCACCGCCGGACTGCTGCTCGGCATCGTGCTCGTACTGGGCGTGCTCAGCCTGATCGGCGCCAACGTGGCCGACGAGTGGCCCGGCCTGCGGCAGGTGTTCACCGGCGGCGTGGCGCGGATCGAGCGGTGGCTCGAAGGCCCGCCCTTCCACCTCCAGCACGGTTCCCTCGCCCACTTCCAGGAGTGGGTCTCGCACTTCGTGTCCACCAACCGCGCCAACCTGATCAACACCGCGGTCAGCGGCGTGAGTCGCCTGGCTGAGGTCCTGACGGTCGGCGTGCTGGCCCTGTTCTGCTCGATCTTCTTCCTGCACTCCGGCGGCCCGATGTGGCTGTGGTTCGGCGGCCAGCTGCCGGAGCGCGGACGCGGCACCGTGCGCACGGCCGGGACCGCGGCGTGGACGACCTTCACCGGCTACACCCGCGGCATCGTGCTGATCGCCGCGACCAACGCCGTCCTCGTCGGCTGCGCCCTCTTCCTGCTGGGCGTGCCCCTGGTCCTGCCCCTGGCGGTGTTGGAGTTCTTCGCCGCGTTCGTGCCGCTCATCGGCTCACCGGTCGCCCTGGCCGTGGCGGCGGTGGTGGCCCTGGCCGCCAAGGGCCCGGTGGTGGCCCTGGCCGTCGTCCTGCTCATCGTCGTCATCGGGCAGCTCGAAGGACACGTCCTGCACCCCCTGGTGATGAGCCGCGCGGTCAGCCTGCACCCGGTCGTGGTGGCCCTGGCCGTGGTCTGCGGCGGCGTCACGGCGGGCGTGCTCGGGGCGGTGGTCGCGGTCCCGCTGGTGTCGGTGGTGTGGTCGGTGTACGGGGCACTGCGCCGCTAGCCCGAGAGTTCCGCACCCGTGCCGGCCCCTTGACCGGCCCGCCGCCCCTACGCTTTCCACCATGGACCCCGAACCGGACCGACAAGCGTTGACGCACGCGGTGCGCGCCGTCCTGGAGCGTGACTGTCCCGGCTCACGGACCCTGCTGCTGGGCTCGCTGGCGGCGGGCACCGCGGACCGTTTCAGCGACATCGACGTCGAATGGGTGGTGCCGGACGAGGCGTTCGCGGCGTGCCTGGCGCGGGTGGCGGACGTGCTGAGGAGGGTCCGGCCGGTCGCGGCGGTGCGGTGCGATCCCGACTACCGGCACTCCGACCGGCGCCGACTGCTGTTCGTCCGCTTCGCCGAGCTGCCGTTGTTCTGGCGGCTCGACCTGTCCGTACGGGCCGAGTCCGTCGCGGACGACCCGGACTACGACCGGCACAACCCGCGGGCGCGCGCCCGCGACGACGCCTGGTCGCGGCCGGCCAGCGCCCTGGCCAACGTGGTCGGCGCGGTCAAGGCACTGGCCAGGCACCGCCCGGAGGACGCTCGCGGCCTGCTCGACCGCGGTTTCGCCCGCATCGGCGAACCGCCCCCCGCGGGGGCGGCCGGCGCCCGCGACGCGGCGGGGGAGCCGGCCGCGGGGTGGGCCGCGGAGATCGCACGCCTCGCGCGGGCCGCGGCACGCCAGGAGCCGGAGCTGGGACCACTGGCCGCACAGGCCGTCGAGCTGGCGACCCGCTACGTTCCCACCCGCCGCGCCGGGGGGCCGGAGGGCGGCTGAGCCGACCGAGCGACCGCGGTCGGTCAGCGCGGCCACTTCTCCGGCGTGCTGCTGGTCGTCACCTGACACACGGCGGTGCGGCCGGGGCCGGGGGACTTCCCCTCGGCGACGACGCGGATGCCGTCGAGCAGGATCCGGCACGTCGCGACCGCGTCCCCTTCCGGCTGCACCTCCACCCGGGCCGGCTCCCCGGCGTTGACCAGCACGTTTCTGCTCCATGGGAGCGGTGTGCGGCCGAGCCGTTTGACGAGGTGGGCCGGTTCGAAGCGGTCCGGGTTGAACCGGTAGCGGACGGCGGCGGCGTGGCCCTGCCCGCCCACGACACCTGCCTGGTAGGTCAGCGACCAGGCATTGCCGCCCCGCATCCGTTTGAACCACACGGTGTGGTCCTTGATCCACAGCCCGCCACCGATCACGAGACAGGCCATGACGAGCCCGCCCAGTGTGAGGGACACGGTGCCGAGGGAACGGCGACGAACGTGCGGGGACATGTACTCCCGGTTTTCTCTCGGGCGCGGTGCGGGCCGGCGGCTACGGGGGAGGGGCCGTGGACTGGGAGATCGACTGGGGGATGGGGGTTGCCGAGGGTTGCGGTGCGTAAGACGCGCTCGATGACCATATGGTTCAGCCGCACGACGCGCCCGCCCGGTGCCACGGCCCGGGGCCCGGTGAATCCGCCGACGGGCGGGTACGCGATCGCGACGGGCCGGTGGTTCCGCCGCTTGCGTACCCGCTGGGAGATCCGCGACGAGAACCACCACGCGTTCGACACCCTCGGCTGCGCCGCCATCTGCCGGCGACGAACTGCGCACCGCACTTCGTCGAGAGCAGGGGAAGGAGATGCACCCTCGGGACGGCCTGCTCGATGCGTCAGAGCGCATGCGTAGCGGTCGGGCCGCGCAGCCTCACATCCGGGATCTCAGCACGTCGACCTCACAGCCCGGCGCGAACGGGTCGAAGCCGTGCTCGATCAGCCAGCGAACTGCCAGCAGGCTTCGCAACGACCACCATGCGTGGATCACGTTGATGTCGGTGTCGGTGCCGTAGCCGGCGAGGACGTCGTCGAGGTGCTCCTCGTGTCCGAGCGTGAAGGTGGCGAGGTCGTACAGGGCGTCACCCTGACCCGCCTCGGACCAGTCGATGATGCCCGTGACCTCGTCGCCGTCGACGAAGACGTGCGCGATCTGCAGGTCGCCGTGCGTGAACGCCGCAGTCCACGGCCGGAGTGCGGCCTCGGCGACCTGGCGGTTGTGGGTGACCAGGTCAGCGGGCAGGAGGCCGTTCGTCACGAGCAACTCGCACTCGTCGTCGAGTTCCGCCGCCAGCGCGACGATGCTCCGGCCGGCCCGGCCGGGCCGGGGCGGCAGCGGCGCGTCGTGCAGCTTCCGGATGGCGGCGCCCGCCGCGGCCCACGCCGCCGACGACCCGGTCGACGGCCCACCGAGGCGCCCGAGCGTCGTCCCCGGGAGTGCGGCGATGGCGAGCACGGGCGGCTTGCGCCACAGGATCTCCGGGGTCGGGACCGGCGCGAGGGACATCGCCTCGACCTCGACGTCGATGCGAGCCTGATCGGCGTCCACCTTCAGGAACACGTCGCCGACGCGCAGGGTCGCGCGCTCGGAATGGGCGACAACGACTGTGACCTCGTCCATGGGCGACCAGTATCCCGGGGATGATCGCCGATGTCGCCGGGTTTATCGCGTGCGCTGACGCGGCTGACCGCGTCCCGATACCCGGCGGCCCCGCGCGCGACACCGACCTCTGACTAGTGTCCTGCGCCGGAGATTCGTCGGCAGAAACGGGCGAGGGAGTCGAGGGTCTCCTCGGCCGTCTTGGTCCAGATGAACGGCTTGGGGTCCTCGTTCCAGTTCTTGACCCACGTGCGGATGTCAGCCTCGAGGGCCTGCACGTTCTTGTGTGCCCCGCGGCGGATCATCTGGTCGGCCAGGAAGCCGAACCACCGCTCCACTTGGTTGATCCACGAGGAGCCGGTCGGGGTGAAGTGCAGCTGAAACCGCGGGTGCTTACCCAGCCACGCCTTGATCGCGGGAGTCTTGTGGGTGCCGTAGTTGTCCACGATCAGATGGACTTGGAGGTGCGCGGGCACTTCCTTGTCGATCCTGATCAGGAACTTCTTGAACTCCGCTGCCCGATGCCTGCGGTGCAGGGCACTGATGACCTCGCCGGTGGCAACATCAAAGGCCGCAAACAAGGTGGTCAGCCCGTTGCGGACGTAGTCGTGGGTCCGGCGCTCGGGCATGCCCGGCATCATCGGCAAAACCGGCTGCGACCGGTCCAGCGCCTGGATCTGGGACTTCTCGTCCACCGAGAGCACGACCGCGCCTTCGGGCGGATTGAAGTACAGGCCGACGACGTCGTAGATCTTCTCCACGAACAACGGGTCTGTCGACAGCTTGAACGTGTCTGTGAGATGGGGCTTGAGCTGGAACTTCCGCCAGATCCGGCCGATGGTGGACTTCGACAGGCCACTGTGGTCCGCCATCGACTTCCGAGACCAGTGAGTCGCGTTCTTCGGGATTTCCTCCAACGTCGCGACCACGACTGCCTCCACCTGATCGACATCGACCGTCGGCGGCCTCCCCGGCCGAGGCTCGTCAGCCAAGCCGTCCAGTCGGTCGACCAGGAACCGCCGCCGCCACTTACGGACCGTGTCCGCAGTCACCCGCAGATCCCGAGCGACTGCGACGATCGGTGGCACCTCCGGCCCCGCACACGCCAACACAATCCGTGCCCGCAAAGCCAACGCCTGTGCCGACGTCGCCCGCCGCATCCACCGCTCCAACACCGCCCGCTCCTCATCACAGAGCAGCAACGGCTCCAGCTTCGGGCCCCGACGAGGAACTGACGCACCAGAAGAAGAAGTCACACAACAACTAACGAACAACTACTGGCGCAGGACACTAGTAGTGCTTTGTTAGGTGGTGTCGTAGGGCTGCCAGGGGGTGGGTTGGTGGCAGGTGGGGCAGGTG
>LIQL01000020.1 GCA_001418405.1 Streptomyces diastatochromogenes | reverse complement strand
CCAGAACGACTGGACAACAACAAACGACGCACCCCACACGACCGCACCAAATGCCGAGCCAACACACCACCCAAACCACCCGTACCACCCGTCACCCACACCGTCCCGTCGGGTTGCCAGCTGCGGGGCAGGGTGAGCACGAGCTTTCCGGTGTGCTTGGCCATGCTCATGTACCGGAAGGCGTCCTTGGCGTGCCGAACGTCCCAGGTGCGGACGGGGAGGGGCCGCAGGGCGCCGGTGCGGAAGAGCTCCATCAGTTCGGCGAGCATGGTGCCGATGGTTTCCGGCGCCACCCAGGCAAGGTCGAAGGACTGGTAGGAGAGGCCGTCCGAGATCGTGTCGGCCTCGCGGATGTCGGTCTTGCCCATCTCCAGGAACCGGCCGCCGGTGCCGAGCAGCCCCATCGAGGCGTCGACGAACTCACCGGCGAGGGAGTTGAGGACGATGTCGAGGCCGCCGTCCCCGGCGGTCTCGGCGAAGGCGGTCGCGAAGTCGAGGGTCCGGGACGAGGCGAGGTGGTCCTCGGCCACGCCGAGCTCCCGCAGCACCTCCCACTTGCCTTCACTCGCCGTCGCGAACACCTCGGCACCGAAATGCCGGGCGATCTGCACCGCGGCCATGCCGACGCCACCGGCACCGGCATGCACCAGCACCTTCTCCCCCGCCCGCAACCCGCCCAACTCCGTGAGCGCGTAATAGGCGGTCAGGAACACCAACGGCACACCGGCACCCGTCTCCCAGGACCAGTCCTCGGGCAGGTGGGTGAGGCGGCGGGCGTCGTCCACGGCGAGGGAGCCGAAGCTGCCGGTGATCATGCCCATGACGCGGTCGCCCGGAGCGAAACCGGTGACCTGCGGCCCGACCTCGACGACCACGCCGGCCGCCTCCGAACCGAACAGCCCGGCGTCACCCGGGTACATGCCGAGCGCGTTCAGCACGTCCCGGAAGTTCAGGCCCGCGACCCGGACCTCGACGCGGACCTCGTGGCCGGTCAGCGGAGCCAGCGCCGCCGGGTACGGGGTGAGGGCGAGGCCGTTGAGACTGCCCTTGGCCGTGCTGTCGAGTCGCCAGGCACGTTCGGCCGGCGGGGTGAGGGCGGCGTCCGCACCGACGCGGGCCAGGCGACCGGCGAGCACGCTGCCGTCGCGCAGCGTGAGCTGCGGCTCCTCGGTGTGCAGCGCCCGGGCCAGCAGGCGCCCCCGGTCGGCGGCAGCGGCACTGCGGTCGTGCGTGCCGCCCGGGGCGGGGTCGCGGTCGATGAGGACGAAGGCGCCCGGCGTCTCGGACTGGGCGGAGCGGATCAGGCCCCAGACCGCGGCGGCGCCCAGGTCCATGACGTCGGCGTCACCGGCGGCCACCGCGCCGGTCGTGACGAACACCAGGCGGGAGCCGGCGAAGCGTTCTTGTCCGAGCCATTCCTGGACGAGGGCGAGAGCGGCGGCGGTCAGGGCGTGGGCGGCCTCGACCGGGGAAGCGGTTCCGGTTCCCGTTGCGGTGCCGGAGGCGGTTTCCGTCGTGGTGACGCTTCCGGCCGCGATTGCGGTTGAGGTGAGGGGGACCAGGACCGTGCTCGGGACCTGCGTGTCGTCCGCGGCGAGGGCGGCCAGGTCGGGGTGCGTGGTGGTGCGGATCCCGGCGGCGGTGAGGTCGGTGGCCAGGCCGGCGTCGCCCGTTCCGATGAGCGCGACGGCGGCCGGCGCGCGAAGGGCGTCCCGAGTGCCTTGGCCGTCGTGCGTCGCCGGGCCGGCGGCGCCCTCGGCCACCGGCGTCCAGTCCAGGGTGAACAGGGCGTCCCGGACGAGGCCCGTGGCGCCGGTCAACTGGGCGCCGGACACGCGGCGGGACACGAGGTTGTCGATGACGGCGACGAGCCGGCCGGTGGTGTCGGCGACGGCGAGGGCCACGGACCGCCCGTCGTCGCCCGTCGGGGTCAGCCGGACGCGCAGTGCGGTGGCGCCCGTGGCGTGGAGGGTGGCGCCCTCCCAGGAGAACGGGAGTCCCCCGTTGCTCTCGTCTCCGTCGTGGGCGACGAGGGCGGCGTGCAGGGCTGCGTCCAGGAGTGCGGGGTGCAGACCGAAGTCGGCCGCGGCGTCCCCGGCGGCATCGGGCAGGGCCACCTCGGCGTAGACCACGTCACCGGCGCGCCAGGCGGCGCGCAGGCCCTGGAAGACCGGGCCGTAGCCGAAACCGAGCGCGGTGAAGCGGGCGTAGCAGTCGGCCGTGTCGAGGGGGGCGGCGTCGGCCGGCGGCCAGGCCGTGGCGTCGAAGGGCGAGCCGGCGGGGGTGGCGCCGCTGGTGGTCGTCAGAGTGCCGGTGGCGTGGGCGGTCCAGGACGCGTCGGTCGCGTGCTCGGGCCGGGAGTGCACGGTGACGGTGCGGCGGCCGGTGTCGTCGGCGACGCCGACCCGGACCTGGGTCCGCACGGCCCCGCGTTCGGGAAGGGCCAGCGGTGCGGCCAGGGTCAGTTCCTCGACGCGGTCGCAACCGACCTCGTCGCCCGCCCGGAACGCCAACTCCAGCAGGGCGGTCCCCGGGAGCAGTGCCTGGCCCATCACGGTGTGGTCGGCCAGCCACGGATGCGTCTGCAGCGACAGCCGCCCGGTGAACAACACCCCTTCTTCATCGGCGAGTTCGACCGAACCGTTGAGCAGTGGGTGTTCGGCGGCGGTCACTCCGACGGCCGCGGCGTGCGCGGTGGACGGGGTGCCGGTGGGCCAGTAGGTGGCGTGTTGGAAGGCGTACGTCGGCAGGTCGACGCGGGCGGCGCCGGTGCCGGCGAAGAACGCCGACCAGTCGATGCGAGCCCCTGCCGCGTGGAGGTGAGCGAGTGCGCTGAGTGCGGCGGTCTCTTCGTCCCGGTCCTTGCGGAGGACCGGAACGGTGACGATGTCGGTGCCGGAATCGGCCTCGGTGTCGGTGTCGGTGTCGGTGTCGGCGGTCAGCGTCTGCTGGGTCAGCGCGGAGAGGACGCCGTCCGGGCCGAGTTCCAGGAAGGTGGTGGCGCCGTGGTCGGCGAGGGTACGGACGCCGTCGGCGAAACGGACCGCCTCGCGGACGTGCCGCACCCAGTACTCCGCCGAGCAGAGAACGTCGGCCGAGGCCAGTTCACCCGTCAGGTTCGACACCACAGACAGGGACGGCGCACCGTAGGAAAGGCCCTCCGCGACGGCGCGGAAGTCCTCCAACATCGGGTCCATCAGCGGCGAGTGGAACGCGTGCGAAACCCGCAACCGCGTCGTCTTCCGACCATCCGCCGCGAGCCGCCCCGCCACCGCGAGAGCCGCGCTCTCACTCCCGGAGAGAACGACGGAGGTGGGCCCGTTGATCGCGGCAATCGCCACGTCGTCCGTAAGGTGCGCGGCGACCTCGTCCTCCGTCGCCTGGACGGCGATCATCGCACCACCCGACGGAAGCGCCTGCATCAACCGAGCACGAGCCGCCACCAAACGGCAGGCATCCGCCAACGACAACACGCCCGCAACGTGCGCCGCCGCGATCTCACCGATCGAGTGACCGGCGACGAAGTCCGGCCGCACACCCCAACTCTCCACCAGACGGAACAGGGCGACTTCCACAGCGAACAACGCCGGCTGCGCCCAACCCGTCTCGTTCAACCGATCGGCGTCATCACCCCACATCACCTCCCGCAACCCGACCTGCCCGGGCAGTTCAGCATCCAGACCATCGACGACCTCGTCCAACGCCTCCGCGAACACCGGGAACCGGCCGTACAACCCACGTCCCATACCGAGGCGTTGGGATCCCTGCCCCGAGAAGAGGATCGCGTGGCGCCCCGCACGGGTACGGCCGACGACGGCGGCAGCGTCTGGGACACCGGCAGCGATCGCCGTCAGCGCGCGGACCGCATCGGCGTGGTCGGTCGCCAGTACCACCGCGCGGTGGTCGAACGCCGAGCGCGTCGTGGCCAACGAGTATCCGAGGTCGAGCGGGCGCGGGCCGGGCCCCTCGCTCAGGGTGAGCAGGAGGCGTTCGGCCTGGTCACGCAGTGCCTCGGGCGACTTTCCGGACAGCGGTAGCGGGACGACACCGGGCTCGGTCTCGCTCGGCGCACCGTCGACAGGCTCGACGGGTGCCGGGTGTTCGAGGATGACGTGGGCGTTGGTGCCGCTGATGCCGAACGAGGAGACGCCGGCGCGCCGGGCCCGGCCCGTCTCCGGCCAGGCGATCTCGTCCGTCAGCAGCTCGACCGCACCCGCACTCCAGTCCACGTGCGAGGACGGTGCATCGACGTGCAACGTCCGCGGCACCACACCGTGCCGCATCGCCAACACCATCTTGATGACGCCCGCGACACCGGCCGCGGCCTGGGTGTGCCCGATGTTGGACTTCACCGAGCCCAACAGCAACGGACGTTCAACGGCACGGTCCTGCCCATAAGTGGCCAGCAGCGCCTGGGCCTCGATCGGGTCACCGAGCGTCGTACCGGTACCGTGCGCCTCGACCACGTCGACATCCCCGGCAGAGAGACCACCGCTGGCCAACGCCTGGCGGATGACCCGCTGCTGGGACGGGCCGTTCGGCGCCGTCAGACCGTTGGACGCGCCGTCCTGATTGACCGCCGAGCCGCGCACCACCGCCAGGATCTCGTGACCGTTGCGGACCGCGTCCGACTGGCGCTCCAGCACCAGCATGCCGACGCCCTCGGACCAGCCGACACCGTCCGCCGCCTCGGCGAACGCCTTGGAACGGCCGTCGGGGGCCAGGCCGCGCTGGCGCGAGAACTCCACGAACGTACTGGGCGTGGACATCACCGTCACACCACCGGCCAACGCCAACGAGCACTCCCCCGCCCGCAACGCCTGCGCAGCCCAGTGCAACGCCACCAACGACGACGAGCACGCCGTGTCCACCGTCACCGCCGGACCTTCGAGACCCAGACTGTACGCAACACGGCCGGAAGCCACGCTGCCGGCGCTGCCCTGGCCCTGGAACCCCTCGAACTCCCTACCGCCCAGGATGCTCCCGTAGTCCCCGTACATGACACCGGCGAACACGCCCGTCGCGCTGCCCCGCAGGCTCAACGGGTCAATACCGGCCCGCTCCACCGCCTCCCACGACGACTCCAACAACAACCGCTGCTGCGAATCGGTCGCCAACGCCTCCCGCGGACTCATCCCGAAGAAACCAGGATCAAACTCCCCCGCACCGTGAAGGAAACCGCCAGAGCGGGTGTAGGACGTACCGAGGTGGTCGGGATCGGGGTGGTAGAGGGACTCGACGTCCCAGCCACGATTCGTCGGGAAGTCACCGATCGCATCAGCGCCCTCGCTCACCAGACGCCACAGCTCCTCCGGCGAGCCGACCCCACCCGGATACCGACAGGCCATCCCCACCACCACGACCGGATCATCCGCCAACGACACCAGCGCCGGAACCAGCTCCCGCACCTCAGCCTCGACAGCACCGAACAACTCGGTCTGCAAGTGATCGGCCAGGGCGGTCAGGGTGGGGTGGTCGAAGACCATGGTGGCCGAGAGGTGCAGGCCGGTGGCGGTGCGCAGGCGGTTGCGGAGTTCGACGGCCGTGAGGGAGTCGAAACCCAGGTCGCGGAAGGCGCGTTCGGGGTCGATGGCGTCGCCGTCGGTGTGGCCGAGGACGAGCGCGGCGCTGCTGCGGACGAGGGCGAGCAGTGCGTCGTGTCGTTGCGCGTGGTCGAGTGGGGCGAGTCGTTGGGCGAGTCCGGTGTCCGCGCCGGGAGCGAGGGCGGTGGTCGCTGCGGTGCGGCGGACGGGTGCCTTGACCAGGCCGCGGAGGACGGGCGGGACGGTGGGCTGATTGCGCAGCGCCGTCACATCCAGACGCACCGGCACCAGAGCCGAACCACCCGACGCCAAAGCAGCGTCGAACAACGCCAACCCCTGC
>LIQL01000002.1 GCA_001418405.1 Streptomyces diastatochromogenes | reverse complement strand
AGGTACGACCAGACGGCCCGCGCCCTCGGCGTCGGCGTCGGGGACCGGGTGCCGCTCGCCGTCGCCCGCAAGACCGTCCTGGCGCTGCGGGCCGGCAAGGGCATGGTGCTGGACCCCGACGACCACGACACCTGGTCGGCCGGCTCCTTCTTCACCAACCCCGTCCTCACCGAGGACGAGCACGACGACCTCGTCCGGCGGGTCCACGACCGGCTCGGCCCGGACGCCGCGCCGCCGGCCTTCCCGGACGGCGACGGCCGGGTGAAGACCTCCGCGGCCTGGCTCATCGACCGGGCCGGCTTCACCAAGGGCTACGGCAGCGGCCCGGCCCGGATCTCCACCAAGCACACCCTGGCCCTCACCAATCGCGGCCGGGCCACCACCGAGGACCTGCTCGCGTTGGCCCGCGAGGTCCGCGACGGCGTGCACGACGCCTTCGGGGTGACCCTCGTCAACGAGCCGGTGACGGTCGGCGTCAGCCTGTAGGCGCCCCTGGCCGGCCGCCCGGGCCGCTAGGGCACCGGGGCGGCCAGCCAGGCGTCGACGTCCGCCAGCACCGCCCGCCGCACCTCCTCGGGCGCCCGGGAGGCCCGCACGGACTGCCGGGCCAGTTCGGCCAACTCGGCGTCGGTGAAGGCGTGCGCGGTGCGCGCGATCTCGTACTGGGCGGCCAGGCGCGCGCCGAACAGCAGCGGGTCGTCGGCGCCCAGCGCCATCGGCACCCCCGCCTCGTAGAACGTCCGCAGCGGCACGTCCTCCTGCTTCCCGTAGACGCCCAGCGCCACGTTGGACGCCGGGCACACCTCGCAGGTCACACCGCGGGACGCCAGCCGGCGCAGCAGCACCGGATCCTCCGCGGCCCGCACCCCGTGCCCGATCCGGGCGGCGTGCAGGTCGTCCAGGCAGTCCCGGACGCTCGCCGGCCCGGACAGCTCGCCGCCGTGCGGCGCGGAGAGCAGGCCGCCGTCCCGGGCGATGGCGAAGGCCCGGTCGAAGTCCCGGGCGAGGCCGCGGCGTTCGTCGTTGGAGAGTCCGAAGCCGACCACCCCGCGGTCGGCGTAGCGCACGGCCAGCCGGGCCAGCGTGCGGGCGTCCAACGGGTGCTTCATCCGGTTCGCCGCCACCAGGACGCGGATGCCCAGCCCGGTGTCGCGGGAGGCCCGGTCCACCGCGTCCAGGATGATCTCCAGGGCCGGGATCAGCCCGCCCAGCCGCGGCGCGTACGAGGTCGGGTCGACCTGGATCTCCAGCCAGCGGGAGCCGTCCCGGACGTCCTCCTGCGCCGCCTCGCGCACCAACCGCTGGATGTCCTCGGGGGAGCGCAGGCAGGACCGTGCGATGTCGTAGAGCCGTTGGAAGCGGAACCAGCCGCGTTCGTCGGTGGCGCTCAGCCGGGGCGGCTTCCCGCTCGTGAGCGCCTCCGGCAGATGGACGCCGTACTTGTCGGCGAGGTCCAGCAGCGTCGCCGGTCGCATCGAGCCGGTGAAGTGCAGGTGCAGGTGGGCCTTCGGCAGTTGACGCAGATCACGAACACGCTCCATCCGCAGATACTGCCGCACCCGCCGCCCGCCGGCATAGGCCCCGCCCCGAACGGAGGGACCACCAAAAAGGCGTGCGGGGCCGGACGACGGTCCGACCCCGCACGCCGAGCGGCTGACCGCGCCGCGCTACGCGGCTACTTCGCCTCCGCCAGCAGCTTCTGGATCCGCGAGACGCCCTCGACCAGGTCCTCGTCGCCCAGGGCGTACGAAAGACGCAGGTAGCCGGGGGTGCCGAAGGCTTCACCCGGGACGACGGCGACCTCCGCCTCCTCCAGGATCAGCTCGGCCAGCTCGACGCTGGACTGCGGGCGCTTGCCGCGGATCTCCTTGCCCAGCAGCCCCTTGACCGACGGGTACGCGTAGAACGCGCCCTCCGGCTCCGGGCAGAGCACGCCGTCGATCTCGTTGAGCATCCGCACGATGGTCTTGCGGCGCCGGTCGAAGGCGACCTTCATCTCCTCGACGGCCGTCAGGTCACCGCTGACCGCCGCGATGGCCGCCACCTGCGCCACGTTGGAGACGTTGGAGGTGGCGTGCGACTGGAGGTTGGTGGCCGCCTTGATGACGTCCTTGGGGCCGATGGCCCAGCCCACCCGCCAGCCGGTCATCGCGTACGTCTTCGCCACGCCGTTGACGACGATGCACTTCTCGCGCAGCTCCGGCACCACGACCGGCAGCGAGGAGAACTCCGCGTCGCCGTAGACCAGGTGCTCGTAGATCTCGTCGGTCAGCACCCACAGGCCGTGCTCGGCGGCCCAGCGGCCGATCGCCTCGACCTGCTCGCGGGGGTAGACCGCACCGGTCGGGTTCGACGGCGAGACGAACAGCAGCACCTTGGTGCGCTCGGTGCGGGCCGCCTCCAACTGCTCGACGGAGACCCGGTATCCGGTGGTCTCGTCGGCGACCACGTCGACCGGCACACCGCCCGCGAGCCGGATCGACTCGGGGTAGGTGGTCCAGTACGGCGCCGGGACGATGACCTCGTCGCCCGGGTCCAGGATGGCCGCGAACGCCTCGTAGATGGCCTGCTTGCCACCGTTGGTGACCAGGACGTTCGCGGCTTCGATCTCGTAGCCGGAGTCGCGCAGCGTCTTCGCCGCGATCGCCGACTTCAGCTCGGGGAGGCCGCCGGCGGGGGTGTAGCGGTGGAACTTCGGGTTGCGGCAGGCCTCGACCGCCGCCTCGACGATGTAGTCGGGCGTGGGGAAGTCGGGCTCGCCGGCCCCGAAGCCGATCACCGGACGCCCGGCGGCCTTGAGTGCCTTGGCCTTGGCGTCGACGGCGAGGGTGGCGGACTCGGAGATCGAACCGACGCGCACGGAAACCCGGCGGTCGGCGGGGGACGATGCAGAGGGAGTGGCAGCGCTCATAGGGGCATCGTTGCAGACCGGGCGCGACCGCGTTGCACGGGTTTGCAGGGCGGTACGGGAGGTTCCTGTTCGACGCCCGGCCCCGAACCACGTACACTCGCTGACCGTTGGCTCCCACCGGGTCGCCGCGGCGCACGATGACACGACATAGTGCAGTCGTCCGCATGCGGTAGGTTGGGGGAACCACAAAGGGTCGTAGCTCAATTGGTAGAGCACTGGTCTCCAAAACCAGCGGTTGGGGGTTCAAGTCCCTCCGGCCCTGCTACACGCACTGTCATCACCGAGTGCGTGCACGCGTACGTACGAAATGCACCGCCGTGCGGCCGGGCCGGGCGCGGCACGGCCACGACCCGGATTCAGGTGAGGACGAGTGACGGACGCCCTGGGCTCCATCGACATGCCTGAGCGCGGTCGTTCCGAAGAGGACGCCGCGGAATCCGAGAAGAAGCCCCGCCGCGGTGGCAAGCGCGGCAAGAAGGGGCCCTTCGCACGGCTCGCGCTCTTCTACCGTCAGGTCATCGCGGAACTGCGTAAGGTCGTCTGGCCGACGCGCAGCCAGCTGTCGTCGTACACCACCGTGGTGATCGTCTTCGTGGCCATCGTCATCGGTCTCGTAACCGTGATTGACTTGGGAATCAACCGAGTCGTCGGGTACGTCTTCGGCTGATCCCGCGGAGGGTGCCTCTGCGGGGCGGCCCTTCGCACGTTCAACCCCTTGAAGCAAGGAAGAAGCAGCCACGTGTCTGACCCGAACCTGAACGACGCCGCCAAGCCCGTCGCGGCTGCAGAGGCCGAGGTTGACGAGGCCGTCTCGGCCGAGGTCGAGGGGGAGGCTGCGGCCATCGCTGACGAGGACGCCGCCGCGGACATCGTCGCGGGCGCGGACGACGTCGACGAGCTGGACGCCGAGGACGCCGACGCCGGCGAGCCCGCCGAGGCGGCCGCCGTGCACGTCGAGGACGAGGAGGCCGACGAGGCTTCCGAGGACGTCGAGGAGCAGGAGCCGGTCGACCCGGTGGCCGCCCTCCGTGACGAGCTGCGCGGGCTCCCCGGCGAGTGGTACGTCATCCACACCTACGCGGGCTACGAGAACCGCGTGAAGACCAACCTCGAACAGCGCGCCGTGTCGCTGAACGTCGAGGACTACATCTTCCAGGCCGAGGTGCCGCAGGAAGAGGTAGTGCAGATCAAGAACGGTGACCGCCGTACCGTCCGCCAGAACAAGCTTCCGGGCTACGTGCTGGTGCGCATGGACCTGACCAACGAGTCCTGGGGCGTCGTCCGCAACACCCCGGGCGTCACCGGCTTCGTCGGCAACGCCTACGACCCGTACCCGCTGACCCTGGACGAGATCGTCAAGATGCTCGCGCCGGAGGCGGAGGAGAAGGCCGCCAAGGAGGCCGCCGCGGCCGAGGGCAAGCCGGCGCCGTCCCGCAAGGTCGAGGTCCAGGTGCTGGACTTCGAGGTGGGCGACTCCGTCACCGTCACCGACGGTCCGTTCGCGACGCTTCAGGCCACGATCAACGAGATCAACGCCGACTCGAAGAAGGTCAAGGGTCTGGTGGAGATCTTCGGCCGCGAGACCCCGGTCGAGCTGAGCTTCGACCAGATCCAGAAGAACTAGGTTCTTCCGGACCTCCAGCCACCGACCAGGTCAGACCGGCGCAGAGCCGGTCTGACCTGCGCGGTTTTTGGCCGCACGACAGTACCCGTTATCGTGGTGCGGTATGCCTCCATCCGGATGACCGGATTGCGGGGCGAACCACCTCTCACTAGGACCCGGAGAGAGCATGCCTCCCAAGAAGAAGAAGGTCACGGGGCTTATCAAGCTCCAGATCCAGGCCGGTGCCGCGAACCCGGCTCCGCCGGTCGGCCCCGCGCTGGGTCAGCACGGCGTCAACATCATGGAGTTCTGCAAGGCCTACAACGCCGCGACCGAGTCGCAGCGTGGCATGGTCGTGCCGGTGGAGATCACGGTCTACGAAGACCGTTCCTTCACCTTCGTCACCAAGACCCCGCCGGCCGCGAAGCTCATCCTGAAGGCCGCGGGCGTGGAGAAGGGCTCCGGCGAGCCGCACAAGACCAAGGTCGCCAAGATCACCGAGGCGCAGGTCCGCGAGATCGCCACGACCAAGATGCCCGACCTGAACGCCAACGACCTGGACGCCGCGTCGAAGATCATCGCCGGCACCGCCCGTTCCATGGGCATCACGGTCGAGGGCTGATCCTCAGCTCGTCACGGCCGTGCGGCGCACGCCGCACGTTGGCTCAGCCCGTGGCAGGACCAGGCGCTGGTCCGTACCACGACTCCACCCCACTGCATCAGGAGCAGAAGTGAAGCGCAGCAAGACTCTTCGCAACGCGGACGCGAAGATCGACCGGGAGCGTCTGTACGCCCCGCTCGAGGCCGTCCGTCTCGCCAAGGACACCACGTCCGCCAAGTTCGACGCGACCGTCGAGGTTGCCATGCGTCTGGGCGTCGACCCGCGCAAGGCCGACCAGATGGTCCGTGGCACCGTGAACCTCCCGCACGGCACCGGTAAGACCGCCCGGGTCCTGGTCTTCGCGACCGGTGACCGTGCTGCGGCCGCGGAAGCCGCCGGCGCCGACATCGTCGGCTCGGACGAACTGATCGACGAGGTCTCCAAGGGCCGTCTGGACTTCGACGCCGTCGTCGCCACCCCGGACCTCATGGGCAAGGTCGGCCGCCTCGGCCGCGTGCTCGGTCCCCGTGGTCTGATGCCGAACCCGAAGACCGGCACCGTCACGCCGGACGTCGCGAAGGCCGTCACCGACATCAAGGGCGGCAAGATCGAGTTCCGCGTCGACAAGCACTCCAACCTCCACTTCATCATCGGCAAGGTGTCCTTCGACGACACCAAGCTGGTGGAGAACTACGCCGCGGCGCTGGAGGAGATCAGCCGTCTGAAGCCGTCCGCCGCCAAGGGCCGCTACATCAAGAAGACGACGATCAGCACCACCATCGGCCCCGGCATCCCGGTGGACCCCAACCGCACCCGCAACCTCCTCGTCGAGGACGAGGCCGTCTGATCTCACTGATCGACGCCTCGTAGCGCGTGACGCGTTACTTGCAGGCCCCGCTCTCCCCAGGGAGGGCGGGGCCTGATGCGTTCCCTCGCCGGGCCTGGCGCACGGGCTGTCGGGGGTCTGCACTACAGTCGCCACCGAGGTCCATAAAAAGATCTAAGGGGGAGCCTCAGTGCGCACCACGCGTATTGCCGTCGCCGTTGCGGCGGGAGTTGTCATGATGGCCGGCCTGACCGCTTGTAACGGCGGCGGCGACAAGAGCAACGGCACCGGCGGTGGCAGCGCCAGCGGTGGCAGCAACGACGCGGCGGGGGCGAAGTCCCCGCTGGACGCGGCGCTCGCCTCGCTGAAGGCGGCCTCGCAGCAGACGAACGGCAAGAACTCCGCCAAGGTCGAGGGCACCACCAAGAACGGCGCGATGACCCAGACCATGAAGGGCGCGATGGACTGGGCGTCCGGCATGCACATGTCGGCCGACATCACCCAGGCCGGCGGTCCGATGGGCGGCTCCGGCAAGCCCATGAAGGCGCTGTACACGCCGGACGCGATGTACATGAACATGGGCATGCCCATGGGCGGCAAGAACTGGATCAAGTACGACTACGACGTCATGGCCAAGAAGATGGGCGCGGCCGGCGCCCTCATGAAGGACATGATGAACAACAACAACCCGGGCCGGTCGGTGGACCTGCTGATCGCCTCGGGCAAGGTCAAGGAAGTCGGCAAGGAAGACGTCCGCGGCGTCCAGGCCACCCACTACAGCGGCACGCTCTCGGTGAGCGAGCTGACCCGCATGCAGACGAAGAACGTCAGCGAGGCGGACCTGAAGTCCCTGGAGGGGCAGCTGCAGGCGCTCGGCGCCAAGAACGAGACCATCGACCTCTGGGTCAGCTCGGACAACCTGCTGGTCAAGAAGCACGAGCAGATGGACGCCAAGTCGCCGTACGACTCGACGGTCTACTACTCGGACTACGGCACCAAGGTCTCGGTGACGCCGCCGCCGGCGAGCGACACCACCGAGTACAAGTGAGTCCGCTGCGTTAGAAGTCCACTGGTGAGCGGGGGTCCGGGGCGCGTTCCCGGTGCCCCCGCTCAGCCGATTTGCTCCGGCCCAGGTCGTTCCCGTACGGTGTCCCGGAAGCCAAAGACCGCTGGTTGTCTCTGTGCGTCCGATCCCGGACGCGCGGCGGCCGAAGGATCCGCTAGCTGCGGACGGCCTGCGCAGGTTGTGTGGAGAAACTCCCGGACAGTTTTCTGACTGGTTGAGTGACGCCCCGTGCCCTGCGCCGGGGCGTTTGTTTTGCCCAGCCCCTTCTGCGCGGTCCTCATCACCCGGAAGGAGGCCGAGGCTCATGGCGAGGCCCGACAAGGTCGCAGCAGTCGACGAGATTGCCGAGAAGTTCCGCAACTCGAACGCCGCTGTTGTGACCGCGTACACCGGTCTTACCGTTGCGCAGATCAAGGATCTGCGCCGTTCGCTCGGTGAGAACGCTCAGTACCGTGTGGTGAAGAACACGCTGACCAAGATCGCGGCCCAGGAGGCCGGGATCTCTGTGCTGGACGAGCACCTCAGTGGCTCGACGGCCGTCGCCTTCGTGACCGGTGACCCGGTTGAGGCGGCGAAGGGTCTTCGTGACTTCGCCAAGGAGAACCAGAACCTCGTCATCAAGGGCGGTGTCCTTGACGGCAAGGCGCTGTCCGCCGACGAGATCAAGAAGCTTGCGGACCTCGAGTCCCGCGAGGTTCTGCTCGCCAAGCTGGCGGGCGCCATGAAGGGCAAGCAGTCCCAGGCTGCCGCGCTCTTCCAGGCGCTCCCGTCGAAGTTCGTCCGCACCGCGGAAGCGCTTCGCGCCAAGAAGGCCGAGCAGGGCGGTGCCGAGTAATTCGGCTCGCGTCATGATCCGCGCCATTCCGGCGCGGGTTACAGCGGGCCGCACGCCCGCCGAAATGTACATCCGGCACCAGCCGAATTAGTGGAAGGACCGCCATCATGGCGAAGCTCAGCCAGGAAGACCTGCTTGCCCAGTTCGACGAGATGACCCTCATCGAGCTCGCCGAGTTCGTGAAGGCCTTCGAGGAGCGCTTCGACGTCACCGCCGCCGCCCCGGCCGCCGTCGTCGCCGCCGGTGCCCCCGGTGCCCCGGCCGCCGCCGCCGAGGAGGAGCAGGACGAGTTCGACGTCATCCTCACCGGTGCCGGCGAGAAGAAGATCCAGGTCATCAAGGTCGTGCGTGAGCTGACCTCCCTCGGCCTGAAGGAGGCCAAGGACCTGGTCGACGGCACCCCGAAGCCGGTCCTGGAGAAGGTCGCCAAGGACGCCGCGGACAAGGCCGCCGAGGCCCTCAAGGGCGCCGGCGCCTCCGTCGAGGTCAAGTGACCTTGGTGAGTCTCTGACTCCCGTCCGCTGCGCCTGAGGGTGTAACGCGGACACCGCGAAGGGCGATCACCCATACGGGTGGTCGCCCTTCCGCGTACCCGCCCCGGCTGCGTTGCCCCGCGACCGAGTGCGAGTATGGTGATCTTCGTTGTCCGGACGCACCTCGGTGTGACGATCTCCCAGAGGCGGGGGGCCTTGACGAACCGGACGCGGCGCGCAATTCTCGGGACGCGACGCAGAAGCGGTCCAGGGTTCGAGGCATGGATCGCGGACGAAGAGGGAAGCATCGGTGTGCGCCACTGGCGCAGGGCTTTCGGCAGGCGCAGGGCATTGGGCGTAGAGAAGAACAACGAGGCGCACCTCCGTTGCGGAGGGCATCACCTCCCGGAGGGAGAAGATCGGCACACGGTGCGGTACCGGTCTCCGGAAACTCGCTCTGGACATCAGTGGGCCATGTGGCTACACTGACCCTTTGCGCTGCCTGTTAGCTGCTCCCTGCCCGTCACCAGGGGCATACCCGAGCCCGAGCAAAGCTGACTGACCCGCCCTGACCTGGGCTTTCCGCCGCTTTGCTCGATTCGGGACCGGTACGCGCGTAGTGAGTCCGAGCCCTCGGAAGGACCCCCTCTTGGCCGCCTCGCGCAACGCCTCGACTGCCAATACGAACAACGGCGACAGCACCGCCCCGCTGCGCATCTCTTTTGCGAAGATCAAGGAGCCCCTCGGGGTTCCGAACCTCCTTGCGCTGCAGACCGAAAGCTTCGACTGGCTGCTCGGCAATGCCGCATGGAAGGGTCGCGTCGAGGCTGCGCTGGAGAGTGGGCAGGAAGTTCCCACCAAGTCCGGTCTGGAAGAGATCTTCGAAGAGATCTCCCCGATCGAGGACTTCTCCGGGTCGATGTCGCTGACTTTCCGCGACCACCGCTTCGAGCCTCCGAAGAACTCCATCGACGAGTGCAAGGAGCGCGACTTCACGTACGCGGCTCCGCTCTTCGTCACCGCGGAGTTCACCAACAACGAGACCGGCGAGATCAAGTCCCAGACGGTCTTCATGGGCGACTTCCCGCTCATGACCAACAAGGGCACCTTCGTCATCAACGGCACCGAGCGTGTCGTGGTGTCGCAGCTGGTCCGCTCGCCGGGTGTGTACTTCGACAGCTCGATCGACAAGACGTCCGACAAGGACATCTTCTCCGCCAAGATCATCCCGTCCCGGGGTGCCTGGCTGGAGATGGAGATCGACAAGCGCGACATGGTCGGTGTGCGCATCGACCGCAAGCGCAAGCAGTCCGTGACCGTCCTGCTCAAGGCGCTCGGTTGGACCACCGAGCAGATCCTCGAGGAGTTCGGCGAGTACGAGTCGATGCGCGCCACCCTGGAGAAGGACCACACCCAGGGCCAGGACGACGCGCTGCTCGACATCTACCGCAAGCTGCGTCCGGGCGAGCCGCCGACCCGCGAGGCCGCGCAGACGCTGCTGGAGAACCTCTACTTCAACCCCAAGCGCTACGACCTCGCGAAGGTCGGCCGCTACAAGGTCAACAAGAAGCTCGGCGGCGACGAGCCGCTGGACGCCGGCGTGCTGACCACCGATGACGTCATCGCCACGATCAAGTACCTGGTCAAGCTGCACGCCGGCGAGACCGAGACGATCGGCGAGAACGGCAACAGCATCGTTGTCGAGACCGACGACATCGACCACTTCGGCAACCGCCGCCTGCGCAACGTCGGCGAGCTGATCCAGAACCAGGTCCGTACGGGTCTCGCCCGTATGGAGCGCGTCGTGCGCGAGCGCATGACCACCCAGGACGTCGAGGCGATCACGCCGCAGACCCTGATCAACATCCGGCCGGTCGTCGCCTCCATCAAGGAGTTCTTCGGCACCAGCCAGCTGTCCCAGTTCATGGACCAGACCAACCCGCTGTCGGGTCTGACCCACAAGCGCCGCCTGTCGGCGCTGGGCCCGGGTGGTCTCTCCCGTGAGCGGGCCGGTCTGGACGTCCGTGACGTGCACCCGTCGCACTACGGCCGCATGTGCCCGATCGAGACGCCCGAAGGCCCGAACATCGGTCTGATCGGTTCGCTCGCGTCCTACGGCCGGGTCAACGTCTTCGGCTTCATCGAGACGCCGTACCGCAAGGTCGTCGACGGCCAGGTCACGGAGGAGGTGGACTACCTCACCGCGGACGAGGAGGACCGCTTCCTCATCGCCCAGGCCAACGCCAAGCTCAGCGAGGACCTGCGCTTCTCCGAGCAGCGTGTGCTGGTCCGTCGTCGTGGCGGCGAGGTCGACCTCGTCCCCGCCGACGAGGTGCACTACATGGACGTCTCGCCGCGCCAGATGGTGTCGGCCGCGACCGCCATGATCCCGTTCCTCGAGCACGACGACGCCAACCGCGCGCTCATGGGATCGAACATGATGCGCCAGGCCGTTCCGCTGATCAAGGCGGAGTCGCCGCTGGTCGGCACCGGCATGGAGTACCGCTGCGCGGTCGACGCCGGCGACGTCATCAAGGCCGAGAAGAACGGTGTGGTCCAGGAGGTCTCCGCGGACTACATCACCGTCGCCAACGACGACGGCACGTACACCACGTACCGCGTCGCCAAGTTCACCCGCTCCAACCAGGGCACCTCCTTCAACCAGAAGGTCGTCGTGGACGAGGGCGCGCGGGTCATCGAGGGCCAGGTCCTCGCCGACGGTCCGTCCACGGACGAGGGCGAGATGGCGCTCGGCAAGAACCTGCTCGTGGCGTTCATGCCGTGGGAGGGTCACAACTACGAGGACGCGATCATCCTGTCGCAGCGCCTCGTGCAGGACGACGTCCTCTCCTCGATCCACATCGAGGAGCACGAGGTCGACGCCCGTGACACCAAGCTCGGCCCCGAGGAGATCACCCGGGACATCCCGAACGTCTCCGAGGAGGTCCTCTCCGACCTCGACGAGCGCGGCATCATCCGGATCGGTGCCGAGGTCGTCGCCGGCGACATCCTCGTCGGCAAGGTCACGCCCAAGGGCGAGACCGAGCTGACCCCCGAGGAGCGCCTGCTCCGCGCGATCTTCGGTGAGAAGGCGCGCGAGGTCCGTGACACCTCGCTGAAGGTGCCGCACGGCGAGATCGGCAAGGTCATCGGCGTCCGCGTCTTCGACCGCGAGGAGGGCGACGAGCTTCCCCCGGGCGTGAACCAGCTGGTCCGCGTCTACGTCGCGCAGAAGCGCAAGATCACCGACGGTGACAAGCTCGCCGGCCGTCACGGCAACAAGGGCGTCATCTCGAAGATTCTGCCGGTCGAGGACATGCCGTTCATGGAGGACGGCACCCCGGTCGACATCATCCTCAACCCGCTGGGCGTCCCGTCCCGCATGAACCCGGGACAGGTCCTGGAGATCCACCTCGGCTGGCTCGCCAGCCAGGGCTGGGACGTCTCCAGCCTCGGTGAGGAGTGGGCCCAGCGCCTGCAGTCCATCGCCGCCGACCAGGTCGAGCCGCGCACCAACGTCGCGACCCCGGTCTTCGACGGCGCCCGCGAGGACGAGCTGGCCGGTCTGCTGGAGAACACCCGGCCCAACCGCGACGGCGACCGCATGGTCCTGCCGTCCGGCAAGGCGCGGATGTTCGACGGCCGTTCCGGTGAGCCGTTCCCGGACCCGATCTCCGTCGGGTACATGTACATCCTCAAGCTCCACCACCTGGTCGACGACAAGCTGCACGCCCGCTCGACCGGTCCGTACTCGATGATCACCCAGCAGCCGCTGGGCGGTAAGGCTCAGTTCGGTGGCCAGCGCTTCGGTGAGATGGAGGTGTGGGCGCTGGAGGCTTACGGCGCCGCGTACGCCCTCCAGGAGCTGCTGACGATCAAGTCCGACGACGTCACCGGCCGCGTGAAGGTCTACGAGGCCATCGTCAAGGGCGAGAACATCCCCGAGCCCGGCATCCCCGAGTCCTTCAAGGTGCTCATCAAGGAGATGCAGTCCCTGTGCCTCAACGTGGAGGTGCTGTCCTCGGACGGCATGTCCATCGAGATGCGCGACACCGACGAGGACGTCTTCCGCGCTGCGGAGGAGCTCGGCATCGACCTGTCCCGGCGCGAGCCGAGCAGCGTCGAAGAGGTCTGACGGGAGTTCCGGTAGGGGCCCAGGAATGGGCCCCTACCGACCCCGCGACCCCCGTTTCAGACCACAGACTTACAACCCTGAGAGGGATTGACGCATAGTGCTCGACGTCAACTTCTTCGATGAGCTCCGGATCGGTCTGGCCACCGCTGACGACATCCGTCAGTGGAGCCACGGCGAGGTCAAGAAGCCCGAGACCATCAACTACCGCACCCTGAAGCCCGAAAAGGACGGACTCTTCTGCGAGAAGATCTTCGGTCCGACCCGGGACTGGGAGTGCTACTGCGGCAAGTACAAGCGCGTCCGCTTCAAGGGCATCATCTGCGAGCGCTGTGGCGTCGAGGTCACGCGCGCCAAGGTGCGTCGTGAGCGGATGGGCCACATCGAGCTGGCCGCTCCCGTGACCCACATCTGGTACTTCAAGGGTGTGCCGAGCCGGCTGGGCTACCTGCTGGACCTCGCGCCCAAGGACCTTGAGAAGGTCATCTACTTCG
Source organism: Streptomyces diastatochromogenes (assembly GCA_001418405.1). Taxonomy (GTDB): domain Bacteria; phylum Actinomycetota; class Actinomycetes; order Streptomycetales; family Streptomycetaceae; genus Streptomyces; species Streptomyces albulus_C. The sequence continues at coordinate 27,238 of LIQL01000002.1, read as the reverse complement.
CCGCCTACATGATCACGTGGGTGGACGAGGAGCGCCGTACGCGCGACCTGCCCTCGCTGGAGGCGCACGTCTCCGTCGAGCGCCAGCAGATCGAGCAGCGCCGCGACTCCGACCTGGAGGCCCGCGCCAAGAAGCTCGAGACCGACCTGGCCGAGCTTGAGGCCGAGGGCGCCAAGGCCGACGCGCGCCGCAAGGTGCGCGAGGGTGCCGAGCGCGAGATGAAGCAGCTGCGCGACCGCGCGCAGCGCGAGATCGACCGTCTCGACGAGGTCTGGAGCCGCTTCAAGAACCTCAAGGTCCAGGACCTGGAGGGCGACGAGCTCCTCTACCGCGAGCTGCGTGACCGCTTCGGCACGTACTTCGACGGCTCCATGGGCGCCGCCGCGCTGCAGAAGCGCCTGGAGACCTTCGACCTCGACGAGGAGGCCGAGCGCCTCCGCGAGATCATCCGGACCGGCAAGGGCCAGAAGAAGACCCGTGCGCTCAAGCGCCTGAAGGTCGTCTCCGCCTTCCTGCAGACCCGCAACAGCCCCAAGGGCATGGTGCTGGACTGCATCCCGGTCATCCCGCCGGACCTGCGTCCGATGGTGCAGCTGGACGGTGGCCGCTTCGCGACCTCCGACCTGAACGACCTGTACCGCCGCGTCATCAACCGCAACAACCGCCTGAAGCGGCTTCTCGACCTCGGCGCGCCCGAGATCATCGTGAACAACGAGAAGCGCATGCTCCAGGAGGCCGTCGACGCGCTCTTCGACAACGGCCGTCGCGGTCGCCCGGTGACGGGCCCCGGCAACCGTCCGCTGAAGTCCCTCAGCGACATGCTGAAGGGCAAGCAGGGTCGATTCCGTCAGAACCTGCTCGGTAAGCGTGTGGACTACTCCGCGCGTTCCGTCATCGTCGTCGGCCCGCAGCTGAAGCTGCACCAGTGCGGTCTGCCCAAGGCCATGGCGCTGGAGCTCTTCAAGCCGTTCGTGATGAAGCGCCTGGTGGACCTCAACCACGCGCAGAACATCAAGTCGGCGAAGCGCATGGTCGAGCGTGGCCGCACCGTGGTGTACGACGTCCTCGAAGAGGTCATCGCCGAGCACCCGGTGCTGCTGAACCGTGCACCCACCCTGCACCGCCTCGGCATCCAGGCCTTCGAGCCGCAGCTGGTCGAGGGCAAGGCCATCCAGATCCACCCGCTCGTCTGCACCGCGTTCAACGCGGACTTCGACGGTGACCAGATGGCCGTCCACCTGCCGCTCTCCGCGGAGGCGCAGGCCGAGGCCCGCATCCTGATGCTGTCCTCGAACAACATCCTCAAGCCGGCCGACGGCCGTCCGGTCACCATGCCGACCCAGGACATGGTGCTGGGCCTCTTCTTCCTCACCACGGACGAGGAGGAGCGCGAGGTCAAGGGTGAGGGCCGTTCGTTCTCCTCGGTCTCCGAGGCGATCATGGCCTTCGACGCCCGCGAGCTCTCGCTCCAGGCGAAGGTCGACATCCGCTTCCCGATCGGCACGGTGCCGCCGCGCGGCTGGACCCCGCCGGCCCCGGTCGAGGGTGAGCCGGAGTGGCAGCAGGGCGACAGCTTCCGGCTGCGGACGACCCTGGGCCGCGCGCTCTTCAACGAGCTGCTGCCCGAGGACTACCCGTTCGTCGACTACTCGGTGGGCAAGAAGCAGCTCTCCGCGATCGTCAACGACCTGGCCGAGCGCTACCCGAAGGTCATCGTGGCGGCGACGCTCGACAACCTGAAGGCGTCCGGCTTCTACTGGGCCACCCGTTCCGGCGTCACCGTCGCCGTCTCCGACATCGTCGTGCCGGAGGCCAAGAAGGCGATCGTCGCCGGCTACGAGGCGCAGGACGAGAAGGTCCAGAAGCAGTACGAGCGCGGTCTGATCACCAAGGACGAGCGCACGCAGGAACTCATCAACATCTGGACCAAGGCGACCAACGAGGTTGCCGAGGCGATGAATGAGAACTTCCCGAAGACCAACCCCATCTTCATGATGGTGGACTCGGGTGCGCGCGGAAACATGATGCAGATGCGTCAGATCGCGGGTATGCGTGGTCTGGTGTCGAACGCCAAGAACGAGACGATCCCGCGTCCGATCAAGGCGTCGTTCCGTGAGGGTCTGACCGTGCTGGAGTACTTCATCTCCACCCACGGTGCCCGTAAGGGTCTGGCCGACACCGCCCTGCGTACCGCCGACTCCGGTTACCTCACCCGTCGTCTGGTCGACGTCTCCCAGGACGTCATCATTCGCGAGGAGGACTGCGGCACCGAGCGCGGCCTGAAGCTGCGGATCGGTTCGAAGGGCGCGGACGGCATCCTGCGCAAGGCGGACGACGTCGAGTCCTCCGTGTACGCGCGGATGCTCGCCGAGGACGTCGTGGTCGACGGCAAGGTCATCGCCCCGGCCAACGTCGACCTCGGTGACGTGTTGATCGACCAGCTGATCGCGCACGGCGTGGAGGAGGTCAAGACCCGCTCGGTCCTGACCTGTGAGTCCGCGGTCGGTACCTGCGCCTTCTGCTACGGCCGTTCGCTGGCCACCGGCAAGCTGGTCGACATCGGTGAGGCGGTCGGCATCATCGCCGCCCAGTCCATCGGTGAGCCCGGCACCCAGCTGACGATGCGTACCTTCCACACCGGTGGTGTGGCCGGTGACGACATCACCCTGGGTCTGCCGCGTGTCGTCGAGCTCTTCGAGGCCCGTACGCCCAAGGGCGTCGCCCCGATCTCGGAGGCGGCCGGCCGCGTCCGGATCGAGGAGACCGAGAAGACCAAGAAGGTCATCGTCACGCCGGACGACGGCAGCGACGAGACGGCCTACCCGGTCTCCAAGCGTGCTCGCATGCTGGTGACCGAGGGTGACCACGTGCAGGTCGGCCAGCCGCTGACCGTCGGTGCGATCAACCCGCACGACGTGCTGCGGATCCTGGGTCAGCGTGCCGTCCAGGTCCACCTGGTCGGCGAGGTCCAGAAGGTCTACAACAGCCAGGGCGTGGCGATCCACGACAAGCACATCGAGATCATCATCCGGCAGATGCTGCGCCGCGTGACGATCATCGAGTCCGGCGACGCGGAGCTGCTGCCGGGCGAGCTCGTGGAGCGCTCGAAGTTCGAGGGCGAGAACCGTCGCGTGGTGGCGGAAGGCGGCCACCCGGCCTCCGGCCGTCCGCAGCTGATGGGTATCACCAAGGCTTCGCTGGCGACGGAATCCTGGCTGTCGGCCGCCTCCTTCCAGGAGACGACCCGAGTGCTGACGGACGCGGCGATCAACGCCAAGTCCGACAGCCTCATCGGCCTCAAGGAGAACGTCATCATCGGTAAGCTCATCCCGGCCGGTACGGGCCTGTCCCGCTACCGCAACATCCGGGTCGAGCCCACCGAGGAGGCCAAGGCCGCGATGTACTCGGCCGTCGGTTACGACGACATCGACTACTCGCCCTTCGGCACCGGTTCCGGCCAGGCGGTCCCGCTGGAGGACTACGACTACGGTCCGTACAACCAGTAAGGCCACATGCGCCTTCGCAGGGCGGTCACCCCAACGGGGTGGCCGCCCTGCGGCGTTCGGCGGGCCGCGGGAACTTGTCCTCCCATTGCCGCGTCTGTGATGAGAGGATGGGGACAACTGTTGAGCGGGGGGAGGTTCGCGACATGGCATTCCAGCCGTGGCAGGGTGGGCAGCCCGCGCAGAACCCGTATCAGGTGCCGGCCATGCGGGCCTCGCACGCCGATCGCGAGCGGGCGGTGGACGTGCTGAAGGCGGGCTTCGCCGAGGGGCGGTTGGGACAGCCGGAGTACGAGCAGCGGATCGGCCGGGCCTATCAGGCGCAGACCCACGCCGAGCTCCAGATGCTGGTCGCCGACCTGCCGCAGGGGCCGGTTCCGCAGGCGCAGTTCGCACCGCGGCCCCCGATGCCCGCGGTGCCCGCGACGTTCCTCCCGATGCAGATGCCGATGCCGCCGAGCACCAACGGTTCGGCCACCGGAGCGCTGGTCTGCGGACTGATAGCGCCGTTCACGTGGGGGCTGACCTCGATCCCCGCGGTGATCCTGGGGCACAAGGCGCGGGCCGAGATCCGGCGCACGGGGGAGCGGGGGGGACGGTCAGGCGGTCGCCGGTTTGGTGCTCGGTTGGCTCGGGATCGGAGCCTGGGCACTGTTCTTCCTGGTGATGGCGCTGGTAGCGGTGAGCCACTCCTGACGGCGCCGTTCCTTCTTCCGTAGTGCCGTTGATCCCACTACGGTGGCGGCAACGCCGGGGGAGTCCGGCGTGTCCTTCGCGTGTGCATTTGTTTTGACCGCAGCCAATGCGCTAGGTACGCTCTGACCTTGTGCCTGGGGTGTCCCTGGGCTGCCGTGCGCGCCTTCTCCCGCCCGGGGGTACCGCCCGGGCCGTTCAAGGCCCAGGAGGATCCCGGCCGGAGAGTCCCGGCAGCGCGGAAGCCGGGTTTTGACACCGCAATCTGCCGCCGCCCTCGTCCCAGCGAGGACAGGTCTGCAGTATTCGACACACCCGACCGCGTGGGTCGGGGAATGTTCCAGGTTAGCTTTACCGAGACTGGCACACAGAAACCGGAGAAGTAGTGCCTACGATCCAGCAGCTGGTCCGTAAGGGCCGGCAGGACAAGGTCGAGAAGAACAAGACGCCCGCACTCGAGGGTTCGCCCCAGCGCCGTGGCGTCTGCACGCGTGTGTTCACGACCACCCCGAAGAAGCCGAACTCGGCCCTGCGTAAGGTCGCGCGTGTGCGTCTGACCAGTGGGATCGAGGTCACCGCTTACATTCCGGGTGAGGGCCACAACCTGCAGGAGCACTCGATCGTGCTCGTGCGCGGCGGCCGTGTGAAGGACCTGCCGGGTGTTCGGTACAAGATCATCCGCGGCTCCCTCGACACGCAGGGCGTCAAGAACCGCAAGCAGGCTCGCAGCCGCTACGGCGCCAAGAAGGAGAAGTAAGAATGCCTCGTAAGGGCCCCGCCCCGAAGCGCCCGGTCATCATCGACCCGGTCTACGGCTCTCCTCTGGTGACCTCCCTCATCAACAAGGTGCTGCTGAACGGAAAGCGCTCCACCGCCGAGCGCATCGTTTACGGCGCCATGGAGGGTCTGCGTGAGAAGACCGGCAACGACCCGGTCATCACGCTGAAGCGCGCGCTGGAGAACATCAAGCCGACCCTTGAGGTCAAGTCCCGCCGTGTCGGTGGCGCGACCTACCAGGTCCCGGTCGAGGTCAAGCCCGGCCGCGCCGCGACGCTCTCGCTCCGCTGGCTCGTGGGCTACTCCCGCGCCCGCCGCGAGAAGACCATGACCGAGCGCCTCATGAACGAACTGCTCGACGCCTCCAACGGCCTCGGCGCTTCGGTCAAGAAGCGTGAGGACACGCACAAGATGGCCGAGTCCAACAAGGCCTTCGCGCACTACCGCTGGTAGTCGCAACCCACATCGAGACCGAGAGAAGACTGAGCCACTATGGCTACCACTTCGCTTGACCTGGCCAAGGTCCGCAACATCGGGATCATGGCCCACATCGACGCGGGCAAGACGACCACCACCGAGCGGATCCTGTTCTACACCGGTGTTTCTTACAAGATCGGTGAAGTCCACGACGGCGCTGCCACGATGGACTGGATGGAGCAGGAGCAGGAGCGCGGCATCACGATCACGTCTGCCGCGACGACCTGCCACTGGCCGCTGGACAACGTCGACAACACCATCAACATCATCGACACCCCGGGCCACGTCGACTTCACCGTCGAGGTGGAGCGCTCGCTGCGCGTGCTCGACGGTGCGGTGACGGTGTTCGACGGCGTCGCCGGTGTCGAGCCCCAGTCCGAGACCGTTTGGCGTCAGGCGGACCGCTACGGCGTTCCGCGTATCTGCTTCGTCAACAAGCTCGACCGGACCGGTGCCGAGTTCCACCGCTGCGTCGACATGATCACGGATCGCCTGGGCGCGACCCCGATCGTGATGCAGCTGCCGATCGGCACCGAGGCCGACTTCAAGGGCGTCGTCGACCTCGTGTCGATGAAGGCCCTGGTCTGGTCCGCCGAGGCCGCCAAGGGCGAGATGTACGACACCGTCGACATCCCGGACACGCACATCGAGGCTGCCGACGAGTGGCGCGGCAAGCTCCTCGAGACCGTGGCCGAGAACGACGAAGAGGTCATGGAGCTGTACCTGGAGGGCCAGGAGCCCACCGTGGAGCAGCTCTACGCCGCGATCCGTCGCATCACCATCGCCTCCGGCAACGCCGACGTCACCACCGTCACGCCGGTGTTCTGCGGTACCGCGTTCAAGAACAAGGGCGTGCAGCCCCTGCTCGACGCGGTCGTGCGCTACCTCCCCTCCCCGTTGGACGTCGAGGCCATTGAGGGCCACGCGGTCAACGACCCGGACGAGGTCATCAAGCGCCGCCCGTCCGAGGACGAGCCGCTGGCCGCCCTCGCGTTCAAGATTGCGAGCGACCCCCACCTGGGCAAGCTCACCTTCATCCGGGTGTACTCGGGCCGCCTCGAGGCCGGCACGCAGGTGCAGAACTCGGTGAAGGGCAAGAAGGAGCGCATCGGCAAGATCTACCGGATGCACGCGAACAAGCGTGAGGAGATCGACGCGGTGGGTGCCGGCGACATCGTCGCCGTCATGGGTCTGAAGCAGACCACCACCGGTGAGACCCTCTGCGACGCGGGTTCCCCGGTGATCCTCGAGTCGATGGAGTTCCCGGCTCCGGTCATCCAGGTCGCCATTGAGCCCAAGTCCAAGGGCGACCAGGAGAAGCTGGGTGTCGCCATCCAGCGTCTCGCCGAGGAAGACCCCTCGTTCCAGGTGCACACCGACGAGGAGACCGGCCAGACCATCATCGCGGGTATGGGCGAGCTGCACCTCGACGTGCTGGTCGACCGTATGAAGCGTGAGTTCCGGGTCGAGGCCAACGTCGGCAAGCCGCAGGTCGCGTACCGCGAGACCCTGCGCAAGCCGGTCGAGCGCCTCGACTACACGCACAAGAAGCAGACTGGTGGTTCCGGCCAGTTCGCGAAGGTGCAGATCGCGCTCGCGCCGCTCGAGGGCGACGGGTACGAGTTCGAGAACAAGGTCACCGGTGGCCGCATCCCGCGGGAGTACATCCCGTCCGTGGACGCGGGCTGCCAGGAGGCCATGGAGTTCGGTGTTCTCGCCGGCTACCCGCTGACCGGCGTCAAGGTCACCCTCCTCGACGGCGCGTTCCACGAGGTCGACTCGTCGGAAATGGCGTTCAAGATCGCCGGCTCGATGGCCTTCAAGGAGGCCGCCCGCAAGGCCAGCCCGGCCCTGCTCGAGCCGATGATGAAGGTCGAGGTCACCACGCCCGAGGACTACATGGGCGACGTGATCGGCGACATCAACTCCCGCCGTGGTCAGATCCAGTCCATGGAGGACCGCGCCGGCGCCAAGCTCGTCACGGGCCTGGTTCCGCTCTCGGAGATGTTCGGCTACGTCGGAGACCTCCGCAGCAAGACGTCGGGTCGCGCGAGCTACTCGATGCAGTTCGACTCCTACGCCGAGGTTCCCAAGAACGTCGCCGAGGAGATCATCGCCAAGGCCAAGGGCGAGTAACTCACCCCCCGAGTTCACGCTCTAGGCTTGACTCCGGAGCCTGCCGGGGCATTCCGCCGCAACAGCGGAGGAATGCCCCCGGGCCCCGGGCTATCCAGCAAAGATCACCTGGCGCCGATGAGTAAGGCGTACAGAACCACTCCACAGGAGGACCCCAGTGGCGAAGGCGAAGTTCGAGCGGACTAAGCCGCACGTCAACATCGGCACCATCGGTCACATCGACCACGGTAAGACGACCCTCACGGCCGCCATTACCAAGGTGCTGCACGACGCGTACCCGGACCTGAACGAGGCCTCGGCCTTCGACCAGATCGACAAGGCTCCTGAGGAGCGCCAGCGCGGTATCACCATCTCCATCGCGCACGTCGAGTACCAGACCGAGACGCGTCACTACGCCCACGTTGACTGCCCCGGTCACGCGGACTACATCAAGAACATGATCACGGGTGCCGCGCAGATGGACGGCGCCATCCTCGTGGTCGCCGCCACCGACGGCCCGATGCCGCAGACCAAGGAGCACGTGCTCCTGGCCCGCCAGGTCGGCGTTCCGTACATCGTCGTCGCCCTGAACAAGGCCGACATGGTGGACGACGAGGAGATCCTGGAGCTCGTCGAGCTCGAGGTCCGTGAGCTCCTCTCCGAGTACGAGTTCCCCGGCGACGACGTTCCGGTCGTCAAGGTCTCCGCCCTGAAGGCCCTTGAGGGCGACAAGGAGTGGGGCAACTCCGTCCTCGAGCTGATGAAGGCCGTCGACGAGTCGATCCCGCAGCCCGAGCGCGACGTCGACAAGCCGTTCCTGATGCCGATCGAGGACGTCTTCACGATCACCGGTCGTGGCACCGTCGTCACCGGTCGTATCGAGCGCGGCATCCTCAAGGTCAACGAGACCGTCGACATCATCGGCATCAAGCAGGAGAAGACCTCGACCACCGTCACCGGTATCGAGATGTTCCGCAAGCTGCTCGATGAGGGCCAGGCCGGTGAGAACGTCGGTCTGCTGCTCCGCGGCATCAAGCGCGAGGATGTCGAGCGCGGCCAGGTCATCATCAAGCCGGGCTCGGTCACCCCGCACACCGAGTTCGAGGCGCAGGCCTACATCCTGTCCAAGGACGAGGGTGGCCGCCACACGCCGTTCTTCAACAACTACCGTCCGCAGTTCTACTTCCGTACGACTGACGTGACCGGTGTTGTGACCCTCCCCGAGGGCACCGAGATGGTCATGCCGGGTGACAACACCGAGATGAAGGTGGACCTCATCCAGCCCGTCGCGATGGAAGAGGGCCTGAAGTTCGCCATCCGTGAGGGTGGCCGGACCGTCGGCGCCGGCCAGGTCACCAAGATCGTCAAGTAAGACGGTCTCCGGTTGATCCGGTAGTAGTTCGGGAAGCCCCGCTCGCCACCAGGTGGGCGGGGCTTCTTGACAGTTGGGCCTCGATTGGCCTTACGCGCGGCCCGTGTGGCACACTGTCCAGGTTGCTCGGTTGAGTGCCGATGCTGCGCGCCTCCCGCCGGGAGGACCGGAAGCGAGTCCCAGGTATTCGTCGCTCCTTTTCAGGGGCGGAAGTACGGGAATCTTCCGGGAAGCGTCAGCGGGGTGCCTCCTCCAGGCGCCCGGTGGGTGTTCTTCCCCCATGTTCTCCTCCTCGAGGGATCTTCCATGTGGAGATTTACGAGAAGGGGTGCGACACGCCCGACCGCGTGGGTCGGAGAAGAACGGTGACCTCCCGGGTCCCAGAGCGTTACGAGAGACAGGACTACGAAGTAGCCATGGCGGGACAGAAGATCCGCATCCGGCTCAAGGCCTACGACCACGAGGTCATCGACTCCTCGGCGAAGAAGATCGTCGAGACGGTGACCCGCACTGGTGCGTCGGTCGCGGGCCCGGTGCCGCTGCCCACTGAGAAGAACGTGTACTGCGTCATCAAGTCGCCGCACAAGTACAAGGACTCGCGCGAGCACTTCGAGATGCGCACGCACAAGCGCCTGATCGACATCCTCGACCCGACGCCCAAGACCGTTGACTCGCTGATGCGCCTGGACCTTCCGGCCGGCGTTGACATCGAGATCAAGCTCTGAGAGGCGCGGAAGAGATGGCTAAGCAGATCAAGGGGCTCCTGGGCGAGAAGCTCGGCATGACCCAGGTCTGGGACGAGAACAACCGTGTCGTCCCGGTGACCGTGGTGAAGGCCGGCCCCTGCGTCGTTACCCAGGTGCGCACCAATGACCAGGACGGCTACGACTCCGTCCAGATCGCCTTTGGCGAGATCGACCCGCGCAAGGTGAACAAGCCCCTCAAGGGCCACTTCGCGAAGGCCGACGTCACCCCCCGTCGCCACCTCGTCGAGGTCCGTACCGCCGATGCCGGCGAGTACACCCTCGGCCAGGAGCTGACCGCTGAGACCTTCGAGTCCGGCGTCAAGGTGGACGTGACCGGCAAGAGCAAGGGCAAGGGCTTCGCCGGCGTCATGAAGCGTCACGGCTTCCACGGCGGCAAGGCCTCGCACGGTGCCCACCGCGTGCACCGTAAGCCTGGTTCCATCGGTGGCTGCGCCACCCCGGGCCGCGTGTTCAAGGGCATGCGGATGGCCGGCCGTATGGGCAATGAGCGGGTCACCACCCAGAACCTGACCGTCCACGCCGTTGACGCGGAGAAGGGTCTGCTGCTCATCAAGGGCGCAGTTCCTGGTCCGAACGGCGGCCTCGTCCTGGTCCGTACCGCGGCCAAGGGGGCCTGAGGTAACCGATGAGCACCATTGACATCCTTTCGCCGGCAGGCGACAAGGCCGGGACCGTCGAGCTCCCCGCGGAGATCTTCGACGCGAAGGTCAGCATTCCGCTGATCCACCAGGTCGTCGTCGCACAGCTGGCCGCTGCCCGCCAGGGCACGCACAAGACCAAGACCCGTGGCGAGGTCCGCGGCGGTGGCAAGAAGCCGTACCGCCAGAAGGGCACCGGCCGCGCGCGCCAGGGTTCGACCCGTGCGCCGCAGTTCGCCGGCGGTGGCGTCGTCCACGGCCCCGTGCCGCGTGACTACAGCCAGCGGACCCCGAAGAAGATGAAGGCCGCCGCGCTGCGCGGTGCCCTCTCCGACCGGGCCCGCCACAGCCGCATCCACGTCGTCTCCGGCGTGGTCGACGGCGCGGTGTCCACCAAGGCCGCCAAGGGCCTGCTCGGCAAGGTCAGCGACCGCAAGAACGTGCTGCTGGTCGCCGAGCGCTCCGACGAGGCCGCGTGGCTGTCCGCCCGTAACCTGCCCCAGGTGCACATCCTGGAGCCGGGCCAGCTGAACACGTACGACGTGCTCGTCTCCGACGACGTGGTCTTCACCAAGGCCGCCTTCGAGTCCTTCGTGTCTGGCCCCAAGGCCGTTGAGACCGAAGGGAGCGACGCCTGATGAGTGAGGCCGTCGTCACCAGCAAGACCTTCACGGACCCGCGTGACGTCCTCGTCAAGCCGGTTGTGTCCGAGAAGAGCTACGCGCTGCTGGACGAGAACAAGTACACGTTCATCGTCGCGCCCGGCTCGAACAAGACCCAGATCAAGCAGGCCGTCGAGGCGGTCTTCTCGGTCAAGGTCACCGGGGTCAACACGATTAACCGTCAGGGTAAGCGCAAGCGCACCAAGACCGGTTTCGGTAAGCGCGCTGACACCAAGCGCGCCATCGTGACCCTCGCCGAGGGCGACCGTATCGACATCTTCGGCGGCCCGGTCTCCTAACGGAGTCCGAGTCGTCCGGAATCGGACGAGGACTGAGAAATGGGTATCCGCAAGTACAAGCCGACGACCCCGGGCCGTCGTGGCTCCAGCGTCGCCGACTTTGTCGAGATCACGCGGTCCACGCCGGAGAAGTCGCTGGTCCGCCCGCTGCACAGCAAGGGCGGCCGTAACAACGCCGGTCGTGTGACCGTTCGCCACCAGGGCGGTGGCCACAAGCGCGCCTACCGCGTGATCGACTTCCGTCGTCACGACAAGGACGGCGTGCCGGCCAAGGTCGCGCACATCGAGTACGACCCCAACCGCACCGCGCGCATCGCGCTGCTGCACTACGCGGACGGCGAGAAGCGCTACATCATCGCGCCGCGCGGCCTGCAGCAGGGTGACCGGATTGAGAACGGCGCTGGCGCCGACATCAAGCCGGGCAACAACCTGCCGCTGCGCAACATCCCGGTCGGTACGACCATCCACGCCATCGAGCTGCGGCCCGGCGGCGGCGCGAAGTTCGCCCGCTCCGCGGGTGCCTCCGTGCAGCTGCTGGCGCGTGAGGGCTCCATGGCCCACCTGCGCATGCCGTCCGGCGAGATCCGCCTGGTCGATGTCCGCTGCCGCGCCACTGTTGGCGAGGTCGGCAACGCCGAGCAGTCGAACATCAACTGGGGTAAGGCCGGCCGCATGCGCTGGAAGGGCGTCCGCCCGACCGTGCGTGGTGTCGTGATGAACCCGGTTGACCACCCGCACGGTGGTGGTGAGGGCAAGACTTCCGGTGGTCGCCACCCGGTCTCGCCCTGGGGCAAGAAGGAGGGTCGTACTCGCTCGCCGAAGAAGGCCAGCAACAAGTACATCGTCCGCCGCCGCAAGACGAACAAGAAGCGCTAGGAGCGGGTTTAGATGCCGCGCAGTCTCAAGAAGGGGCCCTTCGTCGACGACCACCTCGCCAAGAAGGTGGACGTACAGAACGACGCAGGCACCAAGAACGTCATCAAGACCTGGTCCCGCCGCTCCATGATCGTCCCGGCCATGCTCGGCCACACGATCGCGGTGCACGACGGCCGCAAGCACGTCCCGGTGTTCGTCACCGAGTCGATGGTCGGCCACAAGCTCGGCGAGTTTGCGCCGACCCGCACCTTCCGCGGCCACGAGAAGGACGACCGCAAGTCGCGTCGTCGCTGATCGACCGGAGTGCGAAGACTATGACTGACACCGAAGGGACAACCATGGAAGCCAGGGCCCAGGCGCGGTACATCCGCGTCACGCCCATGAAGGCCCGCCGCGTGGTGGACCTTATCCGTGGCATGGATGCCACGGAGGCTCAGGCGGTCCTGCGTTTCGCCCCGCAGGCCGCGAGCGTGCCGGTGGGCAAGGTGCTGGACAGCGCCATTGCCAACGCCGCGCACAACTACGACCACACCGACGCCTCTTCGCTGGTCATCAGCGAGGCGTACGTGGATGAGGGCCCGACCCTGAAGCGGTTCCGTCCGCGTGCCCAGGGCCGTGCCTACCGGATCCGTAAGCGGACCAGCCACATCACCGTGGTCGTCAGCAGCAAGGAAGGAACCCGGTAATGGGCCAGAAGGTAAACCCGCATGGGTTCCGGCTCGGCATCACCACCGACTTCAAGTCGCGTTGGTACGCCGACAAGCTGTACAAGGACTACGTCAAGGAAGACGTCGCCATTCGTCGCATGATGACGAAGGGCATGGAGCGCGCCGGCATCTCCAAGGTGGAGATCGAGCGCACCCGTGAGCGCGTCCGCGTTGACATCCACACCGCTCGCCCGGGCATCGTCATCGGCCGCCGCGGCGCCGAGGCCGACCGCATCCGCGGTGAGCTGGAGAAGCTGACCGGCAAGCAGGTCCAGCTGAACATCCTCGAGGTCAAGAACCCCGAGACCGACGCTCAGCTGGTGGCCCAGGCCGTCGCCGAGCAGCTGTCCTCCCGCGTCTCCTTCCGTCGCGCCATGCGTAAGAGCATGCAGTCGACGATGAAGGCCGGCGCCAAGGGCATCAAGATCCAGTGTGGTGGCCGTCTCGGCGGCGCCGAGATGTCCCGTTCGGAGTTCTACCGCGAGGGCCGTGTGCCCCTGCACACGCTCCGTGCGAACGTCGACTACGGCTTCTTCGAGGCCAAGACCACCTTCGGCCGTATCGGCGTGAAGGTCTGGATCTACAAGGGCGACGTCAAGAACATCGCCGAGGTGCGTGCCGAGAACGCCGCCGCCCGTGCGGGCAACCGCCCGGCCCGTGGTGGTGGCAACGAGCGCCCGCGTCGTGGTGGCGAGCGTGGCGGCCGCGGCCGCAAGCCGCAGCAGCAGGCGCCGGCTGCCGAGGCCCCCAAGGCCGAGGCCGCTGCCGCTGCTCCGGCGGAGAACCCTGGAACGGAGGGCTGACCGACATGCTGATCCCTCGCAGGGTCAAGCACCGCAAGCAGCACCACCCGAAGCGGAACGGTATGGCCAAGGGCGGTACCGAGCTTGCCTTCGGTGAGTACGGCATTCAGGCCGTCACCGCGGCCTACGTGACGAACCGTCAGATCGAGTCCGCTCGTATCGCCATGACGCGTCACATCAAGCGTGGCGGCAAGGTGTGGATCAACATCTACCCCGACCGCCCGCTGACGAAGAAGCCGGCCGAAACCCGCATGGGTTCCGGTAAGGGTTCCCCGGAGTGGTGGATCGCGAACGTCAAGCCCGGTCGGGTGATGTTCGAGCTGTCCTTCCCGAACGAAAAGGTTGCCAAGGAGGCGCTGACCCGCGCCGCCCACAAGCTTCCGATGAAGTGCCGCATCGTGCGGCGCGAGGCAGGTGAGTCGTGATGGCGGCCGGTACCAAGGCGACCGAGCTGCGCGAGCTGAACAACGAGGACCTCGTTGCCAAGCTGCGTGAGGCCAAGGAGGAGCTGTTCAACCTCCGCTTCCAGGCGGCGACGGGACAGCTCGAGAACCACGGCCGGCTGAAGGCCGTCCGCAAGGACATCGCCCGGATCTACACCCTGATGCGGGAGCGCGAGCTCGGCATCGAGACGGTGGAGAGCGCCTGATGAGCGAGAAGAATGTGACTGAGACGAACGAGCGCGGTTTCCGCAAGACCCGTGAGGGTCTGGTCGTCAGCGACAAGATGGACAAGACCGTCGTCGTCGCCGTCGAGGACCGCGTCAAGCACGCGCTGTACGGCAAGGTCATCCGCCGTACCAACAAGCTCAAGGCGCACGACGAGCAGAACGCTGCCGGCGTCGGCGACCGCGTCCTCCTGATGGAGACCCGGCCGCTGTCCGCCACCAAGCGCTGGCGCATCGTCGAGATCCTCGAGAAGGCCAAGTAATTCCCTCGCGGGGATTTCGACAGGCAAGCACATCCCTCCTAGGGGGACCCCCTAGGAACAGTTCCGCCAGGCTCGGCAGGGGCTGACGTCCCGTAAGGGGCGGGCCCCTGCCGGGAACCGGCAGACATTCAGGAGATAGACGTGATCCAGCAGGAGTCGCGACTGCGCGTCGCCGACAACACTGGTGCGAAGGAAATCCTTTGCATCCGTGTTCTCGGTGGTTCCGGTCGCCGCTACGCGGGCATCGGTGACGTCATCGTCGCCACCGTCAAGGACGCGATCCCCGGTGGCAACGTGAAGAAGGGTGACGTCGTCAAGGCCGTCATCGTTCGCACCGTCAAGGAGCGCCGCCGTCCGGACGGCTCGTACATCCGCTTCGACGAGAACGCGGCCGTCATCCTCAAGAACGATGGCGACCCCCGCGGCACCCGTATCTTCGGCCCCGTGGGCCGTGAGCTGCGCGAGAAGAAGTTCATGAAGATCATCTCGCTCGCGCCGGAGGTGCTGTAACCGATGAAGATCAAGAAGGGCGACCTGGTCCAGGTCATCACCGGCAAGGACAAGGGCAAGCAGGGCAAGGTCATCGCGGCCTACCCCCGCGAGGACCGTGTTCTGGTCGAGGGTGTCAACCGGGTCAAGAAGCACACCAAGGCCGGACAGACCGCTCGTGGTTCGCAGACCGGCGGCATCGTGACGACCGAGGCCCCCGTCCACGTCAGCAACGTGCAGCTGGTCGTGGAGCAGGACGGCAAGAAGGTCGTTACCCGCGTCGGGTACCGCTTTGACGACGAGGGCAACAAGATCCGCGTTGCCAAGCGGACCGGTGAGGACATCTGATGACTGCCACCACCAACGCGCCGCGTCTCAAGACGCGCTACCGCGAAGAGATCGCCGGGAAGCTGAAGGACGAGTTCTCCTACGAGAACGTCATGCAGATCCCCGGTCTGACCAAGATCGTGGTCAACATGGGTGTGGGCGACGCCGCCCGCGACTCCAAGCTGATCGAGGGCGCCATCCGCGACCTCACCACGATCACCGGCCAGAAGCCGGCCGTCACCAAGGCCCGTAAGTCCATCGCGCAGTTCAAGCTGCGTGAGGGCCAGCCGATCGGTGCCCACGTCACCCTCCGCGGTGACCGCATGTGGGAGTTCCTGGACCGCCTGCTGTCGCTGGCGCTGCCGCGCATCCGCGACTTCCGTGGTCTGTCCCCGAAGCAGTTCGACGGTCGGGGCAACTACACCTTCGGTCTCACCGAGCAGGTCATGTTCCACGAGATCGACCAGGACAAGATCGACCGTACCCGGGGTATGGACATCACCGTGGTGACCACGGCGACCAACGACGACGAGGGCCGTGCCCTGCTTCGTCACCTCGGCTTCCCGTTCAAGGAGGCGTAAGCGAGATGGCGAAGAAGGCTCTTATTGCCAAGGCTGCTCGTAAGCCCAAGTTCGGTGTGCGTGCCTACACCCGCTGCCAGCGCTGTGGCCGCCCGCACTCCGTGTACCGCAAGTTCGGCCTGTGCCGCGTGTGCCTTCGTGAGATGGCTCACCGTGGCGAGCTGCCGGGCGTGACCAAGAGCTCCTGGTAATCGCCTAGTTGGGCATTACCGGAGGCTCTCGGTAAGCAATCGGCTGGTGGGGGCCCGGACCCGTTTCCCGTACGCTGGAAGGGTTTGGGCGCCCCGCCGCCCGAGACCGACCGCGGGCTCCGCCCGCATAACGTCGCTTACTACGCCGTAGGTCCCCGTGCCGCACCCGTCCCGACCGAGATCGGGGAGAGGGATGGCGCATATAGGAAACCCCGGCGAGAGAGGCCGAAGGCCAATTCATGACCATGACTGATCCCATCGCAGACATGTTGACCCGTCTGCGTAACGCGAACTCGGCGTACCACGACTCCGTGGCGATGCCGCACAGCAAGATCAAGTCGCACATCGCGGAGATCCTCCAGCAGGAGGGTTACATCACCGGCTGGAGCGTCGAGGACGCAGAGGTTGGCAAGAACCTCGTCCTGGAGCTGAAGTTCGGGCCGAACCGCGAGCGCTCGATCGCCGGCATCAAGCGAATCTCGAAGCCGGGTCTGCGGGTCTACGCAAAGTCCACCAACCTGCCGAAGGTCCTCGGCGGCCTGGGCGTGGCGATCATCTCCACGTCCCACGGTCTCCTGACCGGCCAGCAGGCCAGCAAGAAGGGCGTGGGTGGGGAAGTCCTCGCCTACGTCTGGTAATCGGGAACGGAGGAATAGCTAATGTCGCGCATTGGCAAGCTGCCCATCCAGGTTCCCGCTGGTGTGGACGTCACCATCGAGGGCCGCACGGTCAACGTGAAGGGCCCCAAGGGTTCCCTTTCGCACACCGTCGCGGCGCCCATCGAGGTCGCCAAGGGTGAGGACGGCGTCGTCGCCGTCTCCCGTCCGAACGACGAGCGTCAGAACAAGGCCCTGCACGGCCTGTCCCGCACGCTGGTGGCGAACATGATCACCGGCGTGACCCAGGGCTACGTGAAGAAGCTCGAGATCAGCGGTGTTGGTTACCGCGTCCAGGCCAAGGGTTCCAACCTGGAGTTCTCCCTGGGCTACAGCCACCCGATCCTGATCGAGGCGCCCGAGGGCATCTCGTTCAAGGTCGAGTCGCCGACGAAGTTCAGCGTCGAGGGCATCGACAAGCAGAAGGTCGGCGAGGTCGCCGCGAACATCCGCAAGCTGCGGAAGCCCGACCCGTACAAGGCCAAGGGCGTCAAGTACGAGGGCGAAGTCATCCGCCGCAAGGTCGGAAAGGCGGGTAAGTAAGCCATGGCATACGGTGTGAAGATCGCTAAGGGCAACGCCTACAAGCGCGCTGCCGCCAAGCGTCGCCACATCCGCATCCGCAAGCGGATTTCGGGTACTTCGGAGCGTCCGCGTCTGGTGGTGACGCGGTCCAACCGCGGCATCTTCGCCCAGGTGATCGACGATGTTGCGGGCCACACTGTGGCCTCGGCGTCGACCCTGGACGCGTCGATCCGTGGTGGCGAGGGCGACAAGAGCGCCCAGGCCCAGAAGGTGGGCGCCCTGGTCGCCGAGCGTGCCAAGGCCGCCGGTGTCGAGGCCGTCGTGTTCGACCGCGGTGGCAAGCAGTACGCCGGGCGGATTGCCGCTCTGGCCGACGCCGCCCGCGAAGCCGGGCTGAAGTTCTAAGCCCCGGTTCCGGAGCTAGCGGACGTAACAGAGAGAGGTAAATCCAATGGCTGGACCCCAGCGCCGCGGAAGCGGTGCCGGTGGCGGCGAGCGGCGGGACCGGAAGGGTCGCGACGGTGGCGCTGCCGCCGAGAAGACCGCGTACGTTGAGCGCGTTGTCGCGATCAACCGCGTCGCCAAGGTTGTCAAGGGTGGTCGTCGCTTCAGCTTCACCGCGCTCGTCGTGGTGGGCGACGGTGACGGCACCGTAGGTGTCGGTTACGGCAAGGCCAAGGAAGTTCCGGCTGCCATCGCCAAGGGCGTGGAAGAGGCCAAGAAGAACTTCTTCAAGGTCCCCCGTATCGCCGGTACCGTCCCGCACCCGATCCAGGGCGAGAAGGCTGCGGGCGTCGTCCTGCTCAAGCCGGCTTCCCCCGGTACCGGTGTGATCGCCGGTGGCCCGGTGCGCGCCGTCCTGGAGTGCGCGGGCATCCACGACGTGCTGAGCAAGTCGCTCGGCTCGTCGAACCCGATCAACATCGTGCACGCCACGGTGACGGCGCTCAAGGGCCTGCAGCGGCCCGAGGAGATCGCCGCCCGTCGTGGCCTGCCGCTGGAGGACGTGGCTCCCGCCGCTCTGCTGCGGGCGCGTGCAGGGGTGAGTGCGTAATGGCTCGCCTCGAAATCACGCAGGTCAAGTCCGTGATCGGCAGCAAGCAGAACCACCGCGACACCCTGCGTTCGCTTGGTCTGAAGCGGATCAACGACGTGGTTGTCAAGGACGACCGTCCCGAGTACCGCGGCATGGTGCACACCGTCCGCCACCTCGTGTCGGTCAAGGAGGTCGACTGACATGGCGGAGAGCAACCCGCTGAAGGTCCACAACCTCCGGCCCGCCCCGGGCGCCAAGACCGCCAAGACCCGTGTCGGTCGTGGTGAGGCGTCCAAGGGTAAGACCGCTGGTCGTGGTACCAAGGGCACCAAGGCCCGTTACCAGGTTCCGGAGCGCTTCGAGGGTGGGCAGATGCCCCTCCACATGCGCCTCCCGAAGCTGAAGGGCTTCAAGAACCCCGCCCACAAGCAGTTCCAGGTCGTGAACCTGGACCGGCTGGCCGCGCTCTACCCGCAGGGTGGCGAGGTCACGGTGGCCGACCTGGTCGCCAAGGGCGCGGTGCGCAAGAACGAGCTCGTCAAGGTGCTCGGCACCGGCGAGATCTCCGTGGCAGTGCAGGTGACGGTTGACGCCGTCTCCGGCTCCGCCAAGGAGAAGATTGCCGCCGCCGGCGGCACCGTCACCGAACTCCTCTGAGTTCGTTGGTTCAACTGACCGGGGATGCCCATCGTTTGGGGCATCCCCGGTTGGTCGTTCCACGGGGGTACGGTCGCCGGTAAGGTGGCCTGCACTGTTTGATTTGTCCGGGGTCCGCTCCGGAACGCACCGTGCGGGCGCTGTCCGCGCGGTACAGCCGCTACGTATTCGTCGATCCTCAAGACCGTCACCTCTCAGCCTGTGAAGGCGGGAGGCGCAGGAGGCACCGTGCTCACCGCGTTCGCCCGAGCGTTCAAGACGCCCGACCTGCGCAAGAAGCTGCTGTTCACGTTGGGCATCATCGTGCTCTACCGGATCGGAGCGCACGTCCCGGTCCCAGGGGTGAACTACGCGAACGTCGAGACCTGCATGAAGCAGGCCGGCGGCAACAGC
This sequence comes from Streptomyces diastatochromogenes, assembly GCA_001418405.1. Classification (GTDB taxonomy): domain Bacteria; phylum Actinomycetota; class Actinomycetes; order Streptomycetales; family Streptomycetaceae; genus Streptomyces; species Streptomyces albulus_C. The sequence goes on along the minus strand of LIQL01000002.1, from coordinate 7,764 downwards.
GGGTTGTTCGCCCTGGTGAACATGTTCAGCGGTGGAGCGCTGCTGCAGATCACGATCTTCGCGCTGGGGATCATGCCGTACATCACGGCGAGCATCATCCTCCAGCTGTTGACCGTGGTGATTCCCCGGTTGGAGGCCCTCAAGAAGGAGGGGCAGTCCGGGCAGGGGAAGATCACCCAGTACACCCGCTACCTGACCGTGGCACTGGCCGTGTTGCAGGGCACCGGCCTGGTGGCCACCGCCCGCAGCGGTGCGCTCTTCCAGAGCTGCCCGGTCGCCAGCCAGATCGTGCCCAACGACTCGATCTTCACCACCATCACGATGGTGGTCACGATGACCGCCGGCACCTGCCTGATCATGTGGCTCGGTGAGCTCGTCACCGACCGCGGCATCGGCAACGGCATGTCGATCCTGATGTTCATCTCGATCGCGGCCGGCTTCCCGGGCGCGCTGTGGCAGATCAAGCTCCAGGGCAAGCTCGCCGACGGCTGGATCGAGTTCTTCTCGGTGATCGTGGTGGGCCTGGCGATGGTCGCCCTCGTGGTCTTCGTCGAGCAGGCGCAGCGGCGCGTTCCGGTGCAGTACGCGAAGCGCATGATCGGGCGCCGTTCCTACGGCGGTACGTCCACGTACATCCCGCTCAAGGTGAATCAGGCAGGTGTGATTCCTGTCATCTTCGCGTCGTCGCTGCTCTACATCCCGGCGCTCATCGCACAGTTCAGCGGGTCGAAGGCGGCATGGGCGACCTGGATCGCCACCAACTTCACCAAGGGAAATCACCCCGTTTACATCATTACGTACTTCTTGTTGATCGTTTTCTTCGCCTTCTTCTACGTGGCCATCAGCTTCAACCCCGAAGAAGTTGCCGACAACATGAAGAAGTATGGTGGCTTCATCCCGGGCATCCGGGCTGGTCGCCCGACGGCCGAGTACCTCAGCTACGTGCTCAACCGGATCACGTGGCCGGGCTCGCTGTACCTGGGGCTGATCGCGCTCGTACCAACAGTGGCGTTGGTGCTGTTCAACGCGAACCAGAACTTCCCGTTCGGCGGGACGAGCATCCTGATCATCGTGGGTGTGGGTCTGGAGACCGTGAAGCAGATCGAGAGCCAGCTTCAGCAGCGCAACTACGAAGGGTTCCTCCGCTGATGCGAATCGTCCTCGTCGGACCCCCGGGGGCCGGTAAGGGTACGCAGGCCGCGTACCTTGCCAAGAACCTCACGATCCCGCACATCTCCACGGGGGACCTGTTCCGCGCCAACATCTCCCAGGGCACGCCCCTGGGGGTCGAGGCGAAGTCCTACATGGACGCCGGCAACCTCGTGCCGGACTCGGTCACCATCGGGATGGCCGAGGACCGCATGGAGCAGGCCGACGCGGCCGAGGGCTTCCTGCTCGACGGCTTCCCGCGGAACCTCGCGCAGGCCGAGGCGCTGGACGCGTACCTCCAGGGCAAGGGCCTCAAGCTCGACGCCGTGCTGGACCTGGAGGTCCCCGAGGACGAGGTGGTCAAGCGGATCGCCGGTCGGCGCATCTGCCGCAAGGACTCCAGTCACGTCTTCCACGTCACGTACAACCAGCCGGAGACCGAGGGCGTCTGCGACTCCTGCGGCGGCGAGCTGTACCAGCGCGAGGACGACCGCGAGGACACCGTCCGCAAGCGGCTGGAGGTCTACCACGCGGAGACCGAGCCGATCATCGACTTCTACCGGGCCCAGGGCCTGGTCGCCACGATCTCTGCCCTCGGCAAGGTCGCGGAGGTCACCGAGCGCGCGATGAGCGCCCTGGGTAGCGACGCGTAGAGCGGCACGCTCCGAACGGCCGCGGTTGTCCAGCATGGGCACCGCGGCCGTAGTGTTGGGCGGGCGGGAAAAGCCCGCGGACGAGAGTGAAGGCGGAAGGCACCGGCATGCTGGAGATCAAGAACCCCGCACAGATCGCGAAGATGCGCGAGGCGGGGCTGGTGGTCGCCGCCATCCACGCGGCCACGCGTGAGGTCGCGGTGCCGGGTGCCACGACCAAGGACCTGGACGACGCGGCGCGCAAGGTGCTCGCCGAGCACGGCGCGAAGTCCAACTTCCTCGGGTACGGCGGTTTCCCCGCCACGATCTGCACCTCCGTGAACGACGTCGTCGTGCACGGCATCCCGTCCGCCGACGAGGTGCTGCAGGACGGCGACATCATCTCCATCGACTGCGGCGCGATCATCGACGGCTGGCACGGCGACGCCGCGTACACCGCCTTCGTCGGGTCCGGTCACTCCGCGGAGCTGGTCGAGCTCAGCCGGGTCACCGAGGAGTCGATGTGGGCGGGGATCGCCGCGGTCGCCAAGGGCAACCGGCTGGTGGACATCTCCAAGGCGATCGAGGGGTACATCCGCCGGCAGCCGCGGCCGGCCAGCGGCAAGTACGGCATCGTCGAGGACTACGGCGGCCACGGCATCGGCTCGCAGATGCACATGGACCCGCACCTGCTGAACTACGTCGACCGCAAGCGCGGCCGCGGCCCGAAGCTGGTGCCCGGCTTCTGCATCGCCATCGAGCCGATGGTCAACCTCGGCACCGCCAAGACCCACGTCCTCGAGGACGACTGGACGGTCAAGTCCAACGACGGCAGCTGGTCCTCGCACTGGGAGCACTCGGTCGCGCTGACCGAGGACGGTCCGCTGGTGCTCACCGCCCCCGACGGCGGCAAGGCCAAGCTCGCGTCCCTCGGCATCATCGCGGCGCCCGACCCGCTGGCGTAGCGGTCCGCTCGTCGGCTTCGCACCCCGTGTCGTACGCGTAATGATCTCCGTGGTGGGCAATACTCCTGGATTCGTCTTTTCTCAGGCACTGACGTAGACTGACGCGTCGGCTCTCGTGCACCCGTGTGCCCGCACGTCGGGTGCGGCAGTGCAAGTGAGTCGATCAAGGTAGCCGATCCGAAAGGCGAAGCGTGGCCAAGAAGCAAGGTGCCATCGAAATCGAGGGCACCGTGATCGAGTCTCTGCCGAACGCAATGTTCAAGGTAGAGCTCCAGAACGGTCACAAGGTCCTCGCGCATATCAGCGGCAAGATGCGGATGCACTACATCCGTATCCTCCCGGATGACCGGGTCGTCGTGGAGCTCTCTCCCTACGACCTGACGCGTGGCCGGATCGTCTACCGGTACAAGTAGATCTTGCCGACGCCCCGCTCCCGTGGGGCAGCGGCACTGACCCGGAGAACCTCACATCCCATGAAGGTCAAGCCGAGCGTCAAGAAGATCTGCGACAAGTGCAAGGTGATCCGCCGCCACGGCCGGGTCATGGTCATCTGCGACAACCTGCGCCACAAGCAGCGCCAGGGCTGACGCACGCCGACCACCTGCATTTCGCAGTTCGCGCGACGCAAGCACATCACGTACATATGCAGTCACCCGACCCCCGCGCCCCGCGCGAGGGACGCCACCCCCGGCTCGGAGGCCGGGGACCCGGCTCGTAATACCGAAGAGTCTTACGGGAACGGTGCTGCGGAAGACCTCCGAATAGCCATCAGGAGCCACATCAATGGCACGCCTCGCAGGCGTTGACCTCCCGCGCGAAAAGCGGGTGGAGGTCGCCCTCACCTACGTCTTCGGTATCGGGCGGACGCTCTCGCAGCAGACCCTCGCCGCCACCGGCGTGAACCCGGACACCCGGGTCCGCGACCTGGCCGAGGAAGACCTGGTCAAGATCCGCGAGTACGTGGACAACAACCTCAAGACCGAGGGTGACCTCCGTCGCGAGATCCAGGCCGACATCCGCCGCAAGGTCGAGATCGGCTGCTACCAGGGTCTGCGTCACCGTCGCGGCCTGCCGGTGCACGGTCAGCGCACCAGCACGAACGCCCGTACCCGCAAGGGTCCGCGTCGCGCGATCGCCGGCAAGAAGAAGCCGGGCAAGAAGTAGTCCTCAGCAGGACCACGTCAGCGGTCTTCGCTGTAGGACCGACCACCTCCACGGGAGATATTGAATGCCTCCGAAGGGCCGTACGGCCGGCGCCAAGAAGGTGCGCCGCAAGGAGAAGAAGAACGTCGCCCACGGGCACGCTCACATCAAGAGCACGTTCAACAACACGATCGTTTCGATCACCGACCCGACCGGGAACGTGATCTCTTGGGCCTCTGCCGGCCATGTCGGCTTCAAGGGCTCGCGCAAGTCCACCCCCTTCGCCGCGCAGATGGCTGCCGAGTCGGCCGCCCGTCGCGCGCAGGAGCACGGCATGCGCAAGGTCGACGTCTTCGTCAAGGGTCCGGGTTCGGGCCGCGAGACCGCCATCCGTTCGCTTCAGGCGACCGGTCTTGAGGTGGGCTCCATCCAGGACGTCACCCCCACCCCGCACAACGGATGCCGCCCGCCCAAGCGTCGCCGCGTCTGACCCACTGAAGTAGGAGACAACTAGACAATGGCGCGTTACACCGGGGCCGACTGCAAGCGTTGCCGTCGGGAGAAGCAGAAGCTCTTCCTCAAGGGGAGCAAGTGCGAGAGCGCGAAGTGCCCGATCGAGATCCGTCCTTACCCCCCGGGTGAGCACGGTCGCGGGCGCACCAAGGACAGCGAGTACCTGCTGCAGCTTCGTGAGAAGCAGAAGTGCAGCCGCATCTACGGTGTCCTTGAGAAGCAGTTCGTGAACTACTACAAGGAAGCGAACCAGAAGACCGGCAAGACCGGTGAGAACCTTCTGCGCATCCTTGAGACCCGCCTCGACAACGTGGTCTACCGGGCCGGCTTCGCCAAGTCCCGCGACCACGCCCGTCAGCTGGTGCGTCACGGACACATCCAGGTCAACGGCCGCAAGACCGACATCCCGTCGTCCCGCGTCGCCGTGAACGACATCATCGAGGTCCGCTCGGGCTCCAAGAACCTGACCCCCTTCGAGGTGGCCAAGGCGGAGGCCGGCGAGAAGACCGTCCCGGCGTGGCTCGAGGCGATGCCCTCTCAGCTGCGGATCCTCGTGCACAGCCTGCCCGAGCGCCCGGTGATCGACACCCAGGTGCAGGAGCAGCTGATCGTTGAGCTCTACTCCAAGTAGGAGCTGAGCGAAGTGGTCCGGGCGGTACGGAGCCGATGGCGTCGTACCGCCCGTACCCTTTGAAGTACAGCGGACGTCAAATAGCGGGCGTCCACGACTGAAGGAAAGACACCATGCTGATTGCTCAGCGTCCCTCGTTGACCGAAGAGGTCGTCGACGAGTACCGCTCCCGGTTCGTGATCGAGCCGCTGGAGCCGGGCTTCGGTTACACCCTCGGCAACTCCCTGCGCCGGACCCTGCTCTCCTCGATCCCGGGTGCGGCGGTCACGTCGATCCGCATCGACGGCGTGCTGCACGAGTTCACCACCGTGCCGGGCGTCAAGGAAGACGTCACCGACCTGATCCTCAACATCAAGCAGCTGGTCGTCTCCTCGGAGCACGACGAGCCGGTCGTGATGTACCTGCGCAAGCAGGGCCCGGGTCTGGTCACCGCCGCCGACATCGCGCCCCCGGCCGGTGTCGAGGTGCACAACCCCGACCTGGTCCTGGCCACGCTGAACGGCAAGGGCAAGCTGGAGATGGAGCTGACCGTCGAGCGCGGTCGCGGCTACGTCTCCGCCGTGCAGAACAAGCAGGTCGGCCAGGAGATCGGCCGGATCCCGGTCGACTCGATCTACTCGCCGGTCCTCAAGGTCACCTACAAGGTCGAGGCGACCCGTGTCGAGCAGCGCACCGACTTCGACAAGCTGATCGTCGACGTCGAGACCAAGCAGGCGATGCGTCCGCGCGACGCCATGGCCTCGGCCGGCAAGACCCTGGTGGAGCTGTTCGGCCTCGCCCGCGAGCTGAACATCGACGCCGAGGGCATCGACATGGGCCCGTCCCCGACGGACGCCGCGCTCGCCGCCGACCTGGCGCTGCCGATCGAGGAGCTGGAGCTCACGGTCCGCTCCTACAACTGCCTCAAGCGCGAGGGCATCCACTCCGTGGGTGAGCTCGTGGCGCGTTCCGAGGCCGACCTGCTCGACATCCGCAACTTCGGTGCGAAGTCGATCGACGAGGTCAAGGCGAAGCTGGCCGGCATGGGCCTGGCGCTCAAGGACAGCCCGCCCGGATTCGACCCGACCGCCGCCGCCGACGCCTTCGGTGCGGACGACGACGCGGACGCCGGATTCGTGGAGACCGAGCAGTACTGAGGGCTCCGGCTCGCTGTTCGATCCTGACTGCGGGCCGGTCCTCGACCGGCCACGCGGTTCCCCGCGCCCCTTCTGGGGGCGCGGGTCCTCCGGGCCCCGAGCAGGGGTCCGGATCTCCGACAGGCAACCGCCTGCTCGGATACTGACTCCGGTACCTGATACGGCCGGGGCAGACGTTTGAGGAGAAACACCATGCCGAAGCCCGCCAAGGGTGCCCGTCTGGGCGGCAGCGCTTCCCACGAGAAGGCGCTCCTGCGCAACCTGTCGACCAGCCTCTTCGAGCACGGCCGCATCACGACGACCGAGGCCAAGGCCCGCCGTCTGCGTCCGTTCGCGGAGCGCCTGGTGACCAAGGCGAAGAAGGGCGACCTTCACAACCGCCGCCAGGTCATGGAGCTGATCACGGACAAGAGCGTCGTCCACACGCTCTTCACCGAGATCGCGCCCCGTTTCTCGGAGCGTCCGGGTGGTTACACCCGCATCACCAAGATCGGCAACCGTCGCGGTGACAACGCCCCCATGGCCGTCATCGAGCTGGTCGAGGGCGAGATCGCCAAGAAGGCGACCGTCGCCGAGGCCGAGGCCGCGACCAAGCGTGCGGTGAAGGAGTCCGAGGCTGCGGCCGAGGCTCCGGCCGAGGAGTCGAAGGACGCCTGAGTCCGTCGTCGCTGAACGGTGAGCGGGTCCGCCCCTTTGGGGCGGGCCCGCTTTCGTCTGCGGCGGGCCTGAGAGGATTGCTGGTGTGAGTGACGAAGTGGAGCCCGGTTTCGTCCGGGTGCGGCTGGACCTGTCGTACGACGGCGCGGAGTTCTCCGGATGGGCCAAGCAGCGCGAACAGCGCACGGTCCAGGGGGAGTTGGAGGACGCTCTCCGGACCGTGACGCGGTCCGGCGAGACGTACGAGCTCACCGTGGCCGGGCGGACCGATGCCGGGGTGCACGCCCGCGGGCAGGTGGCGCACGTGGACCTGCCGGCCGAGCTGTGGGCCGAGCACCACGACAAGCTGCTGCGGCGGCTGGCCGGGCGGCTGCCCAAGGACGTCCGGGTGTGGCGGGTGTCGGAGGCGCCGTACGGCTTCAACGCGCGGTTCTCGGCGATCTGGCGGCGGTACGCGTACCGCGTCACCGATCACCACGGGGGCGTCGATCCGCTGCTGCGCGGGCACGTGCTGTGGCACGACTGGGAGCTGGACGTCGAGGCGATGAACGCCGCCTCGCGGCCGTTGCTGGGGGAGCACGACTTCGCCGCGTACTGCAAGCGGCGGGACGGGGCGACGACGATCCGCACGCTCCAGGCGCTCAGCTGGGAGCGGGACGCGGACGGGATCATCACGGCGACGGTCCGGGCGGACGCGTTCTGCCACAACATGGTGCGGTCGCTGGTGGGGGCCCTGCTGTTCGTCGGCGACGGGCACCGGCCGGTGGACTGGCCGGGGAAGGTGCTGGCCGCGGGGGCGCGGGATTCCGCGGTGCACGTCGTCCGGCCGCACGGGCTGACGCTGGAGGAGGTCGGCTACCCGGCCGACGAGCTGCTGATGGCCCGGAACAAGGAAGCGCGCAACAAGCGGTCGCTGCCGTCGGCCGGGTAGCCGACCT
>LIQL01000199.1 GCA_001418405.1 Streptomyces diastatochromogenes | reverse complement strand
ACCGCCGCCGACGCCGGCCCCGCCGCCCGCGCGGGCCGGTGTGGGCGGCGGTGCGCGGCGGCTGGCGGGAGTTCGGGCGGGTCCGGTGGGCGGGGCCGGCGACGCTCTCGTTCTTCGTGATCAATCTGGTGCAGACCGGGACCTGGCAGATCCTGGGCCCGGCACTGACCGAGCGGACCGCCGGCCGGGCCGTCTGGGGGCTGGTGCTCAGTGCCCGGGGCGTCGGGCTGCTGGTGAGCGGGGCGGTGCTGTACCGGCTGGCGGTCGGCCGGCTGCTGGCGTGGGGGCTGGCGGCGGGTGCGCTGGGGGCGGTGCCGCTGCTGGTGCTCGGCGCGCGGTGGGACGCGCCCTGGCTGGTCGGGGGTGGCTTCGCCGCCGGGCTCGGGGTCTGCGTGACGGGCATCGCCTGGGACACCTCGCTCCAGGAGCACGTCCCGGCGCACGCGCTGTCCCGGGTCGCGGCCACCGGCGATCTGCTGGCGTACGCGGCGATCCCGGTGGGGCAGTTGTGGGTGGGGCCGCTGGCCCGGGCGTACGGCGGGTTCCGGGTGGTGGCGGTCGCCGGGGTGGTGTCCGCGTTCGCCGCGGTGCTGCCGCTGGCGTCGCGGGCGGTGCGGGGGCTGCGGCACGCCCGGCCGCCGGGGGACGGGGAGGCCCCGTGCCCGTGACGCCCGGCCGGTAGGGCCGGACGCCGCGGGCACGGGGCCCCGCGAGGGCTCAGAGCCACTCGCCGAACCGGCGGATGTACCACCCCTTGACCCCCTGCGTGAGCAGGCAGTACGCCGCCAACGTCGCGGCCAGCCACGGGAAGTAGGCCAGCGGCAGCGCCTGCATGCCCAGCGCCCCGGCCAGCGGCGAGAACGGCAGCCACAGGCCGACGCCCATCACCAGTGCGGTCATCAGCAGCACCGGCCAGGTGGCGCGGGACTGGACGAACGGGATCCGGCGGGTCCGCAGCATGTGCACGACCAGGGTCTGGGTCAGCAGGCCCTCGACGAACCAGCCGGACTGGAACAGCGCTTGGTGGACCTCGCTGTTGGCGCCGAAGACGTACCACATCAGGGCGAAGGTGGTGACGTCGAAGATGGAGCTGGTCGGGCCGAGGACGAGCATGAAGCGGCGGATGCCCCGGGCGTCCCACTTGCGCGGGGTGCGCAGGTAGTCGGCGTCCATCCGGTCCCAGGGCGTGGCCAGTTGGGAGACGTCGTAGCAGAGGTTCTGCACGAGCAGTTGGAGTGCGAGCATCGGCTGGAACGGGATGAACGCCGAGGCGACGAGCACCGAGAAGACGTTGCCGAAGTTCGACGAGGCGGTCAGCTTCAGGTACTTGATGGTGTTGCCGAAGGTCAGCCGGCCGCGCAGCACACCCTGGCCGAGGACGGTGAGGTCCTTCTCCAGCAGGATGATGTCTGCGGACTCCTTGGCGATGTCGACGGCGGTGTCGACGGAGATGCCGACGTCGGCGTCGCGCAGTGCGGCGGCGTCGTTGATGCCGTCGCCGAGGAACCCGACGGTGTGCCCGTCCGCCTGCAGCGCGCGCACGATGCGGGCCTTCTGCACCGGGTTGACCTTGGCGAACAGGGTCGCCGTGCGGGCCCGGTCGAGGAGTTCGAGGTCGTCGAGGGCGTCGATCTCGGCGCCGGTGACCGGGGTGCCGGGGTCGATGCCGACCTGCTCGCAGACCCGGGCGGCGACCAGTTCCCCGTCGCCGGTGACGACCTTGACCGCGACGCCGTTGTCGGCGAGCGCCCGCAGCGCCTCGGCGGCGTCCTGCTTCGGCGGGTCGAGGAAGGCGAGGAAGCCGATCAGGGTGAGCCCGGCCTCGTCCGCGACGGTGTAGGTGGCGGCGTCGTCCGCCGCGGCGTCGGGGTCGACCGGCAGGGTGCGGGTCGCCACCGCCAGCACCCGCAGGCCCTGCCGGCCGTGGTCCTCGGCGGTGCGCAGCACGGTGTCCCGCAGGGCGTCGGTGAGTGCGACGGCGTCGCCGGCGTACGCCACCCCCTCGCAGCGGTCGAGGACCTCCTCCACCGCCCCCTTGGTGATCAGCAGGTGCTCGGCGGCGGGGCCGTCGAGGTCGTTGCGGCGCAGCACGACCGACATCCGGCGGCGCGCGAAGTCGAAGGGGATCTCGTCGACCAGCGTGAAGCGGGCGTCGACGACAACCTCCTCGGCCTCGTGCATCCGGTCGATGACGGCCTGGTCCATCAGGTTGCGCAGCCCGGTCTGGAAGTGGCTGTTGAGGTAGGCGAGTTCGAGGACCTCGCCGTCCGACCGGCCGTGCACGTCGAGGTAGCGGTCCAGCACGATCCGGTCCTCGGTGAGGGTGCCGGTCTTGTCGGTGCACAGCACGTCCATGGCACCGAGGTTCTGGATGGCGTTGAGGTGCTTGACGACGACCTTGCGGCGGGAGAGCGCGACGGCGCCGCGCGCCAGGTTGGTGGTGACGACCATCGGCAGCATCTCGGGGGTGAGGCCGACCGCGACCGCCACCGCGAAGGTGAACGCCTCCGCCCAGTCGCCCTTGGTGAGCCCGTTGATGAGGAACACCACCGGGACCATCACCATCATGAAGCGGATCAGCAGGAAGCTGACCTTCTTCACGCCGGTGTCGAAGCTGGTCTCCGGGCGCTCGCCGGCCAGCGCACCGGCCATGGAGCCGAGGTAGGTGTCCGCGCCGATGGCGATGACGACGCCGGTGGCGCTGCCGGAGGTGACGGAGGTGCCGGTCAGGACGAGGTTGTCGGCCTCGACCGGGTCGTGGGTGGCGTCCTGGCCGCGGTCGGTGGCCGGTCGGGTGTCGGCCTTGGCGACCGGCAGCGACTCGCCGGACAGCGCGGCCTGACTGACCATCAGGTCCTTGGCGGTGAGCAGGCGCAGGTCGGCCGGGACGAGGTCGCCGGCGGCCAGCTTGACGACGTCGCCGGTGGCCACGTCGGCCATGGGGATCTCAAGGGTGGCCGGCAGCCGGCCGCGGCCGGCCCGGCGCTGCACCGCGGTGGTCGTGGTGACCAGGGCCCGCAGCGCGGCGGCCGCGCTGCCGGACCGGTACTCCTGCCAGAACCGCAGACCGGCGCTGATCAGCACCATCGCGCCGAGGATGGCGATCTTCGGGTCGAACGGCTCGGTGGCGGCGACCTGGAGCCACTGCCCGTACATCACGGCGACCAGGACGGCGAGCACCAGGATGAACGGGTTCCAGAACGCCCTGGCGAGCTGTGCGTACCAGCGCGGCGGGCGCTCCTGCGCGATGGCGTTGGCGCCGTCGCGCTCCCGTCGCAGCGCGGCCTCGCGGTGGGTGAGGCCGCTCGGGGTGCTGCCGAGGTCGTGCAGGACCTGCTCGGCGGGGCGGGCGCTGAACTCCGCGAGCCGGGCGGCGACGCGCCGGGTGCGCGTCTGAAGCTCGGCGGCCCGGCGCTCGCGGCGGGAGCTCCGGCCCGGCGGAGCGAGCGTCCCTCGGGTGGGCGGCGTGGTCTTCGTGGTCATGGCGAAACCTCCTGACGCGCATGCGGGCAGGCCGGACCGACCGCCGTCGAACCACGGAATTCGAAGAACTCGGAGTTCCGGCGGAATTGTTTCCGGGCAGGCCGAAATGGCCGGTGCGCGCGGGCGCTGAGAATTACGGAAAAATACCGGGGAAAAAGCGTGCACCGGCAAAAAGACAGCACGGAAGGGCCGTGGTGGAAATACGGTTCAGCCCGGTCCGACGGGCAGCACGAAGCGCCCGGGAATCACCGGTGAGTGCACACAGCAGTGCGGGGAACAGCCGCGATCACGCGGCGAACGGCGCGATCAGCAGAGAGCAGCGCTGCGGCAAGGACTTCCTTCGGGACTCATCCCGATCACCTCCTTGCTCGCGCGGACATCGCCGGACGCCCTCGACGGGGCGGCCTCGGTGGCCCATCTTGCCATACGTTCCCGGATTTCCCGTCATCCTTTCGGCCGAGGCCGTCAATGCGCGGTGTGAGGTGCGTCGCGTGGCTCCCGTCCGGGCCGTTCTCGATAAGCGGCGCGGGCCGCGGCAATTCCCTTTTCGCGTGCCGGGCGGACGGGCGGAAAACGAACCGGCACGGGCGCGGCCCCCACACAGCGCCGCGCCCGTGCCGTTGCGAACCACAGGTTCGCCCTCCCCCGAGTCCGGCGCCGTCAGGTACGCCGGTCCCGTAGGTCTCGTGCGTCCCGCGGGCGCCGCGTGTTCGGTCGGCGCCGTCCGTGCGGGACGGGGTGCCATGCACCAACGGGCTTGGTGCACAGCACTTCTGACGTTACGTCAGGCAACTTCTCCGATCCGGCCCACGGTACGGGGGGCCTCGTGGTGGATCGGGGTGTGCGCGCCGGTCAGCGGGGAGCCGGTGCCGCCGCGCCGGTTGGCGACGATCTCGGCGGCGATGGAGAGCGCGGTCTCCTCGGGCGTCCGGGCGCCCAGGTCCAGCCCTATCGGCGAGCGCAGGCGGTTCAGTTCGAGTTCGGTGAGTCCGACGTCCCGCAGCCGCTGCTGGCGGTCGAAGTGGGTGCGGCGGGAGCCCATCGCCCCGACGTAGGCGACCGGGAGCTTGAGCGCCCGTTCCAGCAGGGGGACGTCGAACTTGGCGTCGTGGGTGAGGACGCAGAGCACCGCGCGGGAGTCGAGGTCCTGGGAGTCGAGGTAGCGGTGCGGCCAGTCGACGACGATCTCGTCCGCGTCCGGGAAGCGGGTCCGGGTGGCGAAGACGGGGCGGGCGTCGCAGACGGTGACGTGGTAGTTGAGGAACTTGCCGACCCGCACCAGCGCGGACGCGAAGTCGATCGCCCCGAAGACGATCATGCGCGGGGCGGGCACGGAGGACTCGACGAGGAGGACCACCGGCTGACCGCACTGGGAGCCGTCCGCGCCGATCTCCAGCGTCGTGGTCCGGCCGGCGTCCAGCAGGGCCCGGGTCTCCTCGACCGCGGTGCGGTCCAGGGCGGGGTGGCCGCCGAGGCTGCCGGTGTGGCTGCCGTCGGGGCGCACCAGCAGGGCGCGGCCCAGCAGGTCGGCCGGCCCCTCGATGATCCGCGCGACCGCCGCCGCCTCACCCGAGGAGGCGGCGGCCAGCGCGGCGGCGAGCGGTGCGGCGTTGCTGTCCACCACGTCCCCCGCGGGGCCGCTGTCGGCGGCGGCGCCGGGGGCGCTCGCCCGTACCGGTGTGATGAAGATGTCGATGATCCCGCCGCAGGTCAGGCCCACGGCGAAGGCATCCTCATCGCTGTAGCCGAAGCGCTCCAGGACCGACTGGCCGGTCTGCAACGCCTCCTGGCACAACTCGTAAACGGCTCCCTCCACGCATCCACCGGAGACCGACCCGATCGCCGTGCCGTCACTGTCGACGGCGAGCGCGGCGCCGGGCTGGCGAGGGGCGCTGCCGTTGGTGGCCACCACGGTGGCCACCGCGAACGTGCGTCCCTGCTCGACCCACCGGTTCAGCTCGTCGGCGATGTCCAGCATGTCGGTCTCCTTACGGGAGGGAGCCGGCGGGCGTTATTTGACGCCCAGCCACTGCTCGATCGGATGGAGCGAGAAGTAGACGAGGAAGATGCCGGTCAGCACCCACATGAAGGCACCGACCTCGCGCCACTTGCCCTGGGCCGCCTTGATGGCGGTGTAGGCGATGACGCCGGCACCGACGCCGGTGGTGATCTGGTAAGTGAACGGCATCAGGGCAACGGTAAGGAACACCGGGATCGAGGTCGCCCGGTCGCTCCAGTCCACGTGGCCGGCCACACTCATCATCATCGACCCGATGACGACCAGTGCCGCGGCGGCGACCTGGGCCGGCACGAGCTGGGTCACCGGCGTGAAGAAGAGGCAGGCCGCGAAGAGCAGACCGGTGATCACGGAGGACAGACCGGTCCGGGCGCCCTCACCGACGCCACTGGCCGACTCGATGAAGACCGTCTGGCCGGAACCACCGGTCAGACCGCCGATCGCACCGCCCGCACCGTCGACGAACAGCGCCTTGGACAGGCCCGGCATCCGGCCCTTGTCGTCGGCGAGCTTCGCCTCGGTGCCGACACCGATGATCGTGGCCATGGCGTCGAAGAAGCCGGCCAGCACCAGGGTGAAGACGATCATGGTGACGCTGAGTGCCCCGATCGATCCCCAGCCGCCGAACTCCACGTGCCCGAAGAGTCCGAAGTCCGGCATGGAGACGGCGCTGCCGTCCATCGTGGGGGACGTGCCGCCCCAGTCCTTGGCGGTCAGCCCGCCGAACTTGGTGGCGCCGATGGAGAGCGCGGAGCCGACGACGATGCCGATGAGGATGGCGCCGGGTATTTTGCGGGCCTGCAGCATGAAGATCAGCAGCAGGGTGATGCAGAAGAACAGGACCGGCCAGCCGGCGAGCTTGCCGTCGATGCCCAGGGTGACCGGGGCGCCCGGCTTGCCGATCCCCACGAACCCGGCCTTCACCAGGCCCAGGAGCGCGACGAACATGCCGATGCCCATGGTGATCGCGTGCTTCAGGGCGAGCGGGATGGCGTTCATGACCATCTCGCGGAGCCCGGTGACGACCAGGAGGCAGATGACGACGCCGTACATCACGCACATGCCCATGGCCTGCGGCCAGGTCATGTGCGGGACCACCTGCGTGGTCAGTGCCGCCGAGACGTTGAGGCCGGCGGCGAGGGCCAGCGGGACCTTGCCGACGAAGCCCATCAGCAGGGTGCAGACCGCGGCGCCCAACGCGGTGGCGGTGACCAGCGCGCCGTGGGCCAGGGTGTTGTTCTTGACGTCCTGAACCGAGCCCAGGATCACGGGGTTCAGCAGGAGGATGTAACACATCGCCATGAAGGTGGTGATGCCGCCGCGCGTCTCCCGCGCGAGGGATGACCCTCTTTCGGTGATGTGGAAGTACCGGTCGAGCCAGGAACGGCCGGCGGGCTGGCGTGAGCCGTCACCCGCGTCTTCCGCCGTGGTCCTCGGCTCCGTGGACTGCTGGGTCATGGTGCCTTACTCCCAAGGTTCATAGGGGCCCCCGCCGAGGCGGCGAGATTTGGGATGGATATTCGGCTGCACGACCCGGGGGACGGCCCGAGACGAACGGGTACTGACTGCATCGAGCTGTCGCAGGTCAGTCGGGGTGTGGTGCGACGTGGTGCTGGGTGATGCGGTGGTGCTGTGTGGTGCGGTGGTGCTGTGTGGTGCGGTGGTGCTGTGTGGTGCGGTGGTGCTGTGTGGTGCGGGGAAGACTCCGGGCGGTGCGCTGAGGAGGACGGACAGGACACCCCTTGTTCGCGCACCGCCCGGAGGGTTTGGGGGCCTGGGGAGGCGGCCCCCAGGCGGTGCTCC
>LIQL01000198.1 GCA_001418405.1 Streptomyces diastatochromogenes | reverse complement strand
CCCCGCACCCCACATCGAGCCCACCCGTCTCACACCCCGCACCGGAGCCGTCCGACGGCCCGCGCCGGGTCGTCGTCATCACCGGCGCCGGTACGGGCATCGGCCGGGCCACGGCCCGTGCGTTCGCGGCGCAGGGGGCGCACGTGGTGGCCGTCGGCCGCCGCNNTGGACGTCCTGGTCAACAACGCCGCGGTGGTCGGCAACGGCGCGCTCGGCAGCCACACCAAGGAGTCCATGGCACCCCAACTGGCCACCAACCTCCTCGCGCCGGTCCTGCTGACCCAGGAGACCGTGCCCCACCTGGAGCGCACCGGCGGGGTGGTGGTCAATCTCAGCACCTCCGTCGGCCAACGGGGCTGGCCGGGCAACTCCGTCTACGCCGCCACCAAGACCGGGCTGGAACTGCTCACCCGCAGCTGGGCGGTGGAGCTGGCACCGCGCGGCGTCCGGGTCGTGGCCGTGGCCCCCGGCGCGATCGACACCCCGATCGCGGACCATCAGGACTGGTCCCCGGAGCACCGCGCCGCCCTGCGTGCCTGGCAGATCGAGCACACCCCGATGGGCCGCATCGGCCGCGCGGAGGAGGTGGCCTGGGCGATCACCGCGCTGGCCGCCCCGCACGCGGCCTTCGTCACGGGCGTGGTCCTCCCGGTGGACGGGGGCGCCGTGGTCGGCTGACCGGAGTCGGTAGCGTACGTGCCCTCCGGCCGCACGGCCGGTCCACGGCGCCGGACCGGCCCGTACGAGGGGAGGCGATCCGGTGCGGATCGGAGAACTGGCGGACCTGACCGGGGTCTCGCCGCGGGCGCTGCGCAAGTACGAGGACGAGGGCCTGCTCTCCTCGGAGCGGGCGGCCAACGGCTACCGGGTCTACGACGCGCGCGCCGCCGTCCGCGTCCGCAACATCCGGCACCTGCTGGACGCCGGCCTCACCCTCGCCGACGTCGCCTGCTTCCGGACGTGCCTGGACGGCGACCTGACCACCGCGCCGCCCTCGCCCGAGGGCCTGCGCATCGCCCGCGAGCGGCTCGCCGTCATCGACCGGCGGATCGCCGCCCAGGCGACCGCCCGCGACCGCCTGGCGCGCGCCCTGGACGCCGTCGCACCCCCGGCGGCCACCCGGCCCTGAGCCCGCACCACGGTCCCTTCGACGCCCCGCCGCACGCTCAGAGCAGCGTCAACTGCGTGGCCTGGGAACGCGGTTCGGGCGGCGTGGCGGGCTCCGGCGGCAGCCGGCGCGCCCGGTCCCTTCGGAACGGCCCGAGGCCGTGCTCGGCCGCCAGCTCGTGGACCTGCCGGGTGATCCGGCGCTGGTACCAGGTGGGCGCGTACGAGCCGCCGGCGTACAGCTCCTCGTAGCGCCGCACCAGGTGCGGATGGTGGCGGCCCAACCAGGCCAGGTACCACTCGCGGGCGCCGGGCCGCAGGTGGAGCGCCAGCGGCGTGACCGAGTCGGCGCCGGCCTCGGCGACGGCCCGGACCGTGGCGCGCAACTGCTCCGGCGCGTCGGACAGGAACGGCAGCACCGGGGCCATCAGGACCCCGCAGGGGATGCCGTGGGCGGCGAGCGTGCGCACCACGTCGAGCCGCCGCCCGGGCGCGGGCGTGCCCGGTTCGACGGTCCGCCACAGCGCCTCGTCCAGGAACCCGACGGAGACCGAGACGCCGACGTCGGTGACCTCGGCGGCCTGCCGCAGCAGGGCGAGGTCGCGCAGGACCAGGGTGCCCTTGGTGAGGATCGAGAAGGGGTTGGCGCGGTCCCGCAGGGCCGCGAGGATGCCGGGCATCAGCGCATACCGTCCCTCCGCCCTCTGGTAACAATCGACGTTGGTGCCCATCGCGAGGTGCTCGCCGCGCCACCGGGGCGCCGCCAGCTCCCGGCGCAGCAGCTCCGGCGCGTTGACCTTGACCACGATCTGGGAGTCGAAGTCGAGGCCGGTGTCCAGGTCGAGGTAGCCGTGGGTCTTGCGGGCGAAGCAGTAGACACAGGTCTTCCATCGGCCCTCGAGCGCGGCCGCTGCCCGGATGCCGGCCCGCCGCCGCCGCGGTGCGGGCGGCCGCGGAGCGCCGAGCGCGACGGACAGCATGGTCTTGCCGACGCGGGGCGGCCCGACGAACAGCACGTTGGAGGCGACGTCGAGGAAGCGCAGGGTGGCCAGGTCGCGGATGAGTTTCTCGTCGACACCGGGCTGGGCGGCGAAGTCGAAGTCGGGCGCAGCGTCCACGGTTCGGGCAGGCAGGCACCCGCCGCAAAGCGCTTCTTGAAACTGCTCGGAAACCAGGCCGCCCGCGACACGAACACGGGCGGCCCCGTCGCCCATCAGTAGCGTCTGTCCAGAGCATCGACAAGATTGCGGAGTTCTCGCGCCCGTCGTCGGGACATCGCCAGCATCACCGCTTCGAGGTGCTCACGGGCCTGCCAAGGGTCTCCGCAGCAGGCCCATTCCGTGCAGCCGCCGCTCTCGTAGTCCCACAAGCGACGGTTCGGCTGGTGGACGAAGCTTCTCCAGCGCACCATGGCCGACCCGATCGAGCCCGGCCACAGGTACTTCTTCTGACGCTCTATCCGTCGAACTTCAGCGAGCGCTGCCGAGGACAGACCATGGATGGTCGTGATGTCGTCTTGCATCCGAGGCCGGCGCGGAAGCTCGGTACGGACGCGGCCAGGCCGTCTACGTGGCATCGGCCTTTCTGATGATCGTCATGCGTGCCATCATCTCACCGGTGGGCGCTTCGGGACCAGACGTCGACCCCACGGCCCTGACGAGCGCGCTTGCACCTCTGCGGCTCGCGCCTGCGGCTGCCGCTCATGCTTGGGAACGGGGTCTGCTGACCAGAGCCTGCCGACAACAGGCCGTCCGCGACACGCCGAACGACGCAATATCACACAATTCGCGACGGTCACTCACGGTCAACGCGCGAGATCGATGTCCCCGAGATCCGCTTCAAGATCAGTTCGGATAAGCTTGTGTCAGATGCTCGCTCCTGCGGCCCGAGCCGTCCCAGCGAGACCGACTGATCGAGATCCGCGACAACCTGCTCGATCGGATCGCCGAAGCCCAGCGCGAGGGGTGGCTCGGCGAGGTCGAGGGCTTGGAGATCAGCTTGGCCGGCGCCGAGGACAAGCTGGCCCAACTCGATGCCGCCCTCAAGCCCTCAGTCACTCACTTGGGGCTGCCCACCTTCGGGCAGATCGCCGGACGCACCTCTGGCCCTAATCTCCCTTCATAAATAGATATGACAACCGATGGCAGCGCTGGTGCGACGACTTCGACGCGGCTGAGCGAGACATCGTGAGGCTGTTCCACAACCGCTATGTGTGGTTGTCGATCAACGAGATGTGGGAAGAGTCTGCGGAGCAGATACAACTCAACGTGATCGTTCAGAACTGGTTCACAACGCTCTACGTCAACACGCAGTGCACCGGAATCCGTCGAGAGTGCGATCCTGACACCCGCACTTCGAGTCTGGAGCGGTGCCTACGCCGGCTGCTGGAGAGCCCTCGCCTTGCGGACCGAGCGCGATATGAAGCCGCCATACGAGCCAAGTCGGACATCGACCCGAGATACGTGCCAGGACTCCTCAAGGACTTCGCTGACTTCGCGCTGTCCGCTACGACCAACTGCCTCGACCAAGATCGGATCGAGGCCGATCTCGCTGCATTGCGCGTCGCAGCGCAGACAACCCGTGACTACACCAACAAGATCGTGGCACACCGGGAGATATTGGGAGAAAAGATCGACTTGCCGTGGGTCGACCTTTATAGGGCACTCAATACGGTCGGAACTGTCCTTAAGCGCTACTACAAGCTCAGGCACCCTGGCAGCATCCTGCACAACCTCACTCCCGATCTACCGCCAGGTTGGGTGCAGCCGTTCCGAAGTGCCTGGTGTCCTGACGGCTTCCACCCGTGGCGTCCCAGCCACGTGATGGACTCTCACGTTCACCCGTTTCAGGGCTCCTGAACTCTTAGTTCGGAGAAGGCCCCCTCTGCCAGTACTGCAACACACTGGAACGCCCCGACCACCTGTACAGCAACGATATCCGCGTGGCCAACCGCTACACACGCCTCTTCGACACCGACACCGACGACTGGCTCCGCCACTGGCACCGCTGCCCCGGCTGCCGCGCCCTTACCACCCTGCCCCTGCCCCACCTCGCCGCCTGGACCGCCCACATAGCCTGCCGACCGCTGCGCCCGGCCCACCGCGCCCCCCGCGGGCGCAAGCCCTGCGGCGTCCTGCGCGTGTCCTGGACCGGCAGCCAGAACGCGCCCCGTTCCTGCCTGCTCACCGTCACCGTCGACTTCTGCCCCTCCGGCGAGCACCGCGTCCTGGCACAAGTCCCCTACCGCGAAGCCGCCGAACGGTTCCGTGCCTGGTTGGCCGAGACGGCCCCTGCCGTGGCCGCCGCGGCTGGTCCTGACCGCTTGGACGGCCTGCCTACCAGGCCCGCGCGGCGGTGCTGGAGGGCGGCCCGCTGCCAGGGGACAACGCCGCAGAGCTCCTCTACGACCTGAACCTGCCGCTGCGCACGCACCTGGACGTGCTCCGGAAGGCCCTCGAGCGGGCCGCGATCGAGGGCATCTACGCCACCGACGTTCCTGGCAGTCGGGCCCTGTTCGTCATCGACCAGTACGGATGCTCCCAGCAAGGACTGTCCTCCCAGCAGTTCAACGAGCGCCTTCAGCAGACAGTCGACACCGCCCTGCAACGGGCCGGGATCGCGGCCGACCGCGAGGACCACAACATCAACGCCACCAGTCTCGAAGGCGCGGCCCGCGACCCGCTGCGGGTGCCCTGGGCGAACTATCCGCTGCATCCGGTGGCCTGCCCCGTCTGATCGGCGACTACACCGTGGCCACCGTGGAGACCTCCGGTCCTGCGCTGACCTGCCTGCTGCAGGTGGCCGGCCTGGACGCCCGCTGGGTCCGACCGCCAGGGAAGACGGACCTCCAGCAGGGAGAGGTCGTCATGGAAATCCACCAGCAGGAACAGCTGAGGGCCGTGGCACTGCCGGGAGGCCTGACGATGACGCCGGGCTGGACGTTGCAGATGCGCCGCTCCGAGCTGGAGCGCTACCTGCTTGAGTTGCTGCGCCCGGGCTCGTGGGTTGCGGGCATTAAGCACGTCCTCGCCGCACGGCAGGCCGGGCAGCCGTGGCCGCACTACCGTAACGAGCACGAGATTTGGGTCTAGTGCTCTGACCGCATAGGTTCGCCGGGTTGATGTTCGAGGCGGGGCCGCTGGGGCGCTGGGCTGTCAGCACCGATGACGGGCTCAGGATGTAGGTGTGTACGTACCGGTGCGAGTGCGCTGGTAACGCGCGGGTGTGGTGCCAACGTGGCGTGTGAAGTGTCGGTTCAGGTGGGCTTGGTCGTGCAGTCCCACGGTTGTGGCGACCTCGGCCGGTCGGTGGCCGTCGAGGAGAAGGCGACGTGCGTGTTCGATGCGCTTGCCGGTGAGGTAGGCGTGTGGTGGAAGGCCGTATGTCTGCCTGAAGCAGCGGATCAGGTGGGTGGGGTGGGCATGCAGGGTGGTCGCGGCCTCGTGCAGGGAAAGACCGTCGCGGGTCCGTGAGTCCAGTAGTTCCCGCAGCTCAGCGGCGAGCCGGCTGGCTTCACGCCGCGGTGCGCGGGGCTGGAGCGCCGCGAGGTGGAAGTGGAGCCGTTCTCGGATGAACGAGAGGCGGGACTCGGCTTCGAGAGCGTCTCCGGCATGGACGAGAGCGGTGTGCAGTTGGTCGATCCGGCGGCGCAACAGCCCATCGCTGAGGATCGGAGTGTCTACTGCTCGGCCGGTCAAATGCTGCGGGAGTACGGAGGTGTCGAGGTAGAGGTTGCGCTTGCGGAACCCGGACGCGGTGACGGTCCGACCGTCGTGGGGGACGCCGGGAGGCAGCAGGAGGACGCTGGCGCTACCGGTCGCTCCATGGCGGCGGCGGTCGAGCGCGAAGTCCACTGAGCCGTCGTCGAGAATCATCAGGTCCCACGTGTCGTGGGTGTGAGCCGGGTAGGCGTGGTCGGTGAAGTGGGCGTGGAAGACCTCGGCGATCCCAGGGACCTGCGGCCTCCAGGCACTGATGGACGTGCGGGGACGGTCAGAGGCCATGCCAGGAACGTACAAGACCGGCGAAGACGGGGCGCGGCAGGCTCGTAACACCGGCTGGAGGGCCTGAGAGGCCGCTCCCGATGCCCGGTCCTGAGGAAGGATGCCGCATGTCCAAGTCAGCTGTTCCTGTCAACCTCGCCGACAAGCTCGCGCAGTTCAGCGAGCTGTGGTCGCAGAAGAAGGTGGCTGTGCTCAACGACTACGACGTCAAGCTGGCCAAACTGAAGGGCGAGTTCGTCTGGCACACCCACGAGGAAACCGATGAACTGATCCTGGTCGTCAGCGGACGGCTCACCATCCAGCTCAGGGATGGCAATGTGGTGCTGGAACCTGGCGAGCTGTTCGTAGTTCCCCGCGGGGTCGAACACTGCACCGTGGCAGACGAGGAGACCGCGATCATGTTGCTCGAACCGGCGGGAACAATCAACACCGGTGACGCAGGAGGACCGAAGACCAAGGCGGCCGAGACACTCAGCTGAGGAGGCGGCGTCAGCCCGCGGCCTTAAGTGGTCGTTTGCCCAGCGGATGCCCTTCTCGCTGAGGATGCGGGCGCGTTCCTTGCGCTGAGCGGCCAGCACGTCTGGGTGGCGGGCGTTCTGGTTGCGCCAGCGCAGGTACCGGTGCAACTCCCGTGTCTCCACGGTGTGGTTGGGGTGGTTCGAATTGGCCAGGGTGAACTGCCGCAGTGGCCCGAAGTGCGCCTCGATCGGGTTGGCCCAGGAAGCATTCGTCGGCGTGAAGCAGAGGTTGACCTTGCTCTTCTCCGCCCAGTGCAGGATCCGCTAGTTCTTGTGGGCGGACAGATTGTCCAGGATCACGTAGATCGGGGCGCCGTCGGGACGGGCTGCACGGATGCTCTTGAGCGCGGCCCAGGTCGGTGCGATGCCTTTGCGGCGTCGGTTGATGCCCCAGAATGTGTCGTTGCCGACCGAGTAGCAGCCATGGAAGTACGTGACCCCGTGGGTGCGGTGGTAGGTCGCCGGCAACCGGTCGGGGCTGCCCTCCTTCGCCCAGCAGGACCCGCCGGTGGGGCGGATACCGAGCGGCCCGAACTCGTCGAAGGCGAAGGTGCGGTCGGGCCGCTCGTTGATCGCGTACTCGATCCGGTCCAGCTTGGCGTCGAAATCCGGATCGCTGGATTCCTTCCAGGCCTTGGTCCGCTGGAACGTCACGCCGCGACGGCGGAGCAGTCAGCGCAGCGCCTCGCGGCCGATGCGTATGGGACGGGCGACGTTGCGTCGTAGATGGTCGGCGAGCTTGCGGATCGACCAGCGGGTGAAGGGCCTGCCGAGCTTGGTGGGGCGGGTGGTGGCCGTCTGGATGACGAACTCCTCGTCGTCATCGCTGAGCAGGCGGGGACGGCCTCCCGCCCACCGAGGGGCCAGGCAGGCCAGCCCGATCTCGTTGAAGCGGTGGATCACGTCACGGACGGTGTCCTCGTCCGCCTGCACGAGATTCGCGATCACCGGGACGCTGTTCCCGCCCGCTGAGGCAAGCAGCATCATCGCTCTGCGGAACCGCACTGCGCTCGTGCTGCCCCGCCGCACGATCCGCTGGAGTTTCTGCCCCTCCTGCTCGGTCAGCCTGCGGACCCTGACCGGCTCTGCCATCGAGCCTCCTAGCCCCGTTCGGACCTGTCGTCACATCCAAGCGGCACAAGGCCAGTCGGCGCCAACCCGCTGATCGTTTCCGGTCAGAGCACTAGCCAGCGGCCCGCGCCACGATCAGCCGGTTGGTCAGCTCCACTGTGGCGAGGTACCACCAGAAGATCCAGTCGAGGAACGCTTCGTCGTACTCGCCGCGCTGATCGGCCCGGCGGTGACGCAGGTCAAAGCGGTTGGCGATCTCGAACAGTGCGCCTTCGTCCTTCCCGAGGTGCTCCTTGATCAGGGCACGGCGCTCCTCGAGAATGCGGGCAAGGTTGAAGATCGCCGATCTCTTGCTCTCGGCCGACGCATCACGTCCTCGGAAGAGCGCGATGGCGTGGTGAACGCCGGCGGTGGTGTCGGGCGGGCTGTCGTTGAGGGCACGGTGCACCAGCTGGCTTCGGGCGTCGTCGGTGACGGAGACCAGGCGCCCGAGGTCCTCGCCTTCGGCGGCCAGTTCGTACTCAATGCTGGCCTCGCGCAGCAGCTGGTTGACCTTCCACCGGTACAGGACACGTGCCGGGCCGTTGTGGAACTCCGAGTGGTGCCATCCGCAGCCGCTGTAGGAGTGGAAGCGCCGCGTGCGGGGGCGGCTGACCAGGTCGTGGAACACCTCGATCAGGCCGTAGAAGATGTCTTCGTCCCACGCCTCCGGTGTTAGGGGCCACAGATGAGGGATGCCGAGACGCCGGTCGATCACCTCGGAGGCGTCCGGGAGCTCGCTGTGGTCGTCGACGCATTCCTCGCCGAAAACCTCGACCAGGTAGCCGTTGTCGGCGAACTCGCCGATGAGTCGTGTAAAGTCCCGCCGGGCGTCCCGCGCGGTGCTGCCGTCGTGCGAGAGCCCCTTGCCGCGACGTTGCGGCCAGTACGGTCGCGGCGCGGCAGCGTGCCGAAGCTCGGATGCCCGGCCAATGAGCTCCGTGAACCAGTCGTGCTGGTCCATTGCGGCGCGTTTGGTGCCCCAGCCGATGGCGGTGGTCGCCCAGGGATCGGATGCCGGCGCGGTGTGGCTGGGCAGGTCCTCGAAATCGGCGACTGCGGTCGTGCCGGCCAAGGCCTCTGTCATGAGCCATTTCGCCCGGTCCTGCCAGGAGCCCGTGGACCGGAGGACGCGCTCGCCCTCGGACATGAACAGCGATGCGGGCCACAGGAGTTCGTAGTTACTCAGGTCCAGACTCACTGCAACATCATCACCCATCGGGGGGTGTGTCCCGGTCCTGAGTGATGAATTCCCGGCTCAGTCCCGGATGAGCTCCTGGAACTGCGGACATCCGACGGCATGCCACTCCCTGACGAGGACTTCCCCGGCAATGAGCACGACTTCGGCGTGCCACGGAAGGCAGTCGTGGCACGCACGGATCTCGTACGAGTTGCCGTCGTCGTCGAACGCCTTGAGGTCGACAGGGCCGACGGGCGCTCGGTAGGTGACGTCCTGCTGCGGAACGGATCCTTCTGCCATGTCGGTCAGTATCTACGAGACCCGATCGGGCTGGAACACGAACGGCTTCATGACCATGCACCGTAGCGTCTCGGCCCCGAACGCGCGTCGGTAGTAGCCGAGTTGGGTACGGTCCGACCGGCAGTCCGGGTCGGTCGGGGCGGAGGCGAATCATGAAGAGTGCGCACGTCGGGCTCGCGGCGTTCGAGACCAGAGCGGGCGAGGCTGCCCGGACGCTGCTGCACAACCAGGGGTACGACGGCGGGTGGGGCCTCACCCTGACCTCGGTTTCGTCGATCGTCAACACCAGCGAGGTCCTGCCGATTCTGCGGGCCGCCGGCATCGCCGGACAGCCGGTTCGCCAGGGGCTCGACTTCCTCACCGGCGCCATCCCGGAGCACTCGCGGCCACGGCCCAAAGGCGGCCGTGGTGAGCACACCCGGTTCATCGCCTTCGGCCTGGCCGGGCTGCTGTCCCACCCTCGTTTCTTCCACCACCACGGCGTCGCGGATACCACGGCCTGGTGCGTCGGCTGGCTGGAGGACCATCAGGTCGACCACGGCTGGCCAGAAGTCCTCGGACTCGACGACACCTCGCTGCACCAGACCGCCCTGGTGGTGCACCGGCTCGCCGAGCTCAGAGATGCTCTCCATGACTTCGGACCGGGACTCCTCTTACCCGGCGGGGTGGAGACCAGCAGCCTGCTGGAGCGCGTCGAACCGCTGATCGACCACGGAGTGCATGGCCTGCTCTACCACCGGCGCCCCAGCGGGGCATGGGGGTGGCGGACCTATATCGACACCGAGCCGAGCCCGAGCAAGACCGCGCTGTGCCTGCTCGCGCTGTCGACCGTCTGCTCGGGCACCGGGCCCGGCGGCGAGCCTGCCTATCGGGACGGCCCGCGGGAGGCGTGCGGGGTGCACGGCCCGGTGCAGCTGAAGCGGCTGTCCGACGTGGTCGCCGAGGCTGGCCAGTGGCTGCTGCACAACCACCACCGGTGGGAGGAGTTCGTCGAGGACGACAAGGACGTGCAGGGCACGGCCTGGGAACACATGGCGTACGCACTGTGCACCCAGGCTGCCATCCGGGCCGGCGCCAGCCCGCGCGATCCCCGCCTCGCCAAGGCGTGGAAGTTGATGAACGATCTGTGGGACCCGGAGGCCGGCCTGTGGAACGAGCCGGGCGCCTCGGGTAAGCGCGCCACCATCCGGGCCGCGTACTACACGGTGTCGGCCTACGAGGAAGCGATGCAGCGTCTGGCCCGGATGAACCTTGTCAACCCCGCCTCCGAGGATGCAAGCGAGGCGTCGGCCGAGATGGTCATCGTCCATGTCGCCCTCGGTCCTGGCCGGACCGTCCTCCTCAGGGCACGCGACAGCGAAGGAAGAGTGGCGTGTGAGCTGTCGGAGCGCCTGTTCGACGTGGTGAAGGTCGTGTACGACGCTCCTGAGGCCGGAATGTCGACCGAGCGGATCGCGGGGAAGCTCTACGTCGCCCCGTCCTCGGTGCCCAAATACGTTCAGCGCCTCAACCAGGCCGTCTCTGCGGCCTTCGGCGGCGCCCCGGCCCGGCTACTGCTGGCCAGCACAGTGGACGGGGCCAGCGGGTACCGACTTGCAGGGCGGTAGGCCACCTACGACGCGGCGCGCTCCCCGGCCGCCGGGTAGTTCAGCAGGGCGAACCGCGCCAGGGAACGGACCTGGTCGAAGGTCTTGAGGGTGTCGAGATCCTCCAGGCCGAACCAGGCAGCCCCGTGCACCTCTTCGAGCTGCGCCTCCACGGCCTGTTCCCGGGTGCCCGGCTGCCGCTGGACGTAGAAGAACTGGACCAGCGCCGGCGTCGGGAAGCCTTCGCGCTCGATGTCCACGTAGAACGGCACGGGTTCAGGAGTGGCGTTGTGGTCGGCCGGGTGGATGGCCGGCTGGCTGGAGATCGCCTCCACCAGCAGCCCCGTCTCCTCCTTGAACTCGCGCACCGCCGTGCCCGCGAAGGACTCCCCGGGTTCGATATGACCGCCCGGCGGAACCCATTTGTCGAAGCGGTTGTGGTGCACGAGCAGCACTTTGCCACGCTCGACGAGGTAGCCCGAGCAGCAGTACACCAGACCGATGTCGCGGGCGGTCTGGCCGTCGTGGATCAGAATCGAGCGAGGCACCCCGCCACGATAGCCCACAGGAAACCACTCGAACTCCCGTCCAGATGACGCGACTTCAGCGAAGTGTCAGCGCCGCCCCGATGACATGTCATCGGCAATGACAGCGCGATGTCATCGCGTACACGTCACGGCGAGGCGGATCGTGGTCGCATCCCCGGCCTGCGGCTCCCGCTCGCGGCCGGCGATGCCCCTGTCCGTCGAGGAGAGGACCCCGATGCGCTCTCGCCCGTCCCCGTGGCGTGCCCGGTACCAGCAGCGGTTTGCGGCCCCGCAGACCGTGGTGGTCCAGCCCACGACCTGGTGCAATCTGGACTGCCGTTACTGCTACCTGCCCTTTCGCAAGCTCAAGAACCAGATGCCCCTGGAGGTGGCCGAGGCCCTGGCACAGGCGGTGGCCCAGTTCGACGACAGCGGCCATCCGATCGGCATCGTCTGGCACGGCGGGGAGCCGCTCGCCGTCGGCCAGCAGAAGTTCGCCTCCCTGCTCGCGCCGTTCGAGGCCCTGCGGCGGGCGGGCCGAGTCCACCACTATGTGCAGACCAACGCGACAATGATCACCGGGACGTGTTGCGACCTGCTGGCCGCGTACGACATCCGCGTCGGGGTGAGCGTCGACGGCCCGGCCGCCTTGAACGCCGAGCGTGTCGACCTGCGAGGCAAGCCCGCCTTCGACCGGATCCTGCGCGGCATCTCGCAGCTGCGCGAGCACGGCATCCCGTTCTCCGTCATCTCGGTGGTCGGCACCCTGGGCATCGCGATGCCGGAGCAGCTGCTGGAGTTCCTGACCTCTCTGGGTGGCCATTCGGTGGGCTTCAACATTGAGGAGATCGAAGGGGCCAACACCGACCGGCAGCCGCCCACCGCAGTCCAGGCCGAGGAGTTCTGGCGCCGCACCCTCACCTGGACCCGCGAGCATCCTGGCGCCCCGGCGGTCCGGGAAGTCGAACGCCTCGCCGAGTACCTCCAGCTGATCCGTTCCGGCCAGAGAGCTGAGTGGGACGGGCGCCGCCTCGACCCGATCCCCACCATCTCCTGGAAGGGCGACGTGGTCCTGCTCTCCCCGGAATTCGCCGACACGACGGCGCCCGAGTACAGCGACTTCGTGGCTGGCAACATCCTCGACCGCCCCTTGTCCGAGATCCTCCGTGACGCCCACCGGCTGCGCTACGTACGCGACTTTCTCACCGGCCTGGACCGCTGCCAGACCGAATGCGAGTTCTTCGACTTCTGCCGCGGCGCCCAGGCCGCCAACCGCTACTTCGAGAACGGCGACCTCACGACCACCGAGACCAACTACTGCCGGGTCTCCCGGCAGGCTCTAGTCACGGCCCTGTCCACCCTCGCAACCAAGGAGGCTGTTGCATGAAGATCCTGGACCGACTCGCCACATCCGACACCCCCGTCGTGATGGAGTTGATAGCCACGCACGACGTCCCGACCCCGGTGATCGTTGAAGCGACGTGGGACAACAAGCCCACGTGGGACAACTGGGCGAAGAACCCGGCCCCTTTCGACAACCGTCCGACCTGGGACAACTGGAACAAGAAGAAGTAGGCCGCGCCGCTGCTGGCACGCCCGGGGCGTGCCAGCAGCACCGGCGACCGAGCCACCGCGCTGAAAGGCTGTTAATGGACACCCGCACGATCCGCCGTACGAGCGTCACGCTCCCCGCCCTGAACGAGCCGGGCCTCTACCTCTCCAATGTCACCTCACTGGAGGGTGGCCGTGGCCGGGTGGCGGAGTTCCACTACGCCGACGCCGACCTGCGGGACCTCGACCTGGCCGACACCCACCTGATGGATGGGCGGATCACCGGACTCAAGGCCCAGCGCACCCGCTTGGAGAAGCTGCGCGTCGACTCCGTGGAGTTCACCGGCTGCGACCTGGCCTCCCTGCAGTGGACCGACAGCAAGGTCTCCCGAGCCGTCTTCCGTGACTGCAAGCTCATGGGTGCCGCACTCGAAGACGTGACGTTCGATGACGTCCTGTTCGAGAACTGCAAGATCGACTACAGCACCCTCACCCGCGTTCGGGCCGCCGGCCCCATGATCTTCGCCAAGTGTTCGCTGCGCGAGACTACCTTCGCCGCCGCTGACCTCGGCGCCGCCCTGATCGATGACTGCGATCTACGACTGACCGAGTTCGATGGCGGGAGGTACCGCGGCCTGGACCTCCGGGGTAACGACCTCTCCCAGCTTCGCGGCCTGGCCTCGCTCAAGCAGGTCGTCATCGACCACGCCCAGACACTCCAGCTAGCCGAGGCGCTCGCCGCCGAGCTAGACGTCACGTTCGATGAAGACCTCGACGACAAGTAGCCCCGTACCTGCCATCGGGAGGCACGGCCATGGGCCCGCGACTCGTATTCGACACGTACGACGACATACGCGGCCGGTGCGACACCGCACCGGTCCGGCAGACCGGCAGCGAGCCCGGCTACGACCACGGCGCCATCGTCCCCGGTGACGACTGGGTACCCCTCACCCCCGAGGAGGCCGAGCGGCACCAGGTCGACAACTCGACGCCGGACAGCATCCGCATCGAGCTCGTACGCCGACCGCTGCCGCCGCTCGACCCGGACGACCTGTCCGGCCGGCTCGAAACCGCCGCCCGCCTCGACCCCCTCAACGGCCGCTGGCCCACCACCCTCCTGGGGTGCGCGTCCAGCCCCGGCAACTGGGCCACCACCACAGAGGACTCCACCACCGGCCGACGCATCGGCCTGCACGTCGACAACTTCGATCGGCTGCCGTACGCCCGACGCCACCAGGGCCGCCGTCGGCTCTGCCTCAACCTCGGCCCCGGCCCGCGCTACCTGCTCATCGGCGACCATGACATCCGGCGGATCTGCCGCACGCTCCACACCGACCCGGACCGGCACCACCCCCACACCGAGGACATCCGCCGGTACGTCGCCGCAGGACACCCGCTGCGCTGCCTGCGCATCCGCCTCAATCCGGGCGACGGCTACATAGCTCCGACCGAGTTCCTTGCTCACGACGGCTCGACCGCCGGAATCGACCAGCCCTCCGTCGCCGCCTTCTGGCTCAGCCAGCCACCGAACGCGTCTTGACCGATCAGCCGCGAAACCGAGCTCAAGGACTGGGAGACCCTCGCATGGACGCGAGGGCGCCGCACCCTGCGCTCGACCCTGCCATCGCCTGGCCCACGCTTGGCATGTGGGTCCGATGGGACGGCGAGCGTCTTTTCGAGGTCGTCGTTCGCCGCGTCAGGGCGTTCCTCTTCGTGGATGGCCATGACTGGTCATCCACGCGTACAGCTACGACAATGCGGCCCCGCCAGCGGGGCCGGCTGCCCCAGGGCACCCACTCGTCGCTCAAGGCCCGTGATCACGAGGTGGCGGGCTTCCCCCATGCCCGTCACATGCCGAGACGGGTGGTTGTGGCCGCGGCGGCGGGCTGGGCGTCGCTTGCCGATCCTCCTGCCGTACGCCGACGCCGGCCCGCTCGCAGCCGGACCGCGCCCGTACTGGCCGGGCTGCGGGGCGGTCGGCAACGGGGACGAGTGGCGTCGAGCCGACTGCCGGCGGGGACAAGCCCTGAGCAGCGGCAGGCCCTGGGCGCCGAGCAACTGCCCGGCGGCATGCATCGGTAGGCCGCGGTGCACCGCCACAGGCTCTCGGCGAGAGCCGTCCCAACGCCCACCGGAGACGGGAAGCAGAGCCAGACTGTCCGCCATGGACACTTCCTCAGCCCACCAGGACCGTGAAGAAGCAGAGCGGCTGAGCACCGCCGTGGGGGTCCTCGCCGACTTCCTGAGCCGCCAGCCGCTCACCCAGGCCCTGGCCTCGCTGGAGCACGGATTGGAGGGCGCCGACGGGATGAATGTCATACGGGTCGCCGAGGACGGCCATGTCGTGCCGGAGCTGCTTGCCTCAGCGCTCACGGTCCGCGAGAGCCTGGGCCGGATCAACGACTTGATCCACGCCTGCGGCATCCTCCTCGTACTGCCTCACATCCTTGGGGATGAAGAACGCATCACCGTCCGCCCCTCCCTCGGCGCCGGCAACGACCCGAGCCGCCCGTGCGACCTGGAGACAGACCAGCGCATCGCGGAGCTCAAGCTCGCTCGTTGGCGCGGCGCGGACGCCATGCGCAAGCGCCAGACCTTCAAGGACCTCGTGATACTCGCCGCCGACACCTCCGGCCGCCGGGCAGAGCTGTTCGTGATCGGCCCCGAGCCCCGCCGCTTCCTGACCACCAGCACTTCAACCGCGGCCTGGGCTCTGGACCGCACCCCGGGGGCACTGCGGACCTTCACCACCGTCTTCGGCACACCGAGCATGTCCGTCGCCCAGTTCACCGCGACCCATGCCGCCCACGTTCAGATCACCGATCTGCGGGATCTTCTCCCCGCGTCCGTCGCAGCCCTCCTGCATTGAAATGTCCTCGGCATGAGGTGCCAGCCTTGCGAAGAGCCCCACACTCACGCTCCCCAGGGGGCGGCTCGGGATGTGGTGCCGGTGCCCGGGGTGCGGGTCGAGGCGGCGCCGGGGAGCGGTGACGACCACATGGTGGACCTGGTGAGGCGGGCGGCCGGGCGGGCGGTCCTGGTCGTCACGGCCGACCGTGAACTGCGCCGTCGTGTACTGGCCTTGGGGGCGAGGGTGGCGGGTCCGCGGACGGTCAGGCCGACGGGCTGAGAGGTTGTGGGGCAGCTCACGTCTGGGCCTCGCAGGGCGATTGTCCGCAGGCCAGTTCCGCGCGGCCCGATTCCGCTCAACCGCCAGCAGGGCGGACGCCGTAGTGCTCGCAGCGCGTCGTCGAGCCGCGGGTGGTGATCGGGGCCCGCGCCGGCCGCTGCCCGCCTTGGGCAGAAGTCGTAGGCGCGGAGTCGTCGGACGGCCGATCGACGTCCCATCAGACGAGGCCGGACTCCCAGTCGGACTCCCGGATCGGCAGGAAGTCGTCCACCTGCGCCGACAGCGGGAGGCCCGAAGCCGCGCGCTTGCGTTTCGCCCGACGCACCAGCCGTTGACCGACACTTCCGACAAGGTGGACGGTCCTGGACGCCTCGGACGCCGACATTCCCTCCTCGACGAGGCGAAACAGCGTGGCGATCGCCGTCCGCGGACAGTAGTGCCAGTCGGCGACGCCCACCAGGAGATCGGCGGGATCGGTCCACAGCCGCACGATGCCGCCCGACCGCTTGGCCGGCGGGGGAAAGATGTATCTCCACGGCCATTGGCGGAAGGTCTGGGAGAACTCCTGGCCCTTCTCCACCCACCGGCCGTCCGGCATGGCGATCTCCCAGCCGGTGACACCGCTCTTGTCGCGGCACCAGAGCAGGTAGCCGACAAAGTGGTTGTGATGATAAACGGGCCAGCTCTCCTCTCCGAGGAAGCGGCGGCCTTCCGGTAGGGACAGTCGCCAACCGGAGCGGTTCTCCTCTCTCAGAACCGCAGTCAGACCGGAGCCGGACATCTCGGAGACATCGATCGACTCGTCGATACCGACGGAAAGAAGCAGATCTCCCAAATCCTTGCGCCCCGAGAGCGTTGACGATGTCGGTGCTCGGCGCTCAGGTTTGCGAGTCGGTGGAGGAGCGGTCCGGTTCTTCTGCCTTTCCTCGGCCCGGAGAGCAAGATTCGCCTGGACATAATCCCGCACGGAGCCCGGCAACGGCTCTCCCGTGACCTCGTCCCACCATTCCTCGAGCATTTCCATCGGTGGGAAGGTCCAGCTGTCGACGAGCCGCACCAGGTGTTTGGGCGCGGGACCCGTCATCGGGTGCGGGAACTCGTCGAAGAGAGCCACGCACTTGATCATCCACGTGAGGGCTTCGAGGAGGTTGCCCTTCTTCTCGGCCAGGAGGCCGAGCTGGCCGTAGGTGGGGGCGAGGTCGTTCGGGCTGGCGTCGTCGTGCTCCTTGACCGCCAGAGCCTTGTTGTACCAGTCCTCCGCTTCTTCCAGCTCGTTCCGGCTGTATGCGAGGGTGCCCAGCTGGTGGTAGCACGTGGCCATGCGCTCGTCGTCGCTGAAATCCTCAGAAATCGCCAGGGCTCTGTGGTACCAATCCTCGGCTTCCGACAGGCGTCGACGCTGGTGAGCGATGATCCCCAGGTTGTGGTAGGCGTGGGCCATCCCCGGCCGATTGTCGAGCGCCTCCTGGATGACCAACGCCTCGCGATACCACCCTTCGGCCTGATCGAGGCGGGCACGGCGGATGGCGACATTGCCGAGTTGCGAGCGGATGTCACCCGCCATGCGCGTCGGATCGCCCAGGGACTCCAGGGCGTCCAGCGCCTGGAGGTACCAGTCCACAGCTGCCACCAGCTGATCCTTGTACTCCGCGATCATGCCGAGGCTGTGATAGCTCTCTGCGATCCGGGTCTTGTCGCCGGCCTCCAGCCGGATGGCGAGCGCTTTACGCTGCCATTCCTCCGCCTCGACGTGGTTACCGCGTTCGAGCGCAGCCAGGGCCAGCTGATGGTAGGTGTTGGCAGCGCTCGACGCGTTGTCGTCCTCGTCTTTGAGTGCCATCGCCTTGCGATACCAGTCCTCGGCCTCGGCGGTTCGACCGCGGGCCGCGGCGACCATGCCGAGCTGGTGGTAGCAGACGTCCAGCCCGTGCCGCCGCTCCGCATCGGCGCCGGTCAGCTCGATCGCCGCCACGGCCTTCAGGTAACCGCGTTCGGCCTCGTCGAGGCGGCGGAGGCCCAGGTCGCGACCGGCCCGGCCCTCTACCGTGTACAGCCACAGGTCTCCGGCGGGAGTGTCGACTCGGGGAATCGTGCCGTCCGGTCCGCCGGTGGCGCGGATGATCCGTTCGCTCCAGGGGTCGAATTCCGCCTCGATGCCGACGAACCGCCAGAACTTCTTGAGTGCGCGCAGGATGAGTTGGGCATCGTCCCAGCGGGTGTGATCCAGCGCGTAGCCGAGGTAGTTGCCCAGGGTGTGGCGTTCGAGGGCGATCATTCCGTACACCATTTGGTCGCCCGCATCGGCCTGCTGAGTGAGCGCGATGCAGATGCCAGCATGCGCGTGCGTCAGGACACCAAGTACTGCTTCGTGATCAGCCTCGTAGGTGTCCGGATTCTCCGTACGCCAGGCGTTCCTCAAGAAGGCGGGCAGTGCCGGGTGCAGTTTGTAGAACGTTGTGCCGATGTAGGTCAGCAACCCCAGTGCGGTGGCATCGTCAAGGGCTGATTTCCAGTCGTCGAACGTCGCCCTCGCGAACCGCTGCGGAACCCCGGGGATCACTGTGAGGGCGCTGAGAACAGCCAGGTCGACAACGCCGTAGAACAACGAGACGACTGGCAGGAGGCGGCGGGTCGTCTCCGTGAGATGGGCGTAGGAGTAAGCAATGTCGGCCCACATGGCTGCGGCGTGTTCTCCGCCGCGGTTGCTCAGCGCCGTGTGCGATGTGCCGCCGCGCAGTTCGGCGAGCAGTTCTTCCGGGCTCGCCGTGTCGAGATGGGGCAGGACGAGCTCCATGCTCGCCGGATGGCCGTCCAGCCACTCCATCAGGTCCGCGTAAGATCTTTCGGCCCGACGTTCGAGGGCCGTGGGGTGCCCGGCAAGCAACACGTCGGCGAACTCGGCCGCTTCATGCTGGGCCAGACCTTCGACCCGGACGCGTCCGACCTGGCCCAGCCAGTCTTCCCGGCTCCGGCTGGTGATCAGCACACTGCTGGTCCCGTTCTCCGCCAGGTCGTCAAGGAACTGTCGCAGTTCGAAGCACTTCTCCTCGTCGAGGATCGGCGTGGTGTTCTCCGGGTCAGGCATGGTCCGTAGCGACTCGAAGCCGTCCCAGATCAACAGCATTCGGTGGTCGTGCAGCGCGTTTCGCACGACGGCCCGCCGCTGGTCCCGTGTCAGCCGGAGGAAGTCGGGACCACGGAGACCGACGCCGATCGGGGCGATCACCGTGTCGAGGTCGACGGCCGGCACGCCGGGGTCGAACGAGTGCCAGAAGATCCATTCCGGTTTCTCGACGCCCGCGGTGTCACGCCACCACCGGCCGAACGCCTTCGCCAGTTCCGTCTTGCCGCTTCCGGCGATGCCGGTGACGACGACGGCCTTGCGCAGCCGTGCGGCCGCCTCAAGATCGTAGATTCGGGCGTCGCGGCCGACGAAGACGCCGTTGGCGGCGTCGAGCACGCTTGCCTCCGGCTCGAACGGCGAGGCGGATCGCGGGTGCACCTGCGCCTTCGGGGCGTCTGCCCTCGAAGCCGGTCTCCCGCCGTGAGCCGCCGCCGTGTGCTGGAAGCTCACCGGACGGCCGAGGTAGTGGACTGCGACGAGCCAGTCCCGGAGCGGCATCTGCCCCTTGGGGCTCGGTCGGCCGGGGTTGTGGAACATCTGCCGGCGGCCGGCCGTCACCGCCGCCGACACCGAGCCGCCAGCGAAGATCTTCTCGTAGAACGCCGCCATGAACTCGGCCGCCGCGACAGCCTGCACGGTGTAGGCCATGGCGACGACCGACGCGGTGCCTTCGCTCAGCAGGCGTGTCGCAACCGCCGTCTCCAGGTCCTTGCCGATCGCGCTCGACTCGCACGCGTTCAGCACCACCACGGGGACGTGCGCGGCGTTCAGCACCCGCGCTATCTCCGCTGCGGGGACGAGGTGCGGACCGCCGTCGGGCCTTTCGAAGACCAGCGCGCCTTCCCCGCCCCCGAAGTCGCGTCCGCCGACGAACGTCCCGTGTCCGTCGAAGTGGACGACCTGATACGGCCAGCCCTCCCGGTCAGCTGCGTCCAACTCATCGCGGAGGGCGTGCAGCGTCGGGGGTCGCAGCACCGTCAGCTCCGCAGCCTCCTTCATCGCCTCCAGACGCTTCAACAGCGGGCGGGCGATCATCTGGTACCCGACGTCCTCGGCCCCGGAGGGGCGCGAGACCACCATCAGGATGCGCAGTCGGCCGCCGGGAACAGGAACCGCTTCGGCCGGAGCAGTGCAGGTCGACAGGGTCCGGCTCATGCCGGCCAGCTCGACGGCCAGCGGGGCCCCCTGACGCGGATCGGTCATCAGCTCCCACGGAAGCCCGAGCAGCGCCGGGGACGCCGACCGCAGGACAAGCTCCACGTCCCCGCGCGTCCGCAGGCGGACGTAGGCGTCACGCGCCGGACCTGAGCCGAAGACCGACGCGAACACCGAGGCTCCCCAGCCGGGGAGTTCTCCCTCGATCCGAGCGCCGCGGTCCTCGTAGACCCCGAACGGGGCGCGCAGGTAGTCCTCCAGATACCAGCGCAGGTCTTCCAGCGCGTCGGAGTCCAACGGCCACGCGAACGGAAGAGGAGCACCCGGCTCGAACGGCTCCCCAGGCGCCACCTCGCCGACCCGTACCGTCCCGTCCTCGCCGAGGTCGACGATCAACCGGCCGGTCATGAGGAGTGTCTCTCGTCCGCCCCTGCACTATTCGTCATCGTCGGCGGCCGTGACGATCTCTTCGGCGACAACCTCGATGATCGTCTCTTCGACGGACATGAGCTCCCCGGCCGCCCGCCGCTCGACGCGGATGTATTCGACCAGCGTGCTCCGACTCGGACGCGTCCCATGCTGCTTCCGGTGGTCCTGGTAGACCTGGTAAGCCAGTGTCGCGATGGTCACGATAAGGCCGCCCACCGCGACGGGATCGGCGAACCGGTCCGACGCGGACGCCGCGCCGTTGCGGCGGAGCGCCGTCTCGACCTGTACCTCGAGGAGCTCGGGCTTCCCGAACTGTGCGCCCAGCCGGCCCACCGTCGCCCGGGCGACGGT
>LIQL01000197.1 GCA_001418405.1 Streptomyces diastatochromogenes | reverse complement strand
CGGATCACGCAACCGGCCCTCCAACTGCTCCTGCGTGCGGTTGGAGGGCCGGTTGCGTGATCCGCAGGGTCCTCGCGGCGTCGGTGATCGTCCCCTCGTCGTCGATCGCGACCAGGGCCCGCAGATGGCGCAGCTCCACATTCATAAACGCCAAGCATAAATCCAGCCCGGAAGGCATTTCCCGGTCCGCGGGCGGCGGCCGTAGCGTCCCGGGCATGAACATTGCGCTGATCGGAGCCACCGGCACGCTGGGCACCGCCGTCCACACGGAGCTCACCGGCCGCGGCCACCACGTCCTCACCGTCGGACGCACCGCCGGCGACCTCCGCCACGACCTCACCGACCCGGACCAGATCGCCGCGCTCTACCGGGCGGCCGGCCCGTTGGACGCCGTGGTCAGCACCGCCGGCGACGTCCCCTACAAGCCGGTCGCGGAACTCACCGCCGACGACTGGCAGGCGGCGTTCCGCGGCAAGGTGCTGAGCCAGCTCGAACTGGTCCGCCAGGGCCTGCCGCACGTCGCCGAGCACGGTTCGTTCACCCTGATCACCGGCATCCTGGCCCGGGAACCGATCCCCACCGGCGCCGCCGCCTCCATGGCCAACGGCGCCGTCGAGGCGTTCGTGCGCGCCGCCGCGATCGAGATCGCACCGCAGCGGATCAACGCCGTCAGCCCCACCGTCTTCACCGAATCCCTGGACGCCTACGGCGACTTCTTCCCCGGCATGGGCTCGGTCCCGCTGGCCGACGTCGCCCGCGCCTACGTCCGCTCCGTCGAGGGCCGCCAGACGGGACAGGTCTACACGGTGCAGTAGCGAACGGGGCCGGCGGGCGCTCAGTGGGCCGCGTGTGCGGCGTGGGCGGGAGCGGTGTGCCGGATCAGCTCGTCGACGACGTCCCGCGCATCGCCCCGCCGCGCGAACGCGGCCCGCTGCCGCCGCGCACCGCACCCGCCCGGCCCGCGCGCACCGTCGTCCACGCCGTCCTGGGCGCCGGCGAGCCGGCGCACGGCCGCGGTGACCGCCGCCAACTCCCCGGACTCCTCCAGGGCCGGCCGGGTGTACGCGACGAGTTCCCGCAGCAGGCGACCGGCCGGGACGGCCCGGCCGGTGCGCACGTCGAGGGCGTGCTCGGCACAGCCGTCACGGGCCGCCCGCCAGTAGGCCGCCCGCAGCAGGGACGGGCACACGTCGGGACCCGGGTCGCCGCGCCGCACCTGCTCCAGGGCCTGCACGACCAGGGCCCGGACCAGGACGCCGAGCATCGCCGCCTGCTCGACGCCCACCGGCACGTCCATGGCGCGGACCTCCACGGTGGGCAGGTGCGACGACGGCCGCACGTCCCACAGCAGCGTGTGGTCGCCGACGACGGCTCCGGCGTCCTCCAGGGCCGCGCACAACTGCGCGTAGTGGTGGGCGGAGCGGAAGTAGGGCGGCGGCCCGGCGACCGGCCACCGATCGCCGGCGGCCGTGCGCCAGCTGGCGTACCCGGTGTCCCGACCGTCCCGGAACGGGGAGTTCGCCGACAGCGCGACCAGGGACGGCAACCACGGCCGCAGGTGGTTGCAGACCAGGACCGCGTGGTCCAGGTCGGGGACCTCGACGTGCGCGTGCAGGCCACAGTGCGTGTGGGTCTCGTTGAGGGCCCGGTACGCGGCGAACCCGGGCCCGTAGGCGGGGTCGTCGCGCAGCGGCGTCGGGTCGGCCGCCCCCAGGACCGGCGTCCCGGTGGCCGCGATCCGCAGTCCCTCCGCGGCGGCCGCGGCGGCCACCGAGGTCCGCATCCGCGCCAGATGGCCGTGGAGTTCGTCCAGTCCGGCGCAGGGCGGCGTCTTGGCCTCGATCTGATACTCAGTCAACTCGCCGGAGACCCGGTCGGCCAGGGCCGTCGCCGCGCGCCGCAGCACCCGGGAGCCGGCCGGCACGACCTCGCGGGTCTCGGGGTCGACGAGGAAGTACTCCTCCTCCACGCCCACGGTCGGGATCCGCGCGTCACTGCTCATGTCCGGTCTCCTTCGTCGCCCGGTCCGGGCGCGCCACCACAGTCGTGGGGTGCGTCGGCACGGGGCGGCCCGGTTCCCTCGGGAAGGCCGGGGCGCCCGCGGAGCCGGACCGCCCCGAGCCGCCGGGGCCTCGTCGCTCTCCTGCGCCCCATGCTCGGGCCGCGGCGGAGGACCTGCCACAGCGGTTCACCCGCCCGGGAGGCGCCGGGGTTGCTGGCGCGGCGCCTCCCTTCACACCGGTGGCGCAGCGACCCGACCGTGCGAACGCAGCCGAGACCCCCATGCCCCACCCGACGTCCGTGCCGGTGGAGGCCGTCCGACGGTCGCCGGAAAGGTCCCGGACCACCTGCTCCGGGCCAGTGACCTCGATCCGACGCCCGAACCGAACTGCTCGACCTGGCGGCCGGGATGAAGCGGGAGCCGCTGGGCCCCACGACACCGTCCGCGCCGCGCGGGCCGGCTATGCCGAGGTGCGGACGCCCAAGGACAAGCTGACCGTCCGAGTGCAGGTCACGGCGCCTGGAACGGCCGTGCGACGAGCACGCGTCGCCGGTTTGAGATCCGGACATGACCCCTTCAGGTGGAAGAAGGCGTGAAGTCTCCCCACTCGCCCCACCCCTCGCCCACGATTCGGAGCGTCACTGATCACCGGTGTGATCAACACAAAGGGGTGGGCCGGCCCGCGGGCCGGTAGCGGCCATTCCGCGGCGCCTACGGGTGCCGCCGGGTGGCCGCGCCCACAGAAGGGGACGAATCACGATGAACGTCAAGCTGCTCTCCGCCACGGCTGCCGCCCTGGCCGTGGCCGGGGTCGTCGCCGGATCCGCCGCCGCGTACGCGACGGTGTCCGGCGACGGTGGAAACCGCATCGGCACGGTGCGGGCCAACGGCAAAGCCTCCGTGAAGCAGGGGGGCCTCAGCGCCACCTGGGTCGAGGAGGCCGGCGACGTCAAGCAGGTCGTGCTCACCGGCAACCGCATCGGTGTCCTGAAGGGCAACGGCGACGCCTTCGTCAAGGAGGGCGGTCTCAGCGCCACGTGGGTCAAGGAGGCGACGGACGTCAAGCAACTGGCGCTGTCCGGCAACCGGATCGGGGTGCTCAAGGACACCGGAGAGGCGTTCGTGAAGGAGGGCGGCCTCAGTGCGACCTGGGTGAAGGAGGCCGACAAGGTGAAGCAGCTGGAACTCTCCGGGCGACGCATCGGCGTCGTCAGGGGCAACGGAGACGCCTACGTCAAGGAGGGCGGCCTGAGCGCCACGTGGGTCAAGGAGGCCGGCAACGTCGTCGACATCGACCTCGCCGGCAACCGCATCGGCGTCTTCAAGGGCAACGGAGAGGCGTTCGTGAAGGAGGGCGGCCTCAGTGCCACCTGGGTCAAGGAGGCCGACGACGTCATCCAGTTGGAACTGTCCGGCAACCGCATCGGTGTCCTCAAGGACGACGGTGACGCCTTCGTCAAGGAGGGCGGTCTCAGTGCCACGTGGGTCAAGGAGAGCGACAAGACGACCCAGATCGCGTTGTCGGGCAAGCGCATCGGCGTCCTCAAGGGCAACGGCAACGCCTACGTGAAGGAGGGCGGCCTGAGCGCCGCCTGGGTCCTGGAGGCGACCAACGTCACCGAGCTGGCCTTCTCGTAGCCGGCCGTCAGGAGGAGTCGGGGCCCCGGTCGGCGCGTGACGCCGGCCGGGGCCTCAGCCTGCGGCGCCCGACGGCCCGTCGGCGTCGGCGTACTGGGCCACCCCGTTGCCGAGCGACCAGTCGAGCGAGGCGTTCTCGGTCAGGGTGACGAACACGTTCCGCGGTTCGGTGCCCGCGTACTCCTCGGCCAGTTCGGCGATCCGCCGGTAGAGCGCCTGCTTCTGGTCGGAGCTGCGCCCCGCGCGCAGGGTGATCGCGACGTACACGATGCCGTCGTCGCGCTGGATGCCGAAGTAATTGCCGTACCGCAGCGTGCTGTTGGTGCCGTCGTGGCTGGTCAGGACCTGGAACCGGTCCTCCGGCGGGATCTGGATCGTCTCGATCAGGGCGTCGTGCACGGCCCGGCCGAGCGCGTCGAGTCGCTCGGCGTCGGCCCGCAGTGCGTCGATGCGGACGAAGGGCATGGAGTTCTCCTCGGTGCGGTGCGGTGGGGAGGTGTTGCGGGGTCTGCGCGTGACCGGGCGCGGCTGGCTCGGTCATGATCGTACATACTAGTAGGTAC
This sequence comes from Streptomyces diastatochromogenes, assembly GCA_001418405.1. Lineage (GTDB taxonomy): Bacteria > Actinomycetota > Actinomycetes > Streptomycetales > Streptomycetaceae > Streptomyces > Streptomyces albulus_C. The sequence goes on along the minus strand of LIQL01000197.1, from coordinate 12,155 downwards.
AGAAGTGGGGCGTTCGGCGGGTCGGCGCACGCCGGCCGACGCGTAGGTCCCCGGGTGACCCCCGCACAGATCCGCAGGACCTCTCCGGCGACGAACTCGGCACCGCCGTCCGGGAGAAGACGGCACAGCCCGCGACTCCGGCGGAGGCCGGTCGCCTTCGGGCGCCGGTCGGCTGGCGGCCTCTGACGCCCCGGGCGGGCCGGCCTCAGGGGATCAGTCGTTGCTCCTTCGCCGCCGCGACCGCACCCGCGCGGGTCTCGACGCCGAGTTTGGCGTAGATGCGGACCAGGTGCGTCTTGACGGTGGCCTCGCTGATGAAGAGGGCGCGGGCGATCTCGCGGTTGCCGAGCCCGCGGGCGAGCTGGCCGAGGATGTCCAACTGGCGCTCGGTCAGCGCGGCATGGGGCTTGCGCACCCGCTCCATCACGCGGTTGGCCGCGGGCGCGGAGAGCACGGCCCGGCCCTCCGCGGCGGCGGCGATCGCGGCGAACAGCTCCTCGGGCCGTTCGGCCTTGAGGAGGTAGCCGGTGGCGCCCACCTGCACGGCGCGGGTGACGTCGGCGTCGGTGTCGTAGGTGGTGAGCACCAGGACGCGGGTGCCGGGCACCTCGGCGACGATGCGGCGGGTCGCCTCGATGCCGTCGATGCCGGTGCCGAGGCTGAGGTCCATCAGCACCACGTCGGGCCGGCGTTGGGCGGCGACGGCCAGCGCCTCCTCGCCGGTGGCCGCTTCGCCGACGACCTCGATGGCGGGATCGGCGGACAGCAGGGCGCGCAGGCCGGCCCGGACCACGGCGTGGTCGTCGCACAACAGCAGGCGCACCCGCCGGCCGGGGGCGTCGGGGGATTCGGATGGGCGGGACATGCGGGTCACTCCTCGTCCGGGTCGGTCGCCGGGCCGCTCGCCCGGAGCGGCACGGCCGCGGAGACGACCGTGCCCTCGCCGGGATGGGACTCGATGGTCAGGGTGCCGTCGAGCTGCCGCAACCGGACCTCCATGGCGCGCAGTCCGTGGCCGCGGTGCGGTGCGGGCCCGGGTGCGTCCCGTTGGCCGGGGCGGAAGCCGCAGCCGTTGTCGGCGACGTCGAGGACCACGTCCTCGTCGAGGTAGCTGAGGGTCAGGACGGCGTCGCTGGCGCGGGCGTGTTCGCGGACGTTGGCGACGGCGCCCTGGGCCACCCGCAACAGGCCCGCCTCGACGGCCGGCGGCAGCGGTACCGGATCGCCGTCGATCCGGAAGTGCACCGCCGGACCGCCGTGCGGCGCGTCGGCCGTGGTGCCGGCGGTGGCCGCCCCGGCCGCGGTCTCGCGGCGGGCCAGCGCCCGCAGCGCCTCGGGCAGGCCGCCCCCGTCGGCGAGGTCGGAGGGCGCCAGGTCGTGGACGAACCGGCGCGCTTCGACGAGGTTGCGCTCCGCGATGGCGGAGGCGGTGGTCATGTGCTGGTGGGCCGCTGCCGGGTCCGCGTCCCAGAGCCGTTCGGCGGCCTGGAGCAGCATCCGTTGGCTCGACAGGGCCTGGGCGAGCGTGTCGTGGATCTCCATCGACAGCCGCTCGCGCTCGGCGAGCATGCCCGCCCGGCGTTGACTGCCGGCCAGTACGCGGCGGGTGCGCACCAGGTCCTCGATCAGCAGGTGCTGCCGGGCCGACTGACGCTGCATGTGCGTGAACACCGTCGCGGCCAGGCCGGCGACCACCGGCGGCACCACGATCAGCAGCGGGTCGGGGCCGTTGATCCGCACCTGGGCGACCACCACCAGGACCGTCAGCACGGTGATCAGCGCCAGCGCGGCGCGCGCCGGGAGCAACTGCAACGCCGTGTAGACGATCGCCACCGCACTCCAGGCGAAGCTCGGTGCCTGGAGCACCAGGGCCACCCACCCGAGCACGAAGACCCCGAGCCAGACCCGGCGCCACCGCGGCGCGATCGCCCCGTCCACGGCCGGCCGCGCCACGTAGGCCACCGCCAGCAGCGTGGTGAGCGCGATCACCCACCAGGTGGCGGGGGCGCCGGGATGGTGGGTGAGGTAGCGGGCCATGGCGGCGATCAACAGCAGGACGAACGAGGCCGAGATCACCGCCTCCATGCCGCGGCCGGTCGGTCCGTCCGCGGGGTCCGTCCGCGGTACGCCGTCCGCCGCTCCGGTACGGCCACCGCTCACGTGCTTCACGTCCATCCTTGATTCGTAGCCCGGATTCCGGCCCGCGCCCGTCATCCGATCGGTTGACACCGACGTCATCCATCATGCTCCGCGACGCCATCCGCTCCGCGGACCGCGGTCCCGCCCGCGCCACCAAGGATGGAACCACCGCAACCACTGCGGACCGCGGGGCCCCGGCCCCGGGGCGACGAAGAGGAGCACCTCCCATGCAGATGCCGTCCACACGGACCAGGATCATCGCCGGCGCGGCCGTTCTGGCGGCCGTCGGGGTGACCGCCGTCGGCGCGGTCGCCGTCGCGGCCCCGGACAACGCCGCCCGCAGTGGTGCGGCCACCGCGGTCCAGGCGCAGAACGTCGTCGCCACCGACCACCTGACCGTCGCGGCGGCGGCCAAGGCCGCGCAGGCCGCGCTCGCCGCCGCCGAGAAGGCCGACCAGCACGTGTCGGTGGCCGTGGTCGACCGCAACGGCAACACCCTCGTCACGCTGCGCGGCGACGGCGCCGGCCCGCAGTCGTACAAGGCGGCGGAGGAGAAGGCGTTCACCGCGGTGTCCTGGAACGCGCCGACCTCGACGCTGGTCAAGCGCCTGGAGCAGGCCCCCACCCTGAAGGACATCCCCGGGACGCTGTTCCTCGCCGGCGGCGCACCCGTCCAGGCCAAGGGCGCCCCGGTCGCCGGCATCGGCGTGGCCGGCGCACCCAGCGGCGACCAGGACGAGCAGTTCGCCCAGGCCGGCGTCGCCGCGCTCAACGGCTGACGTCCTCCCGCCGCCGCAGCGGTGCGTGTCGCCGCAGCGGTGCGCGTCGGAGGCGGCCCCGTCCACAGATCGTGGGCGGGGCCGCCCCGGTCTTCCGTCTCCCACCGCGCCGTGCGAGGGTGTTGAGCAAGATCGTCGCGGCCGTCGGGCCGCTCGACCGCTGGAGGACGCCCGATGGACGGGAACCGCACCGTGCTGGTCACGGGGGCCGCACGCGGCATCGGCCGCGCGATCGCCACGGCCTTCGCCGCCGGCGGCGACCGGGTCGCCCTGCACTACGCCTCCCGCCGGGCGGAGGCCGAAGAGGCGCTGGATGGCCTGGCGGGTAGCGGTCACGTCCTGGTGCAGGGGGACATCAGTACGCCGGAGGGCGCCGCCGGCGTGGTCGCCGCGGCCGTCGAGGCGCTCGGCCCGCTGGACGTGCTGGTCAACAACGCGGCGGTCAACGTCGCGCACCCGTTGGACCGCACCACCTTCGAGGACTGGCAGGACGCCTGGCGGCGCACCGTCGACGTGAACCTGCTGGGCACCGCCCACGTCACCTACTGCGCGGCCCGGAACATGATCGACCACCAGGTCCGGGGCCGCATCGTCAACGTCGGTTCCCGCGGCGCCTTCAAGGGCGAGCCCGACCATCCCGCCTACGGGGCGACGAAGGCCGCGATGCACGCACTTGGCCAGTCGCTCGCGGTCTCCCTCGCCCCACACGGCATCACCGTCGCTTCCGTCGCCCCCGGCTTCGTCGCCACCGAACGGGTCGCCGACCGGATCAGCGCGGCCGTCGAGGAGCAGAGCCCGTTCGGCCGGGTGGCCGCGCCCGAGGAGATCGCCGCCGCGGTGAAGTACCTCGCCTCGCCCGAGGCGGTGTGGTCCTCGGGCGCCGTGCTCGACGTCAACGGGGCGTCATACCTGAGGTGACGCCGTGGTCCGGGCGGGGGCCGGGGACGCCGGCTCGGGGAGCGGGGCCGGCGGCGCGGGCCAGCGGCGTGCGAGGTAGGCGCAGAGCACGAGTTGGAGCGTGTGGTAGAGCATCAGGGGCAGCACCACGACCCCGATCCGGTCGGCCGGGAACAGCACGGTGGCCATCGGCAACCCGCTGGCCAGGCTCTTGTTGGAACCGCAGAAGACGGCCGTGACCCGGTCGGCGCGGGACAGTCCCACCAGGCGGGCGGTGCCGTGGGCGGCGGACAGCGCGAGGGCCAACAACAGGGCGCAGACCGCCGCCAGGACCAGCAACCGCGCGGGCGGGATGCGGTGCCAGATGCCGGCGGTCATGCCGTGGCTGAACGCCGAGTAGACCACCAGCAGGATGGAGCCGCGGTCGCACAACGTGGTCAGGATCCGGTGCCGGCCCAACCAGTCGGCGATCCACCGCCGCAGTGCCTGGCCGGCGAGGAACGGCAACAGCAGCTGGACCGCGATGTCGAGGAGGCTGGACGGGGTGAGCGGTACGTCCCCGACCCCGGCTCCGGTCTGCCGCAACAGGGCGACCGCCAGGAGCGGGGTGAGCAGCACGCCGAGGACCGTGGAGAACGACGCCGAGCAGATGGCGGCGGCCACGTTGCCGCGCGCCATCGAGGTGAAGGCGATGGCGGACTGGACGGTGGACGGCAGCACGGTCAGGAACAGGACGCCGGCGGCCAGTTCGGGACTGAGGACGCCGGACGGCAACAGCCCGATCGCCAGGCCCGCGGCCGGGAACAGGACGAACGTGAGGCCGAGGACCGGCAGGTGCAGGCGCCAGTGCCGGACCCCGTCGAGGGCGGCCCGCGGCGAGAGCCGGGCGCCGTACAGGAAGAAGAGCAGGCCGACCGCCAGGCGGGCGGTGAAGGAGACGCCGTCGGCCGCCGCCCCGTCGGCCGGGACGAGGGCCGCCAGGCCGATGACGCAGAACAGCGCGACGACGTACCAGTCGACGCGGCGCAGCACCCGGCGGGCGCCGCCGGGGGAATGGTGCGGCACGGATTCCTCCGTCGGGAGGTGGGAAGCGGTGGGTGGACGGTCGGGGCCGCGCCGCGCGGCCGTCTGACGACCAGGACGACGGCGCGGCCCCTCCGCAGCTGCTCAGATCAGGCGTCAGCGCGCGGCGTCGACCGGGAGGGGGTCGTGGTGGCGGCTGATGTTCTGCTCCAGCAGCGCCAGGCACTCGGCGACGCCCACGGCGTCGGGGGTGTGCTCCGGCAGCCGGCCGTCGGCCCGCTTCAGGTCGTCCAGCGCCCGGTCGATGGCCGTCTGCGCGGCGAACAGGCACGGCGTGCTGTAGATGGCGACGTCGACGCCGAGTTGGTGCAGCTCGCCCAGCGACAGCCGGGGTGACTTGCCACCGGCGATCTGGTTGAACAGCAGCGGCTTGTCGTCGATGACGCGGCGCACCTTGTGGATCCAGTCGACGCTGCGCACGCCGTCCACCAGGATCACGTCGGCGTCGGTCGCGGCGAGCGCCTTGGCGCGGCGCAGGATCTCCTCCTCCTCGGTGGCGTCGGTGCGGGCGACGACGACGAGGTCCCGGCGTGCCTGGAGGACCAGGTCGAGTTTGGCGAGGTACTCCTCCAACGGCAGGACCTGCTTGCCGTCGACGTGGCCGCAGCGCCGGGGACGTTGCTGGTCCTCCAGGATGATGCCCGAGGCGCCGCCGGCCTCCAACTGCTGGACGACGTGGCACGCGGTCTCGGGGTCGACGTAGCCGTCGTCGATGTCGACGAGCAGGTGCTGCTGGGGGAAGGCCAGGCGGAGCCGCTGCACGAAGCCGACGATGTCGGGCCAGGCGATGAACCCGATGTCCGGCAGGCCGTAGTGGGACGCGGCGAATCCGAAGCCGGAGACGAACATCCCGTCGTAGTGACGCGCCGCCAGGGACGCGGAGAACATGTCGAAGACGCCGATCAGCGGGGTGGTGCCGTCCGCTTCTATCGCGGCTCTTAATCGATCGGGGTGGTTCACGGTACCCTCCGATGCGTGGTCGCGTGGACTGCGCGTCGTGGTCGACCCGTTGCCCGCCAGAGCTGGTGGCCGGCACGACGCTTCACGGGCCAAACAAACCGGGGGCACGCTGAGTGGCGTGCCCCCGGTTTTTGCCTGCGTACTGGCTCGTGCGGGGTGCGGTTGTCGCCCTCCGTGACAGCAGGTTAGGAAAAGGGATGGTCATGTGACAACCATGAATTGGTAATGACAGCTGGTGGGCGTCGTTTTTGAGCCGCACCACCGCACTGCACGGGGTGGTTGCGGCGGGTGCGGCGACAGCGGCAAAGCCGCTCCGAACACCGGGTACGGCCGCTTGGTCCAGACAATCCCGGGAGGCGGCGCGGCGCAGCCACCACCGGTGAACTGGCTTGATGGGATGGATGGCACGGCCCGGGCAGTGCCACCGGGGGACGGCACCCGCCAAGCGGCCCGCGCGACCAGCGCGGACCCATCAGGAACGCCCTAGTCGCTGCCACCCGCGACGCCCGGCTCCACCCCTCGGCAGGTCAATTCCGTTTGCCCGCCCGCCGACCCGGATCCGAGGTCGTGGCGGACGTACCACTCCGTCGCCAACAGCCGTTCCCGCTCGGCCGGTGCCATGCGGGCGAGCCGGCCCGGCAGGGCGCCCCGTTCCACTTCGCTGCGGTGCGCCAGCACGGCGCCGATCTTCTGCGCCAACCAGGGACGGACGTCGACGGCCGCGTCGATCCGGTCGTCCGGCACGCTGTACATGGTGCGGTCGTCCCGCATCAACCGCCCGCCCAACTCCCGTGCGGCGGAGTCCGGATGCGTGGCCAGGTACAGGGCGCACGGCCGCCAGGGGGGACCCGCCTCCGGATAGAGGTCGGCCCACCCGGACGCCTGGACCGCGAGGACGGTCAGCCGGTGGGTCTGCCGGTGGTCCGGATGGCCGGTCAGCCCGCCGTAGGCGTCGTGCGTGACGACCACGTGCGGACGCACCTCCCGCAGATGCCCGACCAGCCGTCCCACCGCCTCGTCGAGGGGCGCGTCACAGAGTCGGACACCCCGGGAGCCGACTCCGGCACGCGCGCATCGGCGTAACCGAGCATCCGTGGCGCACCGGCACCCAGGATCCCGAGGGCCGCCGCCAACTCCGCTCCGCGGTGCGTCCGTCGGGCCCAGGTCGCCGTGACGACGGCGGTCCGCGCGCCCGAGGCGGCATGCCGGGCCAGCACCCCGCCCGCCGACAACGACTCGTCATCAGGGTGCGCGAACACCGCCAGGAGACCGGGCAGGGACATCGTCGGATCACCCTTCCACTGCGGGAACTGCGGGAACTGCCGATGGTGGACCAGCGAAGGCTACCCAGTCACCCACCGGCGCCTCACCGACCGCGAGCGGGATGTGCTCGGCAAGATGGCTCGCCGGCAGCACCGGTTACAGCCGGCGCGTCCTCGCGATCCTCCGCTACCTGGATTCGTGACGGCGGTCCCGACCGCCGTACGGGGGAACGCGCCCTGCGCCCGCTTGGCTCCTTCGCCTTCACTTCGCTGGTGCAGAATGATTACCAGCCGTAACTTACCGGTCGGTCACCACGTTGGCCCTTGCGATCCCGGGCCCCGGCGCGCGGCTCACGGATCAGTTCGGAGTCGCCTTCCCCCGCAAGGAGCACCGTATGAAGCTGTCTTGGCCGAGACTGCTCACCGCCCTCCCGGCGGTCACCCTGGCCGTGGGCCTGACCGTCTCGCCCGTCGCCGCCCACCCGGCGACCACCGCGCCCGTCGCCGAAGCCTTCGGCTCGCCCCCGCGCCTGCCGGCCGCCGCGCTGCCCCGGGGCCCTCTGGGACCGCCGCTCCTCAAGCCGTCCGCCGTGCACGTTCCGCACCACGCGCCGTGGGCGTTCCCCGCCAGCAGGGGGTGGAACAACTTCGCCTGCCGGCCGTCCGCCCACCACCCCCGCCCGGTCGTCCTCGTCCACGGCACCTTCGGCAACGCCATCGACAACTGGCTGGGGCTGGCCCCCTACTTGGTGGCCCGCGGCTACTGCGTCTTCTCCCTTACCTACGGCGAACTGCTGGGCCTCCCGCTCGTCGGCGGGCTCGGTCCGATCGACCACTCGGCCAGGCAACTCGCCCACTTCGTCGACCGGGTGCTCGACGCGACGGGCGCGCTCAAGGTCGACCTGGTCGGACACTCCCAGGGCGGCATGATGCCGCGGGTGTACCTGAAGTTCCACGGCGGCCGCCACAGGGTGCACACCCTGGTGGGGTTGGCTCCCGACAACCACGGCACCGACCTGCACGGCCTGGCCAAGCTGGCGGACATCGCCCCCGTCAAGCAGACCCTGCACGCGCTCACTCCGGGGCTGATCGAGCAGAAGACCGGATCCGCCCTGCTGCGCCGCCTCAACGCCGGCGGCGACACCCTCCGGGGCATCCGCTATACCGTGATCGCCACCAAGTACGACGAGGTCGTCACGCCGCTCGGCTCGGAGTTCCTGCACGGCCCGAACGTCCACAACATCCTGATCCAGCGGCTGTGCCCGGCCGACCTCTCCATGCACGCGAGCCTCGGACTCCTCGACCGGATCGCCTTCCACGCCACCGCCAACGCGCTCGACCCGGCCCACGCCACCCCCACCACCTGCGCCTCCGTCCTGAGTTGACGGACGTCCCGGCCCGGTGCGGTGCCTGGGCACGGCATGTCCAAGCTGGACACGGCATGACCGGGCCGGGGAGCTGACAGGCGGTTGCCGGCGGGCAGATGCTTCCCGCATGGCAGGGGGCCGACGCGCAGCACTGGGTGAGTTCCTCCGACTCGCGCCGTGCCCGCCTGCGGTCGGAGGAACCGGGGTTGTCGCGACGGCCTTCCGGTGGGGTGAGTCGGCGCTTGCCGGAGCCGGGGACGGAGCCGGAGCCGGGGACGGAGGCGGCTGAGCGTGCCCGATCGCCGCGCCGGCGCCAGGAGGCTTCGCGGGCCGGCGCGGTAGCGTGTGGGGCGTGGCTGGTGAGACTGATCTGCAGAAGCTGTTGGGCGGGATGCGTCCGCGGCTGAACCCCGGGCGGTACGTGTTCGCGACGGTCGCGGGCGGAGTGCCGCCGGGCCTCGCCCCGGTCGTCACGGTCGCCGAACCGGAGGGACTGACCCTGGTCCTGCGGCAGGAGGACGCCGATGCGGCAGGGTTGGCGTACGCGTACGTGGCGGGTTGGATCACGTTGCGCGTCCACTCGGCCCTGGAGGCGGTCGGGCTGACCGCGGCGGTGGCCACGGCACTCGCCGACGCCGGCCTGAGCTGCAACGTCGTCGCCGGCTTCCACCACGACCACCTCTTCGTGCCCTACGAGAGCGCCGGTCGGGCGGTCGCGGTGTTGGAAGACCTGGCGGGACGTTCGGCGGGATAGCCGTCAGGGCGCGGTGGTCCGGGAGTCGGTGGGGGCGGCTACGGGGTTGCGGAGGGTGCCCAGGCCGTCGATGTCGATGGTGACGGTGTCTTCGGGGGCCAGGGCGGCACTGCCCTCGGGGGTGCCGGTCAGGAGGACGTCGCCGGGGAGCAACGTCATCAGCCGGCTCACCTCCGACACCAACACGGCCGTGCTGCGCGTGAGGTGGGCGGTGCTGCCCTTCTGGCGCACCTCGCCGTTGATGCGGGTGGTGATGAGGGCCGCCGCGGGGTCGAGGTCGGTGCTGATCCAAGGGCCGAGGGGGCAGAACGTGTCCATGCCCTTGGCCTTCGTCCACTGGCCCCCGTCGGTCCCGATGTCCCAGGCGGTGACGTCGTTGGCGCAGGTGTAGCCGAGGACGTGGTGTGCGGCGCGCTCGGGCGGCACCGAGCGGCAGGTCCGGCCGATGACGACCGCGAGCTCTCCCTCGTACCGCACGTCCTGGGAGAGGTCGGTGAGCACGATGGGCTCGTCCGGACCGACGACGGACGTCGGCGGCTTGAGGTGGATCACCAGTCTGTCGGCGGCGTCGGGCCGGCCGCCGTAGTTGCGGCCGATGACCACGACCTTGCCCGGGACGACCGGCGCCAGCAGCTTGGCGGTCGCTAGGGGAACGGTGTCGCCCGTGGCGGCCGGTGCGGGAGGGTCCGTCAGGTCGGCCAGGGCCGCGACGGCGTCTGGTCCGGTGGGGAGCGTCAGGAGTCGGACGGTGTCCCGGGCCTGGTCGACCAGTCCGTACCGGGGCCCGTCGGGCGTCATGAGGCGTGCGAGGTCCATGGAGGGGGCTCCTGTTCGGTGTGTGGTGCTCCCGGTCGACGGCGTAGGGCGGGTCGGTGAGCGGGGTGCGGAACCACTCGTCCTGGCGGCCGGATTCGACCGCCACGACGTCGGTGAGGCGGGCCGCCAGGGTGCGGCCGACCGACCACAGCGGGCCGATCTCGCCCACCTGGACGCCGAGTTGGACGCGCAGGCCCAGTGCGCGGGCGCGCACGGCCGTCCGCAGCGTGGGCAACAGGCCCCCGCACTTCGAGATCCGGAGGTTCACCAGGGAGGCGGCGCCGGTGGCGGCCGCCCACTCCACGTCCGCGGAGTCCATCGCCGATTCGTCGAGCATGACCGGCGTGCCGCCCTGTTGGATGCGGCGCAGGGTGGGCCAGTCCCGTGGCGTGGTGGGTTCCTCCAGCCAGTCGAGGGCGGCGCGTTCGCGTAACAGCCGGGCGCCTCGCTCGGCGACGTCCGGCGCCCACCCGCCGTTGGCGTCCACGGACAGCCGCACCGACGGGCCCAACAGACCACGCACCTGGAGCGCGCGTGCGGCGGTCTCCTCGGGGTCGGGCAGCGCCTTGAGCTTCACGTGGGTGAGGCGGGCCCGGGCGGCGGACGGCAGGGCCGACAGCTGTTCGGTGGGCGTGCGGCTGAGGTCCACCACCTCGCTCACCGCCCGGGGGACGTTCTCGGTGGTCAGTACGTCCGCCGCCCAGGGGCAGGCGTCCAGGACCGCGGCCGTCGGCAGGCCGTGGCGCCGGCACAGGGCGTCGAGGAGCGCGGTCTCCAACGCCGCCGCGGCGGCCGGCAGCGGCCGCAGTCCGCCCAACAGGCGGGGCAGGTCGACCGAGGCGAGGGCCGCCACCGCGCGGGGGAAGTCCGCCGCCCCGTCGAGCAGGGCGACGAGCGCGGACGGGTCGAGGGCGCGCAGGGCCTGTACGGTGCCGGCCACCGTCTCGCCGGTCACGTACGGGCGGGGCGCGCCCTCGCCCCAGCCCGTCACGCCGTCCCACCGCAGGGTGACCAGGACGGAGCCGGTTCGGGCGTGGGCGTGCCGGGCGTGTGCGAAGGGCCGGTGCAGGGGGACCTGCGCGGTCCGCACGTCGAGGACGTCGAGGGCGTGCTTCACCGCCGGCCTCCCGGGCCGACGGCGCCCGGTGCGGCCTGTCGAACGGGCTGCGCGGGCAACGGGGTTGCGGCTGCGGCGCCGCCCGCACCCGCCGCGACGTCCGCGAGCCAGTCCCAGAACTGGTCCCGTACGGGGGAGAACTCCAGGTAGTGCCGGTCGGCGTCGAAATGGGCGTCGACGGCGTGCGGGCACATCCGGGCGAGCGTCGCGCGGGCGGCGTCCAGATTGATGACGGCGTCCCGTTCGGGCCGCGCGAAGTGCACCGGGACCGGGGGACGGTCGGTGTTCCACGGGGCGCCTTCGGTGTAGAGGAGCTCCAGTTCCGCCATCACGGCACGGAAACCGTCCGTGACTTGGCGGAGCATCGCGTGGTCGTTCGCCATGAAGCTGAGGTAGCGCTGCTCCCCGGTGTAGTCCTCGTCCTTGAGGGTCACGGGGGAGGTGCGGAGGCCGTGGAGGGCGCGCATCCGGTGCACCCCGTCGCGACCGTGCCGGGCCTGCTGCTGGCCGAGCGCCGGGGCGCACAGGACCACGCCGTCGGGGGCGATGCGGCCGGTGGTGAGCAGGGCGGCCAGCAGGCTGCCGCCGAAGCTCTGGCCGACCGCGGTGATGGGCGGTCCGCCGGGGTGGGCGGCCCGGACGGCCGCGAAGGCCGCCGCGTAGTCGTCCAGTGTGATGGCGGCGGAGTCCAGGTGGCCGCGCGGTCCGCCGCTGGCTCCGGAGCCGCGGCGGTCCGGTGCGTAGACGGCGATCCGGCGGCGGGCCAGTTCCGGGCCGGTTTCGAAGAGCCAACCGGCGTGGCTCTGCAGGCCGTGCACGTAGAACACGGCGGCTTCGGGGTTCTCGGGGACCCACTGGTGCAGGGCGAGGGGGATGCCGTCGGCAGCGGTGACCGTCTCGACGCGGTGCACCCCTGCCGGGCGTTTTTCGGTCATCACGTGGCAGTCATCTTTCCGGGGGAGGGGCGGTGGGGGGCTGGTC
>LIQL01000196.1 GCA_001418405.1 Streptomyces diastatochromogenes | reverse complement strand
GCCAGGAACTGCGACAGGAGTGGTGCGACGAGGCCGGCGCGGACCGGCGCTCCGAACGCGACGGCGTCGGCCCAGGCGACGTCGGCGGGCGTGGCGGCCCGGGCACCGGTCGGCGTGTGGGCGGTGCCGGGCGGCGCGAGCGGGCGGATCCTGACCTCGGCCTGTGCGGAGCGGGCTCCGCGGGCGAGGGCGTCGGCCAGGATGCGGGTGCTGGCGCAGTCGGGGTGGTGGAGGCCGGCGATCCGGGTGGGGCGGGTGGTGCTGCGGGCGGCGCGGGAGGCGGCGAGTTGGTGCGCGTAGTGGCCGATCCGGCGGCCCAGGGCGCCCGCGGCGCGCAGGTAGGTGTCGGGGAGGGCGCCGTCGGTGGCCGGGGGTGCGCCGACGCCGTAGGGGTTGGCGCCGGCGGCGGTGAAGGAGCTGTCGGTGGGGTCGGCCGACATGATCAGCGTGCCCCAGTGGTACATGCTGCGGTACAGCGCGAGCAGGGTGGCTTCGCGGCCGCCGTGGGGGCTGTTGGCGCTGGTCATGCCGGTGACCACGCGGTCGGCGAGGGCACCGGCGCGCCACAGGTCCGAGGTCGATTCGAGGAACTGCTTCAGTGCGGCGGAGACGTTCCCGAAGTAGGTGGGCGTGCCGAGCACGATGCCGTCGGCCCACAGCACGTCGTCGTGCGTGGCGACCGGGACGGGGTGTGGTGCACCCGGTGGTGGCCCCTTGAGTGCCCGGTCCTCGACGCGGCGCAGGCGCACGGTGGCGCCGCCTGCCAGCGCACCGTCCGCGGCGGCTCGGGCGAGCGCGTGGAGGGTGCCTTTCCGGCTGTGGTAGATGACCGCGACGTGAGGGGCTCGCTGCATGATTCCCTGTCTCAGGAGGACTCGGCCAGTCGGAACCCGACCGCGTAGAAGCCGCGGTCGTACAGTCCGTGTCGGCGCCGGCAGCGCGCCACGTCTCCCCGGCGGGTGAAGCTTCCGCCCCGCACGATGCGGTAGGTGCTCTGGGCGCGCAGCACCTCGTTGGCGGAGTGCATGCCGCCGGCGTACGGCAGGAGGTCGTCGGCGACGAGTTCGCCGCCCGGGTAGGGCCGGTAGTCGTCGGCGACGTACTCCTCGACGTTGCCGGCCAGGTCCAGGACGCCGAACGGGGAACGGCCCGCGGGGTAGCTGCCGATCGGGGTCGCGGACAGGGGTCCGGCTTCGGAGGTGTTGGCGCGGTCGGGGTCGAAGGCGTCGCCCCAGGGGAATTCGCGGCTCTGCCCGCCGGTTGCGGCGTACTCCCACTCGGCTTCGGTGGGCAGCCGGAAGGCCCGCCCGGTGCGGTGGGCGAGCCACTCGGCGTACGCGTCGGCCGCCTGGGCGGGGACGGTCCACACCGGGTGGTTGCCGAGGTGGTGGGGGTAGCAGCCGAAGTGCCAGGAGGTGGGGAGCCAGCGGGCGCGGGTGTCTTCGAGGAACGCCCGGTACTCGTGGTTGGTGACCGGGTAGCGCATGAGGCGGAAGGCGGCGAGGTCGACGTCGTGCGCCGGACACTCCTTGCGCAGGAAGTCCTCTTGCAGGCCGGTGTGTTGCCACTGGGCGAGGACCTCGGGCAGACGGTCGGCTTCCAGGCCGATGCGGACGCGGGCGCCGGGGACGTCCGCCATCGGGGGGTCGTCGGGGCGGATGCGGGGGTCCCCCACCAGGCCGCACAGGCTGCCGGCCGCGTAGCGGCGGGCGAAGGGGACGTCCGGGTCCTCGACGACCGCCACCAGTGCGTCGGGGGCTTCCCGCCGCAACGCGGTGGCGTGGCGCTGGAGTTCGGTGGTCCGGGTGCGTCCTTCGAACCAGGCCGGCAGCCGCATGGCGTGGCGGTCGCCGATCATGTCGGTGTTGGGGGGCACGGGACGTCCGCTGGCTACCGTCACGCCGCGACCTCCTCGACCAGGCGGAAGCCGATGGCGTAGATCTTGCGGTCGAACCAGCCGTGCCGTCGGGAACAGCGGGCGAGGTCGCCGAAGCGGGTGAAGCTGCCGCCGCGGGCGATGCGGTAGGAGCCGGCCGCGGTGAGGTCGTCGGCCACCGCGGCGCCGCCCGGGTAGGGGCGGTAGTCGTCGGCGACGAACTCCTCGACGTTGCCGGCCATGTCCTCGGCGCCGAACGGGGTGCGGCCGGCCGGGTAGATGCCGACGGGCGCGGTGGTGAGGGGGCCGTTCTCGACCGTGTTGGCGCGGTCGGGCCGGAAGGCGTCGCCCCAGGGGTAGGCGCGGCTCTGCCCGCCGGTCGCGGCGTACTCCCACTCGGCTTCGGTGGGCAGCCGGAAGCGGCGGCCGGTGCGGGCGGCCAGCCAGGCGGCGTAGGCGTCGGCGTCCTGCGGTCGGACGGTCCAGACGGGGTGGTTGGCGCGGTGCAGGGGGTAGACGCCGAACTCCCAGGAGGTGGGGAGCGCGTCGGCGCCGGTGTCGGCGAGGAAGGCCCGGTATTCGAGGTTGGTGACCGGGTACCGCATGATCCGGAAGGCGTCGAGCCTGACCTGGTGGCGCGGGCACTCCTTGGCGATCCAGGATTCCTGCACCCCGACGTCGGCCCAGGCGTCGACGACCTGTTGGACCTGGTCCTCGGGGAGTCCGACGGCGCACTGCGCGGCGGGCAGGGCCACCGTGTCCGGGTCGTCGGGCCGGATCCGGGGGTCGCCGCGCAGTCCCAGGACGGTGCCGGCGGCGTAGCGGCGGGCGTAGTCCGCGGTGGCGTCGCCGCACAGGTCGACGAGTTCGGCGGGTGCGCGGCCCAGCAGGTCGGGGTGGCGGGCGAACAGGTCGTGCGGGAGGCGTTCGACCAGCGAGGCGGGCAGTCCCATGGCGGATCGGTCGTCGAGCCGGTTGGGGTCGGTGATGGTGGGTCGGGGCCGTCCGGTGGAGGTGGTCACGCGGTCGTCCCGGGGATCTCGTAGACCTGGCTGTCGTAGGAGCCGGCCAGGAACAGGCCCCGGTCGGGGTCGTGGGACAGGGAGGAGATGCCGGCGGTGGTCGGGCGTTCCTCGGTGGTCCACCGGTCGCGGTCGCGGTCGTAGATCTTGACGTGGCCGTGGTAGGAGCCGGTCGCGATCAGCCGACCGGAGGCGTCGGCGGCGACGCACTTGATGGAGTTGGGGTGCGTGGTGGGGATCACGCGTGAGGTGAAGTCCGGTTCCCAGAGCCGGAGTTTGAGGTCGCGTCCGACGCTGGCGAAGTGGCCGTCGGCGAGGCCCACGCAGCCGTTGGCGATGCGGTCGTGGGCGGCGTCGATGCGGTGGACGAGTTCCCTGGTGCGGGCGTCGTGCCAGGCGACGCCGGTGTCGGCGCACACGGAGAACAGCAGGTCACCGGAGAAGGCGACGCCCTTGACCGCGTTCTCGTGCAGGGGGACGTCGGCGACGTGGTGGAGTCGGCCGTCCGCATCGAGGCGGAAGACCAGCCCCTCGCCGGTGTAGGCGCCCACCAGGAGATGGGTGGCTCCGTCCACGTCGTAGCGGACGCCGCAGTTGAGCGGCGAGCGGTGCTGGTGCAGGACCCGCCCGGTCGCGGCGTCCATCAGCTTGCCGAGTTGGCCGCCGGTGACCATGACGGTGGGGCTCAGCGGCGTGAGGAAGTTGCACAGGCTCCCCGTCTGCCCGTGCACCGCGGTGTCGCGCAGCACGATGCCGGCGTCCCCGACGGTGTAGACGCTGCCGCCGTCGGCGCAGACCGCGTTGATGCCGGGGGTGGTGGGGACGTCGGCGTCGCTCCACTGGCCGCTGAGGTAGTCGTAGGTGCGGTAGGAGGCGCCGAACGTGCCGAAGACGAGGGTGTCCTTGGCGGCGAAGGCGCAGGAGCGGGGCCAGACGTCGTCGGGGATGTCGGACTGCCCGATCTGGCGGAGCTCGCGTTCGCTGGTGTCCCACAGCAGCAGTTTGCGGTCGTAGCTGAGGCTGACCAGGAGGCTGCGCTCGGCGCTGAGGACGAGGCGTTTGATGCCGGCGTCGTGTCCCTGGACGGTGGTGCGGTCCGCGCCGTGGATGACGACGATCTGGCCGCCGTCGTTGCCGGCGTAGAGGGTGCCGTCGGGGGCGCTGACGATGGTGTCGGTCTCGACGCCGCCGAGGTCGATGTCCTCCAGGAGGGCGCCGGTGGTGGCGGACCAGCGTTTGACGGTGCCGTCGTCGCTGGAGGTGACCAGTTGTTCTCCGTCGGCGGACCAGTCCACCGAGATGACGTCGGCGGTGTGGCCGACGCAGCAGTGCACGAGGGTGCCGGTGAAGTCGTAGACGCGCAGGTTGTGGTCGCGGGAGGCGGTGGCGATCCATTCCCGGGTCGGGTGGAACGCCGACATCTCCACGTCGTCGGCCTGTGCGTTGAAGACCGCGCGGAGCTTCAGGTCGGGGACGGACCACAGGCGTGCGCTGTAGTCACTGGACGAGGTGACCAGGAGGGTGCCGTCGGGGCTGAAGGCGCACTGGTTGGCGAGGTGGTCGTGCAGGACGCGGTTGACCGGGCGCTTGGTGGCCTGGTCCCAGAGGATCACTTGGTTGTCGTAGCCGGCGCTGGCGATGTACTTGTCCTGGTAGGCCGCAATGCCGCTGATGGGACTCCTGTGCGCGATCACGCGCACCCTCCTCGTCAGTCGATTTCGATGGAATGACCGGCGTACATGACTTTTGCTTGGAGGTACTTGCGGTTCGCGTCGGTGAGGTGGACGGCGGTGCGTCGTTGGCTGTGGACGGTGATGCCGCCGGCCTCCAACTGCCGGATCTTTTCCGGATTGTTGGAGAGGATCTCGATTTCCTTCAGGCCCATCGTGACGAGCATCTGGGCGGCCGAGGAGTAGGTGCGCTGGTCGTCGAGGAAGTTCAGGGCGCGGTTTGCCTCAAAGGTGTCCATGCCGGTGTCTTGCAGGGCATAGGCATCGATCTTGTTGTACAGACCGATGTCCCGGCCCTCCTGGCGGAGGTAGAGCAGGAGGCCGCCCTTGTCGTGCATCAAGGCCATGGCCTCGCGCAATTGCGGCCCGCAGTCGCAGCGGGTGGATCCGAGCACGTCACCGGTCAGGCACTCGGAGTGGAGCCTGACGAGCGGTACGGGTTGGGTCAGCGCGTCGCCGAACACGACCATGAGGTGTTCGCGTCCGTCGTCGAGTCCGTCGAAGGTGATGATTTCGCTCGGCGCGAGCTTGCCGTCGGATATCTTCAACGGAATGCGTACCCGCGTGCGGACACAGGGAGGTTCCGGTTTCTTTCCGGCTGATTGATCGAGTACGTGATTCTTGCCGAACGGGTAGGAAGAACGGTTTTCCAATGACATCCCCGCCATCCGAAGTTGGCTTGCGCGTCTTTCCGGAACCGCTTTTTCCGCTACCTACTGCACATGCCGCAGGCCCTTGATCCGGCGCCACACTCCCGCAAATCCCGCAGCGTCGTCAAGCGGCACAACACGTCTCACGTGGTGGCGATGGTGCCCTTGGTACGTCGTACTCGGCGCGGGCGGTCGGCCGCGTCGAAAAGGCCGCGCAAGGGGCCGTCATTCTGGAAAGTGCGCAGGTGGCGAACCGGCATCCCGGTCCGCCCCGCTCCCCTGCTGCACTGCCGCCGGCGGCTGGGCGGGCCGGCGCCGGGCGGCGTGTGTCGCGTGGGCGCGGGCCGCCGCGGCCTGCACGATCGTCGACGTCCACGCCAACTCGCCGTACGTGCCGCGCTGTTCCGGAATGGCGTCATGGAGTCGACGCCACAGTTCCGCTTCGTTCCACAATACGAACCTCCGGTGCGCGGTGGCGGGCGAGACGCCGAACGCCCTCGGTAGCTGACGCCAGGCACAGCCGCTGGTTAATACGTAGACCACCGCCGTGAAGACGATCCGCTCGTCTCGCGGGGCCGTTCCGCCGCCTTGCGGACGGTGACCGAATGACGGTAATAGCGGGGCGGCTATTTGCCACAGCCCGTCGGGAACGAGTCTGGCGAACAGGTCGCTGTCCATGAGAGGCGATGGTGCCTCAGGCCCATGCCACCACATGAGACAACTCATCGCGTCTCAGCCGTCTCAAATTCACGGACACGATCTTGTTTGTCCCGCGCGGCATTACCGCAATTACCGATCATGCGAGCCTCGTCCACGCCCTTGGAGGATTCCCTCCCGTGGTCAGGGGAATGATCGGCGAACGGACCCCAGCACGCCGGCAGTCGGTTATCCCCGCGCACCGCCCGGCCCCGCCGCCACCGCATCCCCCATCCCGTGGCCGGGAAAGGCCGGGCAGTTGGCCGGGACGGTGCGGTATTTGGCCGGGAGCATCCCGACGGCCCCACCGCGCCGTGTCGCGGAGCCGCGGTCGCCCGTTGAAGGGTCACGAGTCGAGCGAGCCGAGAACGACGGGAGATGTCGATGAGCGTGACGATCCGCCCGGCCGAGACCGGGGACGTCCCGGCGGTGGCCGAACTGGTCGAGGAGATGGACCGCTTCTACGGGGAGACCGAGGTGCAGCCCCTGGCGGAACGGCTCTGCCAGGTGGAACGGGCCCTCTTCGGTTCGCCGCCACTGGCCTGCGCCCTCCTGGTCGAGGACGCCGACGGCGACCTGGTCGGACTGGCGGCCTACGGGTTCCTGTGGCCCGCGGCGGGCTCCACGCACTCCCTCTTCCTCAAGGAGCTGTACGTCCGCGACACCTGCCGCCACCAGGGCGTCGGAGCCCGGCTGATGCGCGAGCTGCGCGCGTTGGCCGCGGCCCGCCCCGGGTGCACCCGCATCGAGTGGACGACCGGCCGGGACAATCCCGGTGCCCGTGCCTTCTACGCGTCCTTGGGATTCACCGAGTTCGAAGGGAAGGTCGTCTATCGGATCGAACTCCCCTAGGCACCGAGCCGCGGCCGCCGGGATTCTCCGCCGCCGGCGCCCTTTCCGGTCGCCTTTCGGCCATGTGCACGGAAAGCCTGAAGGACAACGGGCCTGCGTGCTTACATGATCCGTATGTTATCCACAGACCGTCTCTTGGCTTTCTCGGCCATGTCGTTCCTTTTGATCGTCATTCCCGGTCCCAGTGTGCTCTTCGTGATCGGGCGGGCCCTGGCGCAAGGCCGACGGGCGGCGCTGACCACCGTCGCGGGAAACACCCTGGGCGCCTATCTCCTGGTGGTGGCCGTCGCGCTGGGCGTCGGGTCCGTCGTGGAGCGTTCCGCGATCGTCTTCACCGCGCTGAAGCTGCTGGGCGCGGGGTACCTGGTGTACCTCGGGATCAGGGCGGTGCGTCAGCGCGGGACGCTCCAGGCGACGTTCGCCGGCGAAGGGCCCGCCTACGGGGGACTGCGCACGCTGTGGGAGGGGTTCGCGGTCGGCATCGCCAACCCGAAGACCATCGTGTTCTTCGCCGCCGTCCTGCCGCAGTTCGTCGACCGCGCACAGGGGCACGTCATCATCCAGATGCTGCTGCTGGGCCTGGTCTTCAACATCATCGCGGTGGTGTCCGACAGCGTGTGGGGACTGGCCGCGTCCACCGCACGGACGTGGTTCGCCCGCTCCCCCAAGCGCCTTTCCATGGTGGGCGGCGTGGGTGGCCTGTCCATGATCGGGCTCGGCGTCATCGTCGCCGCCACGGGCCGCGCCGATTGAGCGTGCCGGGTGCGCCGACGGGGTCCCGCCGTCCGTCGAGGACCGGTGGTGGTCGGTCGAGGACGGGCGGTTGGTCCGTCAGAGGCCATGTGGTGCGCGCCCGCTCGTGCCTGCGCTTGCCGGCCCGCTCCCCGCTGGAGAATCTGCCCGATCACGCGAGGACGTGGCCGGGCGACGGCGAGGAGAGCGGCCGATGGACGGGAAGAGACCACTGGATCGCAGGGCCGTGCTGGCGGGCGGGTTGGCCGGTGCCACGGTCGCGGTCACGGGGTGCTCCGCGACGCGCACCGCCGCGCCGGAGTCCTCAGCCTCCGCCACCGCACTGGCGCGGGCCCGACCGAGCACCCCCGCCGCGGCCTTCGCGCGTCTGGTGGAGGGCAACCAGCGGTGGGTCAGCGGAGACCTCCACCACCCCGACCGGGATCCGAACCGGCGTCAGCTGGTGGCCCAGTTGCAGGAGCCCTTCGGGTCGATCCTCTCGTGCATCGACTCCCGGGTGCCGCCGGAACTGCTCTTCGACACCGGACTGGGCGACCTCTACGTGATGCGCACCGGCGGCCAGACGCTCGGGCCGGTGGTCACCGGATCCGTCGAGTACGGGCCGATGACCAGCGGCACTCCGCTGGTCGTGGTCCTGGGGCATCAGCGCTGCGGCGCCGTCAAGGCCGCCTACACCGCGCTGCGGGACGACACCCCGCTGCCCGGCAACCTCCAGGCGATCGCCCTGGCCCTCAAACCCGCCTACGAGCAGGCGGTGCGCAAGGGCGGCACCGACCCGGTCGAGACCATGACCCACGCCCAGGTCACGTTGGCCTCGACCGCGCTGCGCTCGAACGCGGACCTGGCGCCGCTCGTGAAGAAGGGCGCCCTGGCGGTGGTGGGTGCCTACTACTCGCTCGACACCGGCAAGGTGGAGGTCCTCGACGGTGCGCCGTCGTGAGCCCCCGGTCGCGACGCAGGGGCAACCGGAGGGCGCGGCAGCCGCGCTGACGGCGCCGACCGGGCCACCTCGCGGCCATCCCTGGTTCACGTCCGGCGAAAACCATGGGGTCATGAGACGAACCCCGACACTCCTCGGCCTCGGCCTGTGCGTCCTGTTCGCCACCACCGCCCCGGCGGACGCCACCGCCCGGCCCGCCGCACCCAGCGCCCACCACGCCCGGGAGCAGCACCCCGCAGTGCGCTACGGCGACGCCTACAGCACCAAGGCACCGTACGAGCCCCGGCAGGATCCGGGGACTTACCAGTCCGCGCCCCGGGGCTTCCGCCCGGTGTTCACCGAGAACGTTTCCCGGCACGGCTCGCGGGCCGCCTCCGACGGTACGGACGGCGAGCTGATCCTCCGCCTGTGGGACCGGGCCGACGAGGAGCACCAACTCACCCCCCTCGGCGCGGAGTTCGGGCCCGAGGTGCGTGCCCTGCTCACTGCCATGGAGAAGGTCGGCTACGGCAACCTCAGTGGCCGTGGCGAGCGGGAACTCCGCGGCACGGCCGTCCGGATGGCGCAGCGGCTGCCGCAGCTGTTCGCGACCATCGTCGCGGAGCGCGAACCCCTCGACGTCGTCAGCTCCGGACAGGGCCGCGCCGTCGACAGCGGGACCGTCTTCGCCGACGCCCTCGTCGGAACCGACCCGGCGTTGAAGCCGCTCGTCGGGCCCGCCCGCACCGACAGGGACCTGCTCTACTTCCACAAGTCCGCCGGCGGTGCGGCCTACCGTGACTGGCTCGCGCACGACCAGCGCCTGGCGCACACCCTGAAGGGCGTTGCCGACCAGCCGGCCACCCGTGCCGCCGCGCGGCGGGTGCTGGCGAAGCTCTTCCGGCCGGCGTTCGTACGACGCGTCGTGGACGGGGAGTTCGCGTCGATCGGCAGCGACGTCGACGCCGCGCGGGCCGTCTACCGCCTCTACGCCATCGCACCGGCCATGAGCGCGGAGAGCCCGCATGGCCGGGGTTGGCACCTG
>LIQL01000195.1:31445-31612 GCA_001418405.1 Streptomyces diastatochromogenes | reverse complement strand
CTGCGGCGCGGCGAGCAGGTGGCGGGTGGCGTCCTGGGCGCCCTCCGCCTCGGAGTTGCCGCCCGCCAACAGCTCGGGTGCGAAGGGCAGTCCGCGGGCGCGCAGCCCGGCGCGGTAGCCCTCGACCCGCTCGGTGGTGGTGCTGAGCCCGGGCAGCCCTGCGACCA
>LIQL01000195.1:0-31435 GCA_001418405.1 Streptomyces diastatochromogenes | reverse complement strand
GATCGTCGCTCCCTCCGCGGAACCAGCCGAACTGATCGACTACGTGACCCGGCGCCGGGTCACGTAGTCGATCAGTTCGGCTGGTTCCGCGGAGGGAGCGACGATCATGCCGTCCACCCGCCGCTCGTGGAGCAGTTGGACGACCTTGCGCTCGTGCCCCGGATCGTCGTGCGGATCGGCGATCAGCAGGCTGTATCCGGCTTCCAGGGCGCCGGCCTCGACGCCCTGGAGGATCTCGGTGAAGTACGGGTTGCTGATCGCGGAGACGGCCAGGCCGATGGAGCGGGTGCGGGCGGTGACCAGGGACCGGGCGAGCGTGTTGTGGGTGTAGCCGAGGTCCTCGATGGCGGCCAGCACCGCGGCCCGGGTGTCGGGGCGCACCGGCCGGGTGTCGTTCACCACGTGCGAGACCGTGGCGACGGAGACGCCCGCGCGCCGCGCCACATCGACCATCGTCGTCATCCGGCTCTTCCTCCCGACGCCCCGGCGCACCGTGCTCCGGATCCCGGCGGACGGCCTCCGTGCCGGTCCGTCGCAGTCCATCACAGTACGTCGCGGACGGACCAAACGTAAACGCTTGCGTAAGCGTTTACGTGCCGGCGGTTTTTCTGTAGTGTCCCCGCCATCGAACTCGCACGACGTCGTGAGGAGGCGCCGATGCGCGCTCTCGTGGTCACCGCACCGGGCCTTCGGGGCACCACCGCTGTCACCGAACTGCCCGACCCCCGCCCGGAGCCCGACGAGGTGGTCGTGCGGGTCACGTCCTGCGGGTTGTGCGGCACGGACATGCACGTCCTCGGCGGCGAACTGCCGGTGGTCAGCTACCCGTTGGTCCCCGGGCACGAGTTGACCGGCGAGATCGTCGCGGTGGGCGCGGCGGTGCGGGACCGGGCGGTCGGCGAGCGGGTCGCGGTCGACCCCAACATGCCGTGCGGCGCCTGCCACTACTGCCGGATCGGCCGCGGCAACCTCTGCGAGGACTACACCGCGATCGGCGTCACCCGGGCCGGCGGCTTCGCCGAACTGGTCGCCGTGCCGGCCCGCTGCTGCTACGTGCTGCCGGCGCACCTCTCGGAGGCCGCCGCCGGACTCGTCGAACCGCTGTCCTGCGCCGTGCACGGCCTCAACCGGCTGCCGCGCCGCCCCGGCGAGCACTACCTGATCTACGGCGCGGGCACCATGGGCCTGCTGATGGCCGCGCTGGTGCGGACCGCGGGGGCCGCCTCGGTCTCCGTCGTGGACCTCAACGAGGAACGGCTGGCGTTCGCCCGGTCCTTCGGCGTGGACGCGGCGGTGACCGACGCCGACGCCCTCGACCGGGCCCCCGGTTTCGAGGTGGTCATCGACGCGACCGGAGTGATCGCGGCCATCGAGGACGGCCTGGGCCGGGTGCGCCGCGGCGGCACGTTCCTCCAGTTCGGCGTCGCCGACCCGGCCCGGGCGGCGTCCGTCTCGCCGTACCGCGTCTACAGCCAGGAGATCGACATCATCGGCTCGATGGCGGTGCACAACAGCTTCCAGCCCGCCATCGACCTGCTGGCCGCGGGCCTCGGCGGAGTGCCCGTCGAGGAGTTGGTCTCCGACGTCTACGGCCTGGACGACTTCGACGAGGCGGTGGCCCGCTTCCGGGCCGGCACCGGGCGCAAGATCCACATCGCCCCGCAGAAGGGCTGAACGCGGTGCCCGCAACCGTCAAGAACGCGCTGATCTGGGTCTTCGGCGCCCTCGGGGGCATCCTCTGGGGCTACGACACCGGCGTCATCTCCGGCGCCATGCTCTTCCTCAAGAAGGACATCGCGCTCACCCCGCTCCTGGAGGGCCTGGTCGTGTCCGGTCTCCTGGTGGGGGCGATGCTCGGCGCCGGCCTCTCGGGGCGGCTCTCGGACTCCTGGGGGCGCCGCCGGCTGATCCTGGCCGCCTCCGGGATCTTCATCCTCGGCACGCTGGGCGCGGCCTGCGCCACCGGGGCGGCCATGCTGATCGCGTTCCGCTTCGTGATCGGCGTGGGCGTCGGCATCGCCTCCGTCGTCGTCCCGCTCTACCTCACCGAACTCGCGCCCAAGCACCTGCGCGGCGGGCTGACCTCGTTGATGCAGCTGCTGGTGACCGTCGGCATCTTCGTCGCCTACGTCACCGACTACCTGCTCGCCGGCTCCGGGGCCTGGCGCTGGATGATCGGCCTGGGCGTGGTCCCGGCCGCGGTGCTGGCGCTCGGCATCGTCACCCAGCCGGAGAGCCCGCGCTGGCTGGTGAGCAAGGGCCGCGGCGGACAGGCCCGCGAGGTGCTGACCCGGCTCCGCGGGGACGCCGCGGCGGCGGGCGAGGAGCTGGCCGAGATCGAGCGGACCGAGCGCGCGGAACGGGGGCGAGCGAGCCGCTGAGCCTGCGCCGGCTGCTGTCGCCGCAGCTGCGAGGGGTGTTCGCGGTCGGGATGCTGCTGGTGTTCTTCCAGAACTTCGTCGGCATCAACACGATCATCTACTACGCCCCGACCCTGCTCACCGACATCGGCTTCGGCTCGGGCGGCGCCATCCTCGCCAACGTCGGCATCGGCCTGCTCAACATGCTGATGACGCTGCCGGCGATGCGGTTGATCGACCGCCTGGGCCGCAAGCCGCTGCTGCGGACCGGGGCGCTGGGCATGTGCGCGGCGATGGTGGTGCTGGCCGTCACCAACCTCTCCGGGCTCGGCTACGGGCCGCTGCTGTCCGCGCTCACCCTGTTCGGGATCGCGCTCTACATCGCGTCGTTCGCGGTCTCCTGGGGGCCGGTGCAGTGGGTGATGCTGCCGGAGCTGTTCCCGATGCGGATCCGGGCCGCCGCGGTCAGCCTGTGCGTGCTGTTCAACTGGCTGTTCAACATGGTGGTGGCGCTGGTCTTCCCCTCGCTGCTGCACGCCTGGGGCGCCGGGATTAACTTCTGCTTCTTCGCCGGGACGACGCTGCTGGCGTTCCTCTTCGTCCAGCGACTGCTGCCGGAGACCAAGGGCCGCAGCCTGGAGGAGATCGAGGCGGAGCTGTTGCGGGGCGGGGTGGACCGCCGGCCGGGCGGCCGAAGCGCCCCGGTATCGTCAGGGGCCGACACCGCCCACTGACCTGGAGGTACCCCATGAGTGCGTCCCCGGACCGCCGGACCGTGCTGCGTGGTGCCGCGCTCGCCGGCATCGCCTGCTTCGGCGCCGCCGCCTGCGCCGCGGGGGAGCAGGGATCGGGCGCCCGGCCGTCCTCGGACGCGCCGGTGGAGCTGGGCCCGGCCGCGGAGGTGCCGGTCGGCGGCGCCAAGCTCTACGCCGCGCAGCGGCTGCTGGTCTCGCAGCCCACCAAGGGCGAGTTCAAGTGCTTCAGCGCCGTGTGCACGCACATGGGCGGGACGCTGAACAAGATCGAGAAGGGGCAGGCCGTCTGCCCGCTGCACGGCAGCCACTTCGAGGTGGCCACCGGCAAGGTCGCCCAGGGCCCGGCGTCCAGCCCCCTGGAGGAGGTCCCGGTCAAGGTCAAGGGCGACAAGCTGGTGGCGGGCTGAGGCGGCGCCCGCCGCCCCGTTCACCCCCAGTCCCAGGAGATCCCCAGGATCCCCTGCCGCACGCCCTGCTCCACCACGTGCACCCCGTGGTGGAGCCCGCTCAGCGTCAACTCCTGGTGGCCGGTGCGCGGGGCGCCGGTCGACGCCTGGGCGAAGCGCCGGCAGCGCACCGGCAGCGCCCCCTCGTCGAACCGCACCTGCAGGACGTACTGGCCGCCGGCGAAGCTGAAGCCGCGCACGTACTCGGAGCTGGGACCGCCGCTGCCGTCCTCGAAGGAGTAGCCGAAGACGTGCGTGTCGCCGGCCCGCAGCCGGGTGTCGAAGAGCAGCTCGGCGACGACCACGCCGTTCTCCGCGTCCCCGCGCACCCGCCCCAGCCGGCAGTTCTCCATCGCCCTGACCCGCACCCGGGACGGGTCGCAGCCGCTGTCGCCGCGGTGGATGGCGACGTAGCGGTCCACCCCGTCCCGGTGGGCGCGCACCACCTGGAGCGACTCCCGTTCGCTCAGCTCGCGGCGGGCCCCGATCCGCACCCGCTCGTGGTGGCCGACGGTGTGCACCCCGCCGTCCACCGGGGTCTCCAGTTCGGCGAAGAGCTGTTGGAGGCAGTCGGCCGGGGCGACCAGGGAGCGGTAGGAGCGGGCCGGCGGGCGCTCGGTCTCCGGGCGGGCGCCGCCCTCGGGCACCAGCAGCCGGTGCAGCGAGCGGTCGGGCAGGCCGAGGACGTCCTCCAGGGCGCGGACCGCCCGCAGCGACTCGGGGCGCTGCGGGCGGCGGGCCCCCTGCTGCCAGTAGCTCAGGCTGGTGACACCGATGGTGATGCCGCGCTGGGCGAGTTTGTGCTGGACGCGGGTGAGGGCGAGGCCGCGTGCGGTGAGCGCGCTGCGCAGGGCGAGGTGGAACGGGCCGGTCCGCAAGAGTTGCGCCAACTCGGCCGAAACCGAAAGGTTTTCCATCGTATCGGGAGTGTTCTGTGCCATTGCCTCAATCCTCCGGCGCACGAGGTGAACGTTCACAACGGGAACGCACGGCGCGCGCTCTGCCAGCCTCGTCACTGCAGGACGCCGGGCGCCGGCCGTTCACTTCCGGGCCCGTCCGTCCACACCCCCATGTCACCTGGCATTGAAGCGTGTTGACCTGCCTGCGACAACACCTGATGCTCCTCAACAGCATCCGGATGCGCTCCTCTCCCCCCTCACCCCTTGACCGGGAGGAACGCCATGTCTCAACCCCTTCGCGTCCGCCGTCGGCGCGGCAGACGGCTGTCGGCGGCCGTGCTCACCGCGGTGGCGCTGACCGCGCTCCCGGGGGGCGCCAGTGCCGCCCCCCAGCCCGCCGGCGCCGCCGTACAGGCCGCCAACCGCCTGGACATCACCATGCAGGCCCAGGAGAAGACCAACTGGTGCTGGGCGGCCTCGGGCAACACCATCGCGACCTGGTACGGCAAGAACTACAGCCAGAACCAGTTCTGCAACGCGGCCTTCAACCGCCAGCAGAACAGCACCTGCCCCAACAACCAGGCCACGCTGGGAAATGTGCAGAACGCACTTGACTGGATGGGGGTCAATCCTGGCTCATATGTGACCGGTTGGCTCCGCTACACGACGGTCCAGAGCGAGATCAACGCCAAGCGCCCCGTGGAGACCCGCATCCAGTGGTCGTCCGGCGGCGGCCACATGCACGTCATCTACGGCTACGACGCCTCCCGGAACTGGGTGTACTGGGGCGACCCCTGGGCCACCAACAACCGTTACAACTGGGGCGACTTCGACAACTACGTGAACGGCAGCTCCTTCTCCTGGACACACTCCCTCTACCGGATAGGAGCCTGAGGCCATGACCAAGCGCACCGCCGCCCGCGCCGCCGCCACGGGCACGCTCGCCGCGGCCTTCCTCGGCCTGGCCCCGCTCGCCGCACTGGCCGCCGACGTGCCCGCGCCGCAGGCTCCGCCGCGCGCCGCCGTCACCGCCGCCCGAGACGCGGCCGCCTCCACCGCGACCCTGGACACCCTGGCCCGCTTCTTCGCCACCGTCCCGGCCAAGGACGGCGCCCGCGCCGGCGGTGCCGCCTCCCTCGCGGCCCCGGCCCGGAACGCTGCGCACCTTGAGGGCTCCACCGTGCCGGTCTACGTCCTGTCGCCCGACTTCGTCCGCGGCAAGGCCGGCGCCCCGGTCGCCCGGGTGGAGTTCATGGCCAGCAAGGCGGTCGCCGCCGACGGCCGCACGGCCTCGGTGTGGACCGCGCGCAAGGGCGCCGACTGGAAGGTCGTCAACATCGCCAGCGGCGACGACGAGACCCGCTACGCCGCGTCCGGTGCCGCCGGGGGTGCCGGAACGGTTTTCCACGAGCCGCAGATCGACGCCTGGTACGTCCAGCGCGGCGACCGCATCGAGCCCCTGGACGACGCGGCCCGCAAGGCCGTGGGCGCACGGGGCACCACCGTCGCCGCCTACCAGGAGCGGGTCACCAAGGCGTACGGCGACAAGCTCCCCGGCTCCGCCTACGACAAGCGCGGCGAGGCCGGCGGCTTCGGGCCCGGGACGGCACCGGCCGACGACACCGGCCGTGCGCCCCACCCGCTCGCGGCGGACGCCGCGGCCACCGCCGACGCCACCGCGGACGGCCCGAACGGGGCGGTGACCGCCGCCACGACCGTGGCCGGCGCCGGCGCCCTGCTCGCCCTCGGCCTGTCGGCCGCGGCGGCGGTGCGCCGGCGCCGCCGCGGCTGACCGGCCACCGCACCACCGGAGCCCGTCCTTCCGCCCCGTTCACCGGTTGGCGGGGGGCCGGGCTCCGCCGCCACGGCCCTGATTGTCGGTGGCGGTCAGTAGGGTGGTGGGCATGGCAGACCCCAGCAGCTATCGACCCAAGCCGGGACAGATCCCCGACTCGCCGGGGGTCTACAAGTTCCGCGACGAGCACGGCCGGGTCATCTACGTGGGCAAGGCCAAGAGCCTGCGCCAGCGCCTGGCCAACTACTTCCAGGACCTGGCCGGACTCCACCCGCGCACGCGCACGATGGTCACCACCGCCGCCTCGGTCGAGTGGACCGTCGTCTCGACCGAGGTCGAGGCGCTCCAGCTGGAGTACAGCTGGATCAAGGAGTTCGACCCCCGGTTCAACGTCAAGTACCGCGACGACAAGAGCTATCCGTACCTCGCGGTGACCCTGGGCGAGGAGTTCCCGCGCGTCCAGGTGATGCGCGGCGCCAAGAAGAAGGGCGTGCGCTACTTCGGCCCGTACGCCCACGCCTGGGCCATCCGCGAGACCGTCGACCTGCTGCTGCGGGTCTTCCCCGTGCGGACCTGCTCCGCCGGCGTCTTCAAGCGCTCCGCCCAGATCGGCCGCCCCTGCCTGCTCGGCTACATCGGCAAGTGCTCGGCCCCCTGCGTCGGCCGGATCTCCCCCGAGGAGCACCGCGAACTCGCCGAGGAGTTCTGCGACTTCATGGCCGGCCGCACCGGCGCCCACATCCGCCGCCTGGAGCGCGGGATGCAGGAGGCCGCCGAGGAGATGGAGTACGAGCGCGCCGCCCGCCTGCGGGACGACATAGGCGCGCTCAAGCGCGCGATGGAGAAGAGCGCGGTGGTGCTCGCCGACGCCACCGACGCCGACCTGATCGCGGTCGCCGAGGACGAACTCGAAGCCGCCGTACAGATCTTCCACGTCCGCGGCGGTCGGGTGCGCGGCCAGCGCGGCTGGGTCACCGACAAGGTCGAGGCGGTCACCACCGCCGGCCTGGTCGAGCACGCCCTCCAGCAGCTCTACGGCGAGGAGCAGGGCGACGCGGTCCCCAAGGAGGTCCTGGTCCCGGCGCTGCCCGAGCCGGTCGAGCCGGTCACCCAGTGGCTCACCCAGCGCCGCGGCGCGCAGGTCTCGCTGCGCATCCCGCAGCGCGGAGACAAGAAGGACCTCATGGTCACGGTCGCGCGCAACGCCCAGCAGGCGCTCGCGCTGCACAAGACCAAGCGCGCCTCCGACCTGACCACCCGCTCCCGCGCCCTGGAGGAGATCGCCCAGGCCCTCGACCTGGACACCGTCCCGCTGCGCATCGAGTGCTTCGACATCTCCCACCTCCAGGGCGAGGACGTGGTGGCCTCCATGGTGGTCTTCGAGGACGGCCTCGCCAGGAAGAGCGAGTACCGCCGCTTCCAGATCACGGGCCGGATCGGCGACACCCAGGTCTGGCACGGTGAGGGACAGGACGACGTGCGCTCCATGCACGAGGTCATCGGCCGCCGTTTCCGGCGCTACCTCCAGGAGAAGCAGAAGTCGGGGGAGTGGGGCGAGGAGCAGGCCGCCGCGGACCACCTCGGGACCGCCGCCGGAGACGGCGCGCCGGACCCGACCACCGCCGTCGACGCCTCCACGGCCTCCGCCGCCTCCGAATCCGTCGACCCTGCTGCCCCTGTCGCCCCT
Organism: Streptomyces diastatochromogenes; assembly: GCA_001418405.1. GTDB lineage: Bacteria > Actinomycetota > Actinomycetes > Streptomycetales > Streptomycetaceae > Streptomyces > Streptomyces albulus_C. The sequence goes on along the minus strand of LIQL01000195.1, from coordinate 23,493 downwards.
GTCGCCCCTGCCGACCCCGCGGACCCCGGCGACCGCCTCACCGACGAGGAGGGCCGCCCCAAGCGGTTCGCCTACCCGCCCCAGCTGGTGGTCGTCGACGGCGGCGCCCCCCAGGTGGCCGCTGCCCGCCGGGCCATGGACGAGCTGGGCATCGACGACGTCGCGGTCTGCGGCCTGGCCAAGCGCCTGGAGGAGGTCTGGCTGCCCGGCGAGGACGACCCGGTGGTGCTCCCCCGCAGCAGCGAGGGGCTCTACCTCCTCCAGCGGGTCCGCGACGAGGCGCACCGCTTCGCCCTCACCTACCAGCGCAACAAGCGCGGCAAGCGGCTGAAGTCCTCGCCGCTGGACGCCGTCCCCGGCCTCGGCGAGACCCGCCGGCAGGCACTGCTGAAGCACTTCGGCTCGCTGAAGAAGCTGCGGGCCGCCACGGTGGACGAGATCTGCCAGGTCCCTGGCGTCGGCCGCAAGACGGCCGAGACGGTCGCCGCGGCACTGGCCACCGCACCCCCGCCCGCCCCCGCGGTGAACACCGCCACAGGAGAGATCATTGAGGATGACGGGGCCCCACCGGCCGCGTTGCCGGCAGAACGGGGGCAGGACCGATGAGCACACCGCACGACACGCAGGAACCCGAGAGAGACGGTGCACAGGTGAGTACGGGCACGATGCGCGAAGCCGACCAGGGCGAGAGCGCCGCGATCCCCGAGCTGGTGATCATCTCCGGCATGTCCGGCGCCGGCCGCAGCACGGCGGCGAAGTGCCTGGAGGACCTCGGCTGGTTCGTGGTCGACAACATCCCGCCCGAGCTGATCCCCCCGATGGTCGAGCTCGGCGCCCGCTCCCAGGGCAACGTCGCCAAGATCGCCGTGGTCGTCGACGTCCGCGGCCGCCGCTTCTTCGCCAACCTCAAGGAGTCGCTGGCCACCCTCGACGCGCAGAACGTCAAGCGCCGCATCGTCTTCCTGGAGTCCTCCGACGAGGCCCTGGTGCGCCGCTTCGAGTCGGTCCGCCGCCCGCACCCCCTCCAGGGCGACGGCCGGATCGTCGACGGCATCGCCGCCGAGCGCGACCTGCTGCGCGAGCTGCGCGGCGACGCCGACCTGGTCATCGACACCTCCAGCCTCAACGTCCACGAACTCCGCGCCAAGCTCGACGCCCAGTTCGCCGGCGAGGAGGTCCCCGAGCTGCGCGCCACGGTCATGTCCTTCGGCTTCAAGTACGGCCTGCCGGTCGACGCCGACATGGTCATCGACTGCCGCTTCATCCCCAACCCGCACTGGGTCCCCGAGCTGCGCCCCTTCACCGGTCTGAACGAAGAGGTCTCCCAGTACGTCTTCAACCAGCCCGGTTCCAAGGAGTTCCTGGACGGCTACACCGAGCTGCTGCGCCTGGTCGCGGCCGGGTACCGCCGCGAGGGCAAGCGCTACGTGACCATCGCGGTCGGCTGCACCGGAGGCAAGCACCGCAGCGTCGCGATGTCCGAGAAGCTGGCCCGCCGACTGATCTCCGAGGGCGTCGAAACGGTCGTCGTGCACCGGGACATGGGGCGCGAGTGACCTCCCGTACGCCACGGCTGCGCCGGGTCCGCCGGTTCGTCCCCAGCGGCCGCGCGACCAAGGGCGCCACCCCCAAGGTGGTGGCGCTCGGCGGCGGCATGGGCCTGTCCGCCTCGCTCGCCGCGCTGCGCCGCATCACCCGGGACCTGACCGCCGTGGTCACCGTCGCCGACGACGGCGGCTCCAGCGGCCGGCTCCGCGACGAGCTGGGCGTGCTGCCCCCCGGCGACCTGCGCAAGGCCCTGGCCGCGCTCTGCGGTGACGACGACTGGGGCCAGACCTGGGCCCGGGTGATCCAGCACCGCTTCGAGAGCGAGGGCGAACTCCACGACCACGCGGTGGGCAATCTGCTGATCGTCGCGCTGTGGGAGCAGCTCGGCGACCACGTCCAGGCGTTGGACCTGGTCGGCAAGCTGCTCGGTGCGCACGGCCGGGTGCTGCCCATGTCGGCGGTGCCGCTGGAGCTCCAGGCCCAGGTCAAGGGGTTGGACCAGGATCACCCGGACGAGATCAGCACGGTCCGCGGCCAGGCCACGGTCGCCCTGACCCGGGGCGAGGTGCAGTCGGTGCACGTCGTCCCCGAGGACCCGCCGGCCGTCCCCGAGGTGGTGGCCGCGGTCCGCGACGCCGACTGGGTGGTGTTGGGCCCTGGTTCGTGGTTCTCCTCGGTCATCCCGCACCTGCTCGTGCCCGAACTGCGGGTCGCCCTGGAGGAGACCAAGGCGCGGAAGGTGCTCTCCCTCAACCTCGCGCCCCAACCGGGCGAAACCGACGGCTTCTCCCCGCAGCGTCATTTGGAGGTTTTGGCCCGACACGCCCCTAAACTCGCCTTTGACGTGGTGCTGGCCGACGAGGCCGCGGTGCCCGACATCGACGGTCTGACTACTGCCGCCAAGCAGCTGGTCGGCAGCGAGGTCGAGCTGGCCGCGGTCGCGGCCCGCGGAGACGACGCCGGGTCCGGTGCCGGAGGAGCCCCCGACCGGCACGATCCGGAGCTGCTGGCAGCCGCGTACGACCGTATTTTTCGGATGCATGGAAGGATCGGCCCATGGCGATGACGGCTGCGGTGAAGGACGAAATCTCCCGGCTCCCCGTCACCCGGACCTGCTGCCGGAAGTCGGAGGTCTCGTCGATCCTGCGGTTCGCGGGTGGTCTGCACCTGGTCAGCGGCCGCATCGTGATCGAGGCGGAGCTCGACACGGGCATCGCCGCCCGCCGGCTCCGCAAGGACATCCTGGAGATCTTCGGGCACTCCTCCGACCTGGTGGTGATGGCCCCGGGCGGCCTGCGGCGCGGCAGCCGCTTCGTGGTCCGCGTGGTGGCCGGCGGTGACCAGCTGGCCCGCCAGACCGGCCTGGTCGACGGCCGCGGCCGGCCGATCCGCGGACTGCCCCCGCAGGTGGTCTCCGGCGCGACCTGCGACGCCGAAGCCGCCTGGCGTGGAGCTTTCCTGGCCCACGGCTCGTTGACCGAGCCGGGCCGTTCGTCCTCCCTGGAGGTCACCTGCCCCGGCCCCGAGGCCGCCCTCGCCCTGGTCGGCGCGGCCCGCCGGCTCGGCATCGGCGCCAAGGCCCGCGAGGTGCGCAGCGTGGACCGCGTCGTCGTCCGGGACGGTGACGCGATCGGCGCGCTGCTGACGCGGCTCGGCGCCCACGAGTCGGTGCTGGCGTGGGAGGAGCGGCGGATGCGACGCGAGGTGCGGGCCACCGCCAACCGCCTCGCCAACTTCGACGACGCCAACCTCCGCCGCTCGGCGCGGGCCGCGGTCGCCGCCGGCGCCCGGGTGCAGCGCGCCCTGGAGATCCTCGGCGAGGAGGTCCCCGAGCACCTCGCCGCCGCCGGCCGGCTGCGGATGGAGCACAAGCAGGCGTCCCTGGAGGAGTTGGGTGCGCTCGCCGACCCGCCGCTGACCAAGGACGCGGTCGCCGGGCGGATCCGGCGACTGCTCGCGATGGCCGACAAGCGCGCCCAGGACCTCGGCATCCCGGGCACCGAATCCAACCTCACCGAGGAGCTCGCGGACGGCATGGTCGGCTGACCGCGACGGCCCGGTCCCCCCGCGCCCCCGGCACCCGCACTCGGGTGCCGGGGGCGCGTGCGTGTGGACGGCGCGACCCGGTGCGCACCGATGCGCGTCAGAGGGGCTCGAAGCCGCTCACCTGAGCACCTTTGGGCGCCGATGTCAATGTCACGTACGTCTCTTCCAGGGGGTAGGGTCGTAGGCGGTCGGGGACAGCCCATACAGCTCGCCGGTATCCAAAACCGGCGTACCAACGAGGAGATCGGTTCGTGACGATCCGCGTAGGCATCAACGGATTCGGCCGCATTGGTCGCAACTACTTCCGCGCGCTCCTGGAGCAGGGTGCGGACATCGAGATCGTCGGTGTCAACGACCTGACCGACAACGCCACCCTGGTCCACCTGCTGAAGTACGACACCATCCTGGGTCGCCTGAAGCAGGAGGTCAGCCACACCGACGACTCCATCACGGTCGGCGACCAGACCTTCAAGACGATGGCCGAGCGCGACCCCGCCAACCTCCCCTGGGGCGAGCTGGGCGCCGACATCGTCATCGAGTCGACCGGCATCTTCACCAAGCGCGAGGACGCCGCCAAGCACCTGGCCGCCGGCGCCAAGAAGGTGCTCATCTCCGCGCCCGCCAAGGGCGAGGACATCACCATCGTGATGGGCGTCAACCAGGACAAGTACGACGCGGCCAACCACCACGTCATCTCCAACGCGTCCTGCACCACCAACTGCGTGGCGCCGATGGCCAAGGTCCTCGACGAGAACTTCGGCATCGTCAAGGGCATGATGACCACGGTCCACGCGTACACCAACGACCAGCGCATCCTGGACTTCCCGCACTCGGACCTGCGCCGCGCCCGGGCCGCCGCGGAGAACATCATCCCGACCTCGACGGGCGCCGCCAAGGCCACCGCCCTGGTCCTCCCGCAGCTCAAGGGCAAGCTGGACGGCATCGCCATGCGCGTCCCGGTCCCCACCGGCTCGGTCACCGACCTCGTCCTGGAACTCGACCGCGAGGTCAGCAAGGACGAGATCAACGCCGCCTTCCAGAAGGCGGCCGAGGGTCAGCTCAAGGGCATCCTGGAGTACACCGAGGACCCGATCGTCTCCTCGGACATCGTCAACTGGCCGGCCTCCTGCACGTTCGACTCCTCCCTTACGATGGCGCAGGGCAAGCAGGTCAAGATCGTCGGCTGGTACGACAACGAGTGGGGCTACTCCAACCGTCTGGTGGACCTCACCGTCTTCGTCGGTGGCCAGCTCTGATCACTGCCTGACGTCACCCAAGGCACCGGAATGTGGGACGGGGCTCGTAGGGCGCGGCAACGCGTCGTACGGGCCCCGTCCCATGACGGACTACAACGGAGTTCACTTCACATGAAGACGATCGACGACCTCGCCACGGAAGGCGTCGCCGGCAAGCGGGTCTTCGTCCGCGCCGACCTCAACGTTCCCTTGGACGGCACCACCATCACCGACGACGGCCGGATCCGCGCCGTCGCCCCGACGATCGCCAAGCTGGCCGGGCTCGGCGCGAAGGTGATCGTCGCCTCCCACCTGGGCCGCCCCAAGGGCGCCCCGGACCCCGCCTTCTCGCTGGCCCCGGCGGCCGAGCGGCTCGGCGAGATCCTCGGCCAGGACGTGGCGTTCGCCACCGACACGGTCGGTGAGTCGGCCGCTGCCGTGGTCGCGGGTCTGGCCGACGGACAGGTGGCCGTCCTGGAGAACCTCCGCTTCAACGCGGGCGAGACCAGCAAGGACGACGCCGAGCGCGGCGCCTTCGCCGACCAGCTCGCCCAGCTCGCCGACCTCTACGTCGGCGACGGCTTCGGTGCCGTGCACCGCAAGCACGCCTCGGTCTTCGACCTGCCCAAGCGGCTGCCGCACGCCGCCGGCGACCTGATCGCCACCGAGGTCGGCGTGCTCAAGAAGCTCACCGAGGACGTCAAGCGCCCCTACGTGGTGGTGCTCGGCGGCGCCAAGGTCTCCGACAAGCTCGGCGTCATCGACAACCTGCTCAAGAAGGCCGACCGCATCCTGATCGGCGGCGGCATGGCGTACACCTTCCTGGCGGCCAAGGGCCACGAGGTCGGCATCTCGCTGCTGCAGAAGGACCAGATCCCGGTCTGCCTGAGGTACCTGGCGGAGGCGGAGAAGCGCGGCGTGGAGTTCGTGCTCCCCGTCGACGTACTGGTTTCGGCCGACTTCCCGGACCTGAAGACCAAGGCCCCGGCCAACCCGGACCTCGTCGCCGCGGACGCCATCCCGGCCGACAAGGAGGGCCTGGACATCGGCCCGAAGACCCGCGAGCTCTACGCCGCGAAGCTCGCCGACGCGGGCACCGTCTTCTGGAACGGCCCGATGGGCGTCTTCGAGCACCCCGACTACGCGAACGGCACCAAGGCCGTCGCCCAGGGGCTGCTGGCATCGGACGCCTTCACCGTCGTCGGCGGCGGTGACTCGGCCGCCGCGGTGCGCCTGCTCGGCTTCGACGAGAATGCTTTCGGCCACATTTCGACCGGTGGCGGCGCCAGCCTCGAGTACCTCGAAGGCAAGACGCTCCCCGGCCTCGCCGCTCTGGAGGACTGAACAACCGTGAGTGACCGCACCCCGCTGATGGCGGGCAACTGGAAGATGAACCTCAACCACCTTGAGGCCATCGCCCACGTCCAGAAGCTCGCCTTCGCCCTCAGCGACAAGGACTTCGACCAGGTGGAGGTCGCGGTCCTGCCGCCCTTCACCGATCTGCGCTCGGTGCAGACCCTCGTCGACGGCGACAAGCTCAAGATCAAGTACGGCGCCCAGGACCTGTCGGCGCACGACTCCGGTGCCTACACCGGCGAGATCTCCGGCGCCATGCTGGCCAAGCTCAAGTGCACCTACGTGGCCGTCGGCCACAGCGAGCGCCGCCAGTACCACGGCGAGGACGAGGAGATCTGCAACGCCAAGGTCAAGGCCGCGTTCCAGCACGGTCTGACCCCGATCCTGTGCGTCGGCGAGGGCCTGGACGTCCGCAAGGCCGGCAACCAGGTCGCGCACACCCTCGCCCAGGTCGACGGCGGCCTGAAGGACGTCCCGGCCGCACAGGCCGAGACGATCGTGATCGCCTACGAGCCGGTGTGGGCCATCGGCACCGGCGAGGTCGCCACGCCCGAGGACGCGCAGGAGGTCTGCGGTGCCATCCGCGGCCGCCTCGCCGAGCTCTACAGCCAGGAGCTGGCCGACAAGGTCCGCATCCAGTACGGCGGCTCGGTCAAGTCCGGCAACGTCGCGGCGATCATGGCGCAGCCTGACGTGGACGGCGCCCTGATCGGCGGCGCGGCCCTGGACGCGGACGAATTCGTGAAGATCGTCCGTTTCCGCGATCAGTAGCAGCTATGACGACGGGCCCGGCCCGTCGTACCCTGTCGGGGCCGGGTCCGGTGTCGTGCGCACCGCCCGGCCCCGCACCGTCCGGCACCTTCGGACGGCTGGTGCGTTCCGTCCGACAGTCCTCAGAGAGTTGGTCCAGCCGTGGTCATCGGGTTCTCGATCGCCCTCATCATCTTCAGCGTGCTGCTGATGATGTTGGTGCTCATGCACAAGGGAAAGGGCGGCGGTCTGTCCGACATGTTCGGTGGCGGCATGCAGTCCTCGGTCGGCGGCTCCTCCGTCGCCGAGCGCAACCTCGACCGCATCACGATCGTGATCGCCCTGCTCTGGTTCGCCTGCATCGTGGTGCTCGGCATCCTGATGAAGCTCGGCAGCTGACATACCGTCGGGGACGCGGCCTATCATGAAGGCAGCGTCCCGGGACGGTAACTCGTGTCACTGGACGCGCGTTGGGCCTTACGTAGACTGGGGCGCCCGCAGCGCAGCTGCTGTGAGAGCACGCGGCACCATTACGCAGGGAGTTACGACCGTGGCAAGTGGCAACGCGATCCGAGGAAGTCGGGTCGGGGCGGGGCCGATGGGGGAGGCCGAGCGCGGCGAGTCCGCGCCGCGTATCCGCATCTCCTTCTGGTGCTCCAACGGGCACGAGACGCAGCCCAGCTTCGCCGGCGATGCCCAGGTGCCGGACACCTGGGACTGCCCCCGCTGTGGTTTCCCGGCCGGCAAGGACCGGGACAGCCCGCCGGACCCGCCGCGTACCGAGCCGTACAAGACGCACCTCGCCTACGTCCGGGAGCGCCGCAGCGACGCCGACGGCGAGGCGATCCTGGCCGAGGCGCTCGCCAAACTCCGCGGCGAGATCTGACCGCACCGCAGCGCACTGCCGAGCACGACCGGCCCGGCCGGAAGGGACACCGCTCCCCTTCCGGCCGGGCCGATCGCGTTGTCGGGCCCGCCACGCGGCGCCGGGGCGGCGGCCATCTGAGGCTCGTGATGGGGAGGTTGCCCCAGGCCCGATGTCAGAGGTCGACCGTACGGTTTTCAGCAGGCGGATCCCGCGCGGGGACCGCCCGGGCGCGGTACGGGGGCGACGATGGCGCGGACGGTGGCGGGTGGCGCGGCGGGAGTTGACGGCCGCTTCGGGGGCGGCGGGTTCGGTCGGTTGTGGAGCGCCGCCGTCGTCTCCGCCTTCGGTGACGCGCTGCGGGGCACCGCCCTCCCGTTGCTCGCCCACGCGTTGACCGCCGATCCGCTGCTGATCGCGCTGGTCACCGCCTGCGGCTTCGCTCCGTGGCTGCTCTTCGGACTGCTCGGCGGCGCGGTCGCCGACCGGGTCGACCAGCGGCGCGCGATGTGGGCGGTCGACCTCTTGCGCGGGCTGCTGATGGGCGGTTTCGCACTGGCGGTGGCGGCGGGCGCGGCGGGCATCGGGCTGTTGCTGGCGCTGGCCTTCGCGCTCACCACCCTCCAGACGCTCTTCGACAACGCCGCCACCGCCCTGCTGCCGGCGGTGGTGCCCAGAGCGGCGTTGACCGCCGCCAACGCCCGTCTGATGACCGGCCAGGAGGTGGTCAGACGGTTCGTCGGCGGACCGGTGGCGCCGGTGCTGATCGGGGTGAGCGTCGCGCTGCCCTTCCTTGCCGACGCGGCGACGTACCTGCTCGCCGCCGCGCTGGTGGCCTCGTTGCGCACCGGTGCACCGCCCCGTCCGCCGGCCGTCGCCGGGCGCACCCTGCGGCGGGAAATGGCCGAGGGCCTAAGGGCGTTGCGCGGTGACCGGGTGCTGCGGGGTTTCTGCCTGTCGGTGGCGCTGGGCAACGTCGGCCTCGGCGCGCTGATCGCCGAGCTCGTCGTGGTCGTCAAGGACTGGCTGGGCGCGGGGGACTTCGGGTACGTCGCGGTGACGACGGGGTACGGGGCCGGCACGGTGCTCGGCGGGCTGCTGGCGGGTCGGGTCATCGCCGCGCTCGGCGGACAGTTGCGCACCCTGCTGCTGGCCGGCGCGGTGCAGACCGTGGTGCTGGTGGGGTTCGGCACGGTGCGGGTGCTGTGGTCCGCGGCCCTGGCGCTGGCCCTGTTCGGCTTCGCCGGCACGGTGTGGAACGTCCTGGAGACCACGCTGGTCCAGCAGCGCGCCCCGGAGGCGATGCTGGGCCGGATCAGCTCCGCGTTCCGCACGGTCTCGATCGCCGGGACCCCGGTGGGCGCACTGCTGGGCGGCGGGGCCGCGGTGGCGTGGGGACCCAACTCCCCGGCGCTGGTGGCGGCCGCGCTGCTGGGGGTGGGGACGGTGGTGCTGGCACCCGTTGTTCGGGGCGGCGACGGCACCCCGTCCAACGGGGGACAGATACCTCATACCGCGCCCTGATCAATTAGGTTGGAGGACGGCGGGGCCGCTACGAGACGAAGAAGGCTGATGTCCGAATGAACGCAGAAGGCCGCGGCAGGCTCGACCAGATGCCTGAGTGGACCGCGTTGAGCAAGCACCGCGAGCAGATGGGGGAGGTGCACCTGCGCGAGCTGTTCGACAAGGACCCCTCGCGCGCCGGGCGCCTGACCCTCCAGGTCGGCGACCTGCACCTGGACTACTCCAAGCATCTGGTCACCGACGAGACCCTGCGGCTGCTCCGCGAACTGGCCGCGGCGACCGGCGTGGCCGAGCTGCGGGACGCGATGTTCCGCGGCGAGAAGATCAACATCACCGAGCACCGCTCCGTGCTGCACACCGCGCTGCGCGCGCCGGGCTCGGCGGCCATCGTGACCGACGGGGAGAACGTCGTTCCCGCGGTGCAGCACGTCCTGACGCGGATGTCGACGTTCGCCGACCGGGTCCGCTCCGGGGACTGGAAGGGGTACACCGGCCGCCGGATCAAGACGGTCGTCAACATCGGGATCGGCGGCTCGGACCTGGGCCCCGCGATGGCCTACGAGGCGCTGCGCGCCTACACCCACCGGGACATGCAGTTCCGCTTCGTCTCCAACGTGGACGGTGCCGACCTGCACGAGGCGGTGCGCGACCTGGACCCGGCCGAGACGCTGTTCATCGTCGCGTCGAAGACCTTCACCACCATCGAGACCATCACCAACGCCACCTCCGCGCGGGACTGGCTGCTGACCGGCCTCGGGGCCGGCCAGGAAGCGGTCGGCAAGCACTTCGTGGCGCTGTCGACCAATGCCGAGAAGGTCGCCGAGTTCGGCATCGACACCGACAACATGTTCGAGTTCTGGGACTGGGTCGGCGGCCGCTACTCCTACGACTCCGCCATCGGGCTGTCGCTGATGATCGCGATCGGCCCGGAGCGGTTCCGCGAGATGCTCGCCGGTTTCCACCTCGTCGACGAGCACTTCCGCACCGCCCCGCCGGAGGAGAACGCCCCGCTGCTGCTGGGCCTGTTGGGCATCTGGTACGGCAACTTCTGGGACGCCCAGTCGCACGCCGTGCTGCCCTACAGCCACTACCTCTCCAAGTTCACCGCCTACCTCCAGCAGTTGGACATGGAGTCCAACGGCAAGTCCGTGGACCGCGAGGGCCGGCCGGTGGACTGGCAGACCGGCCCGGTGGTCTGGGGCACCCCCGGCACCAACGGCCAGCACGCCTACTATCAGTTGCTCCACCAGGGCACGAAGACGATCCCGGCCGACCTGCTCGGGTTCGCCAGGCCGGTCGAGGACCTCCAGCCGCACCTGGTCGCCCAGCACGACCTGCTGATGGCCAACCTCCTGGCGCAGGGCCAGGCGCTGGCGTTCGGCAAGACCGCGGACGAGGTGCGCGCCGAGGGCGTCGCGGAGGAACTGGTGCCGCACCGCACCTTCCGGGGCAACCACCCCACCACCACGATCCTGGCGTCGGAGCTGAGTCCCTCGGTGCTGGGCCAGCTGATCGCGCTCTACGAGCACAAGGTGTTCGTCCAGGGCGCGGTGTGGAACATCAACTCCTTCGACCAGTGGGGCGTGGAGCTGGGCAAGGTCCTGGCCAAGCGCGTCGAGCCGGCGCTCACCGAGGGCGCCGAGGTGCCGGGCCTGGACGCGTCCACGGCCGGTCTGGTCGCCAAGTACCGCGAGCTGCGCGGGCGTTGATGCGATGTGCCGATGGCCCCGCACCCTTCGGGGTGCGGGGCCATCGGCACATCTGCGGCGCTCCGGCGGGCCGGTGCGCCGCCCGGCTCAGGAGGACGCCGGGGGGTAGAGGGCGCGCGGCAGCTGGGTGGCAGCGGCCACGTCCAGCAGCCACAGCGTCCGGCTGCGGCCACGCGCCCCGGCGGCCGGGGCCTGCACCTCGCCGGCACCGGACAGCGCGATGGCCGCGGCGTTGGCCTTGTCCTCGCCGGCCGCCAGCAGCCAGACCTCCCGTGCCGCGCGGATCGCGGGCAGGGTCAGCGTGACCCGGGTGGGCGGCGGCTTGGGCGCTCCGCGCACCCCGACCACGGTCCGCTCCCGCTCGTAGACCGCGGGGAGCTCCGGGAAGAGCGAGGCGACGTGGGTGTCCGGGCCGACGCCCAGCAGCAGGACGTCGAAGGACGGCACCGCGCCGCCCGCGGCGGCGGCCGCGGACTGGTAGTGCTCCGGGCCCGCGGCGGCGGCCAGTTCGGCCGCGTACGCCTCGGCGGCGGCGTCCGCGTCGTTGCCGTGCGGGCCGTCCGAGGGCGCCATCGGGTGCACCCGGGCCGGGTCCAACGGAACGCTGTCCAGGAGCACCTCGCGGGCCTGGGTGTAGTTGCGCTCCGGATCGCCGTCCGGCAGGAAGCGTTCGTCGCCCCACCACAAATCCAGCCGGGACCAGTCGACCGCGTCCCGGGCGGGCGCCTCGGCCAGGGCCGCGAGCAGCCCGTTGCCGTTGCGCCCGCCGGTGAGCACGACGGAGGCGGTGCCGCGGGCCGACTGGGCATCGACGATCTTGGTGATCAGTCGGGCCGCGGCGGCCTTCGCCATCAGCTCCTTGTCGCGGTGGACGACGACCTGCGGTGCACTCACTTGGCGGCCGCCTTCTTGGCGGGCGCCTTCTTCGCCGCCGGCTTGGCCGGGGTGTCGCCCGCGTCCGCGGCCTTGCCGGCCGCCGGCTGGTCGGCGGCCGGGGCCGGCGCCTGCCCGTCCGGCTCGCCGATCCGCTGCACGCCGTACTTCAGCGCGGCGGCGTAGATGTCGTCCGGGTCGAGCCGGCGCAGCTCCTCGGCGAGCAGCTCGGAGGTCTCCCGCCGCTTGAGCGCCACCGCGCGGTCCGGCTGACCGCGCATGGACAGGGTGGCCAGCGAGCCGTCCGCGCGGTCCAGGACAATCGTTCCGGCACTGGATTCCAGGCGCACCGCGGTGAGCCCGGGGCCGGTCGAAACGGTGCGCTGGACCGGCACGTCCAGCCGGCTGGCGAGCCACATGGCGAGCAGCTCGCAGCTGGGGTTGAACTCCTCGCCCTCGACCACGGCCGAAGTGACGGTGCACGGAGACTGGTCCAGTGCCGCCGCCAGCATGGAGCGCCAGGGCGTGATGCGGGTCCAGGACAGGTCCGTGTCGCCCGGGGTGTAGGTGTCGGCGCGCGCGGACAGCTCCCGGATGGGCTCCTCGGAGGCGTACGCGTCGGTGACCCGGCGCTGCGCCAGTGCGCCGAGCGGGTCCTGGGCCGGGTCCAGCGGGGCGTTGACCGCCCACCAGACCACCACCGGGGCGTCCGGCAGCAGCAGCGGCAGCACCACGGACTGGGCGTGGTCGATCGCCTCGCCGTAGAGCCGCAGCACCACCGTCTCGCCGGTGCCGGCGTCCGTGCCGACCCGCACCTCGGCGTCCAGCCGGGCCTTGGCGCGGTCGCGCGGCGACCGGCTGACCCGCTTGATGACGACGAGGGTGCGCGAGGGGTGCTCGCGGGACGCCTCGTTGGCGGCCTTCAGGGCGTCGTAGGCGTTCTCCTCGTCGGTGACGATGACGAGGGTGAGCACCATGCCGATGGCCGGGGTGCCGACGGCGCGGCGGCCCTGGACCAGCGCCTTGTTGATCTTGCTGGCCGTGGTTTCCGTCAGATCGATCTTCATGGCCGACGCCAGCTCCGTCCGTCTCGTGCGAGCATTTCGTCTGCCTCGTCGGGACCCCAGGTGCCCGCCGGGTACTGCGCGGGCTTGCCGTGCTTGTCCCAGTAGGTCTCGATCGGGTCGAGGATCTTCCAGGACAGCTCGACCTCCTCCAGGCGGGGGAAGAGGTTGGCGTCGCCGAGCAGCACGTCGAGGATCAGCCGCTCGTACGCCTCGGGGCTGGACTCCGTGAAGGACTCGCCGTACGCAAAGTCCATCGAGACGTCGCGCACCTCCATCGAGGTGCCGGGCACCTTGGAGCCGAACCGCACGGTCACGCCCTCGTCCGGCTGCACCCGGATGACCAGGGCGTTCTGCCCCAGCTCCTCGGTGGCGGTGTGGTCGAACGGGGAGTGCGGGGCGCGCTGGAAGACGACCGCGATCTCGGTGACCCGGCGGCCCAGGCGCTTGCCGGTCCGCAGGTAGAAGGGGACGCCCGCCCAGCGGCGGTTGTCGATCCCGAGCTTGATCGCGGCGTAGGTGTCGGTCTTCGACTTGGGGTCGATGCCGTCTTCCTCGGCGTAGCCGACGACCTTCTCGCCGCCCTGCCAACCGGCCGTGTACTGCGCCCGGACGGTCTCCTTGCCGAGGTCCTTGGGCAGCCGGACGGCGCCCAGCACCTTGGTCTTCTCCGCGACCAGCGCGTCCGCCTCGAAGGAGGCGGGCTCCTCCATGGCGGTCAGCGCGAGCAGTTGGAGGAGGTGGTTCTGGATGACGTCACGGGCGGCGCCGATGCCGTCGTAGTAGCCGGCCCGGCCGCCGATGCCGATGTCCTCGGCCATCGTGATCTGCACGTGGTCGACGTAGCTGCGGTTCCACAGCGGCTCGAACATGGTGTTGGCGAACCGCAGCGCCAGGATGTTCTGGACCGTCTCCTTGCCCAGGTAGTGGTCGATCCGGAAGACCTCGTTGGGCGGGAAGACCTCGTGGACGATCCGGTTGAGCTCCTGGGCGCTCTTCAGGTCGTGGCCGAAGGGCTTCTCGATGACCGCGCGGCGCCAGGAGTCCTCCTTCTGGTCGGCCAGCCCGTGCTTCTTGAGCTGCTGGACGACCTTGGGGAAGAACTTCGGCGGCACCGACAGGTAGAAGGCGAAGTTGCCGCCCGTGCCCTGCGCCTTGTCGAGCTCGTTGATGGTGTCCTTGAGCGTCTCGAAGGCGTCGTCGTCGTCGAAGTTGCCCTGGACGAACCGGCAGCCCTGCACCAGCTGCTGCCAGACCTCTTCGCGGAACGGCGTGCGGGAGTGCTGCTTGACGGCCTCGTACACCTCTTGTGCGAAGTCCTCGTCCTCCCACTCGCGGCGGGCGAAGCCGACCAGCGAGAAGCCCGGCGGCAGCAGCCCCCGGTTCGCCAGGTCGTAGACCGCGGGCATCAGCTTTTTACGGGACAAATCGCCCGTGACGCCGAAAATGACCAGGCCCGACGGCCCCGCGATACGCGGGAGCCGTCGGTCCGCGGCGTCACGGAGCGGGTTAGCTCCGTGTGAACCAGACAAGGGAGATCAGCCCTCCGAGGGAGCGAGGCGCGCCAGTTCCGCCTCGGTCGACTTGAGCAGGTCGTTCCACGCCGACTCGAACTTCTCCACGCCCTCGTCCTCCAGGAGCTGCACGACGTCGTCGTACGAGATCCCGAGCGCGCCGATCGCGTCGAGGTCGGCCTGGGCGGCGGCGTAGGTGCCGGCGATGGTGTCGCCGGTGATCTGGCCGTGGTCGCCGGTGGCCTGCAGGGTGGCCTCGGGCATGGTGTTGACCGTGCCGGGGGCGACCAGCTCGTCCACGTACAGGGTGTCCTTGTACGCGGGGTCCTTCACGCCGGTCGAGGCCCACAGCGGACGCTGCTTGTTGGCGCCCGCCTTGTCCAGGGCGGCCCAGCGGTCCGAGGAGAAGACCTCCTCGTACGCCTGGTACGCCAGTCGGGCGTTGGCCAGTGCGGCCTTGCCCTTGAGCGCCTTCGCCTCGTCGGTGCCGAGCTTCTCCAGGCGCTTGTCGATCTCGCTGTCCACACGGGACACGAAGAACGACGCCACCGAACGGATCTCGGACAGGTCCAGGCCCGCGGCCTTGGCCTTCTCCAGACCGGCGAGGTAGGCGTCCATCACCTCGCGGTAGCGCTCCAGCGAGAAGATCAGGGTGACGTTGACGCTGATGCCCAGGCCGATCACCTCGGTGATGGCCGGCAGGCCCGCCTTGGTGGCCGGGATCTTGATCAGCGTGTTCGGGCGGTCCACCAGCCAAGCGAGCTGCTTGGCCTCGGCGATGGTCGCCACGGTGTGGTGCGCCAGCCGCGGGTCGACCTCGATGGAGACCCGGCCGTCCTGGCCACCGGTGGCGTCGAAGACCGGGCGCAGCACGTCGGCGGCGTCCCGGACGTCCGCCGTGGTGATCATGCGGATGGCTTCCTCGACGGTGACCTTGCGGGCCGCCAGGTCCGCCAGCTGCGGGCTGTACCCGTCGCCGGAGGAGATCGCCTTCTGGAAGATCGACGGGTTGGTCGTGACGCCGACGACGTGCTGCTGGTCGATCAGTTCGGCCAGGTTGCCGGACGTGATGCGCTTGCGCGACAGGTCGTCCAGCCAGATCGCCACGCCCTCGTCGGAGAGGCGCTTGAGTGCGTCTGTCATGGGTTCTGCATCTCCTACTAGTCGTATGTGGGCGTCAGCGCGCGGCGGCGGCCAGGGATTCCCGCGCGGCGGCGGCCACCGCTTCGGGGGTGAAGCCGAACTCGCGGAAGAGGACCTTGGCGTCGGCGGAGGCGCCGAAGTGCTCCAGGGACACGATCCGGCCGGCGTCGCCGACGTAGCGGTGCCAGGTGAGGCCGATGCCGGCCTCGACGGCGACCCGGGCCTTGACGGACGGGGGCAGCACGCTGTCGCGGTACTCCTGGTCCTGCTCCTCGAACCACTCCACCGACGGCATCGACACCACGCGGGTGGGCACGCCCTCGGCCTGGAGCTGCTCGCGGGCCGCGACGGCCAGCTGCAGTTCGGAACCGGTGGCGATCAGCACGAGCTGCGGCTCGGCGGCCCGGCCGTCGGCGCCTTCGGCCTCGAAGCGGACGTAACCGCCCTTGGCGGTGTCGTCGTCGGCCTCGTACGTCGGCACGCCCTGACGGGTCAGTGCCAGCGCGTGCGGGGCGCCCACGCCGAACTCCTTCGTCCAACGGCGCATGATCTCGCGCCAGGCGAGGGCGGTCTCGTTGGCGTCGGCCGGGCGGACGACGTTCAGGCCCGGGATGGCGCGCAGCGAGGCCAGGTGCTCGACCGGCTGGTGGGTCGGGCCGTCCTCGCCCAGACCGATGGAGTCGTGCGTCCACACGTACGTCACCGGCAGGTGCATCAGGGCGGACAGCCGGACGGCGTTGCGCATGTAGTCGGAGAACACCAGGAAGGTGCCGCCGTAGATGCGGGTGTTGCCGTGCAGCGCGATGCCGTTCATCTCCGCGCCCATGGAGTGCTCGCGGATGCCGAAGTGGATGGTGCGGCCGTAGGGGTCGGCGCCCGGCAGCGGGTTGCCCTCGGGCAGGAACGACGAGGTCTTGTCGATCGTGGTGTTGTTCGAGCCCGCGAGGTCGGCGGAGCCGCCCCACAGCTCGGGCACGACCGCGCCCAGCGCCTGCAGCACCTTGCCGGAGGCGGCACGGGTGGCCACCGCCTTGCCGGTCTCGAACGCCGGGACGTGCTCCTGCCAGCCCTCGGGCAGTTCGCCCGCGGCGATCCGGTCGAACGCGGCGGCGCGCTCGGGGCTGGCGGTGCGCCAGGCGGCGAACGCCTTCTCCCACTCGGCGCGGGCCTCGCGGCCGCGGTCCAGGGCGCCACGGGTGTGCGCCAGGACCTCGTCGGCGACCTCGAAGGTCTGCTCCGGGTCGAAGCCGAGCACGCGCTTGGTGGCGGCGATCTCCTCCTCGCCCAGCGCCGAGCCGTGGGCGGCCTCGGTGTTCTGGGCGTTGGGGGCCGGCCAGGCGATGATCGAGCGCATCGCGATGAACGACGGGCGGTCGGTCACGGCCTTGGCGGCCTCCAGGGCCCGGGCCAGGCCGGCCGGGTCCAGGTCGCCGTTGGGCGCCTGCTCGACGCGCTGGACGTGCCAGCCGTACGCCTCGTAGCGCTTGCAGGTGTCCTCCGAGACCGCGGTCTCGGTGTCGCCCTCGATGGAGATGTGGTTGTCGTCCCACAGCAGCACGAGGTTGCCGAGCTTCTGGTGGCCGGCCAGGGAGGACGCCTCGGCGGCGATGCCCTCCTGGAGGCAGCCGTCGCCGGCGATGCAGTAGATGGTGTGGTCGAAGGGCGAGGTGCCCTGCGCCGCCTCGGGGTCGAACAGGCCGCGCTCGTAGCGGGACGCCATCGCCATGCCCACGGCGTTGGCGACGCCCTGGCCCAGCGGGCCGGTGGTGGTCTCCACGCCGGTGGTGTGGCCGTACTCCGGGTGACCGGGGGTCTTCGAGCCCCAGGTGCGGAAGGCCTTCAGGTCGTCCAGCTCCAGGCCGAAGCCGGCCAGGAAGAGCTGGGTGTAGAGGGTCAGGCTGGAGTGGCCGGCAGAGAGGACGAACCGGTCCCGGCCGGTCCAGTCCGCATCGGCGGGGTCGTGCCGCATGAGCTTCTGGAACAGAACGTAGGCGGCGGGCGCCAGGCTCATGGCCGTACCCGGATGGCCGTTACCGACCTTCTGCACGGAATCCATGGCCAGGACGCGGGCGGTATCCACCGCCCGCTGGTCCAGTTCGGTCCACTCGAAATCTGTGGTGGTCGGCTTGGTGCTCACCCTGAGTCAGGGCTCCTCTCCACATGTCGAACGCGGACGGCATGTCCGCCCAGGCGGTGTCGAGCCTACCCCCGTAAATGGGCCCGCCTTTTCGACGCTCAGTCGGTGATTTCAGCGCTCAGTCGGTGCTCAGTCGGCGCCGGGGGCGCTCAGTCGGCGGGCGGGTCCCGCGGGAGCGGTTTTCGCTTGGGGCCATCGCGTCGAAGCCGGGGCGTTCCCGGCGCCGGGGGCGCGCCCTAGGACCAGACTGCCGGGCCCCGGGCGCCTCCGCCTCTCGAACGCCGGACGACCGTCCCGGGAGACCTCCGGACAAACCGTCGCGCGCTCCGCCGGGCCCGCCGCCGCGGCCACCCCGCGCTCAGGCGCCCAACACGACCCCACCCCCGCGAGAGCCGTCGTATGGCCAACGTCTAAAGTGGCGTGGTAAGCGCAAGCCTTTACCGGGTGTTCACTGCCGGCGGAGCTTGCTGGCCTTATCTCCGCGGCCCAGGCCGCTGACGTTAACTTCCAGGGGTGTGCGTGACGGCCGTCGAAACCCGTCCTGCGGGGGGGCTCTCTCAAGTCCCCGGGAGTCCCGGTAACCGGCCGTTCGGGGCCCGGGTGAAGGCGTTCATCGCGCTGACCAAGCCGCGGGTCATCGAACTGTTGCTGATGACGACGGTGCCGGTGATGTTCCTGGCCGCCGGAGGCGTGCCGGACCTGTGGCTGGTGCTGGCCACCTGCGTCGGCGGTTACCTCTCCGCCGGCGGCGCCGCCGCCTTCAACATGTACCTCGACCGCGACATCGACGCGATGATGGACCGCACCGCGCAGCGGCCGCTGGTCACCGGGATGGTCTCGCCGCGCGAGTGCCTGGTCTTCGCGTCCGCGCTCACGGTCGGCTCCACCGTGCTGTTCTGGTACCTCGTCAACCCGCTGTCGGCGATGCTGTCGCTCGGGGCGATCTTCTTCTACGTGGTCGTCTACACGATGATCCTGAAGCGGCGCACCTCGCAGAACATCGTCTGGGGCGGCATTGCGGGCTGCATGCCCGTCTTCATCGGCTGGTCCTCGGTGACCAACTCCGTCTCCTGGGCCTCGCTCGTCCTCTTCCTCGTCATCTTCTTCTGGACGCCGCCGCACTACTGGCCGCTGTCGATGAAGGTCACCGACGACTACAAGCGGGTCGGCGTGCCGATGCTGCCGGCCGTGGCGGGCAACAAGGTCGTCGCCCGGCAGATCGTCGTCTACAGCTGGGTGATGGTCGCGGTCTCGCTGCTGCTCCAGCCGCTGGGCTACACCGGCTGGTTCTACACCGCCGTCGCGGTCGCCTGCGGCGCCTTCTGGCTCCGCGAGGCGCACGCCCTCCAGAGCCGTGCCAAGGCCGGCGTCACCGGTGCCAAGCTCAAGGAGATGCGACTGTTCCACTGGTCCATCACCTACGTGTCGCTGCTGTTCGTCGCCGTCGCGGTGGACCCCTTCCTGCGCTGACGGAGGTGTGGGGGATCACCCCCACAAAGGCCGTACCCGCGAGTAGCATGCTGACCATGGCAGACACCCAGCAGGCGGACGAGCAGGCGGCGGGCGGCCCGGCCACCGCCAATGCGGCGCAGAAGCGGGCCGACAAGCAGGCGGCCCGACTCGCCAAGCAGATCCGGGCGTTCGCGAGTTCCCACGGCGGCAGCGCCGAGGGACAGCTCGCCCACATCGGCCGCGGGCGCACCCGGATCGCCCTGGTCGGTGCCAACGGCGAGTGGGGCAACCTCGTCGCGGACAGCTACGGCGCCGCCGAGAAGGCCGCCGAACAGGCCGGCCTCACCCTGCAGGACGACTTCGACGGCGAGCTGGCCGGCAAGGTCCGCACCGGTCCGTACGAGTGGTCCCGGATGGCCGGCCTCCAACTGGGCGGCCCGGCCAACCCGTAGGGCTCCGCGGCGCCGCCCCGGTGCGGTGCGCCGGGGCGCAGCGCCCGCTACCTCACCGCGGGCCCGCCCGTTAAGCTCACCGGGCGCGGTGGACCGGCCACGCCCGGGGGCCGACGGCGGAGGAGGGCGGATGGCGGCGCTCCCCCCGCTCGTCGACCAACACAGCCACGGTGCCGTCCACGGCGAGCTCGGCCTCGGTTCCTTCGAGGCACAGATGGCCGCCGCCTCGGGTGCCGAGGGCCCGGCGCCCGCCGGCACCAGCCACTTCGACACCCGCACCGGGCTCGCGATACGCCGCTGGTGCCCCCCGCTGCTCGGTCTGGAGCCGCACTGTTCGCCGGTGCGCTACCTGGCCCGCCGGCGGGAGCTGGGCGCCTTCCTGGCCGGCCGGATGCTGCTGCGCGGGGCCGGCATCGGCGCGTTCCTGGTGGAGGCCGGCGCCCCGGCGGGCCTGACCTCGGCCGCCGAACTCGCGGCCGCCGCCGAGGCCCGCGCCCACGAGGTCGTCCGGTTGGAACCGCTCGCCGAGCAGGTCGCCGACACCTCCGGCAGCGTCGACTCCTTCCTCGGCTACACCGCCGAGGCCCTCTACGCCGCCGCCCAGCACGCCACCGCCTTCGCCTCCGGCGCCACCTACTGCGAGGGTCGGGCCCCGGACGCGGGCGCGGTGCGCCGGGCCGCGGACCGCTGGTTGCGCGGCCGCCGCCGGGGGGAGCCGCTGGGGGAGCCGGCGCTCGTCCGGCACCTGTTGTGGAGCGCGGTGGCCACCGGGCTGCCGGTGCAGCTGCACTGCCCCGATCCGCAGCCGCTGACCGACTTCCTGCGGGCCACCGCCGGGCTCGGCTCGGACGTGGTGCTGCTGCCCCGGGTCCCGCACCACCGGCGGGCCGCACAGCTCGCCACGGTGCACGCCCACGTCTACGCGGACGCCGGCCCGTTCCCCGAGGAGACGCTGGGCCAGGCGCCGTTCGGCAAGCTGCTGTTCTCCTCGGGTGCGCGTGGCCTGCCCGAGCTCTACGTCACCGCGGCCCGGCTCTTCTCACGGGCCGTCGAACGCGTCGTCGGGGAGTGGGCCGCCGAGGGGCTGTGCGCCGCCTCGGACGGCCGGCGGATCGTCGAGCTGGTCGGCTCGGGGACCGCGCGCCGGGTCTACCGGCTGGCGGCGGAGGCGAGCTGAGCGTCCGGCGCCGCGTCGACGGCCGCCGCGGTGGGGTCGTCCTCCTGGAGCGGGCCGCGGACGCGCAGGGCGAGAGCGACCCGCAGCACGGCGATCCACACCAGGGTCGAGCCCAGCATGTGCAGCCCGACCACGATCTCCGGCAGGCCGCTGAAGTACTGGACGTAGCCGATGACGCCCTGGAGGGCGATGCAGCCGAGGAGTTCCAGCGCGGTGCGGCGCGCCGCGGCCGGGGCCTTGACCGCGCGCAGGGCGAACCACAGGGCCACGCTCAGGCCGACCACGACGTAGACGAAGTCGACGTGGAGCTGGGTGACTTCCTGCCAGTTCAGCGGGATGCGGTGGACCTTGTGGGCGTCGCCGGCGTGCGGGCCGGTGCCGGTGACGACCGTGCCGATCACGGTGAGCGCGCCGGTCGCCGCCACCAGCAGCCAGGACAGCTGCCGGACCGGTCGGGCCACCACGTCGCGCGGCTCCTCGTCGCCCTCCTTGGCGCGCTGCCAGCTCAGCACCGCGACCGTCAGCAGGGCGCTGGTGAGCAGGAAGTGCGCGGCGACGAGGTACGGGTTCAGGCCGGTCAGCACGACGATGCCGCCCCAGACCGCGTTGCCCATCACGATCCAGAACTGTGCCCAGCCGAGCCGGGTGAGCGCCCGGCGACGCGGTGCGCGGGCCCGGGCGGCGATGATGAACAGTCCGATGACCGCGCACAGGACGTAGGTCAGCATGCGGTTGCCGAACTCGATGAGGCCGTTGATGCCCATCGCGGCGGTCGGAGTGAGGCTGTCCGGCGTGCACTTGGGCCAGGTCGAGCAGCCGAGGCCGGACTCGGTCAGCCGGACCGCGCCGCCGGTCACGACGATGATCACGGCCATCACGACGGTGGCGAGCGCCGCCCGCCGGACGAAGCGCGCGGAGGGCTGCCAGTGGCGGGCGATCAGCTCAAGGGGATTCAGCGTGTTCGGCACGGGAGTCATCGTAGGCGGCGGCTTGTGCGAGTTTTCACGAGGGGTGCGAAACGGGCGCGCGGGGCTGGTCGGGCGGGGTGGGCGGTCACTCCCAGCGGAAGAACCGGGCCGCCGCGCCCAGGCCCAGGACGGCCCAGACGGCCAGGATGCCCAGGTCGGCCAGGGGCAGGCCGGCGCCGTGCTGGAGGACCTCCCGCAGCCCGTCCGAGAGCGCGGAGATCGGCAGGAACTGGAGCACCTGCTGGGCCCCGGCCGGGAACTTGTCCAGCGGGACGATCACCCCGCCGCCGACGAGCAGCAGCAGGAAGACCAGGTTGGCGGCGGCCAGCGTGGCCTCGGCCTTGAGAGTGCCGGCCATCAGCAGCCCCAGGCCGGAGAACGCGGCGGTGCCCATCAGGAGCAGCAGGACCACGGAGAGCACGCCGGAGAACGTCGCGGCGCCGTGCGGCGACCAGCCCAGCGCGAGGGCGACCACCGTCAGCAGGGCGACCTGGAGGGCCTCGGTGACCAGCACCGCGCAGGTCTTGGCGGTCATCAGGCCCCAGCGCGGCAGCGGCGAGGCGGCCAGCCGCTTGAGCACGCCGTAGCGCCGCTCGAAGCCGGTGGCGATGGCCTGCCCGGTGAAGGCGGTGGACAGGACGGCGAGCCCCAGGACGCCGGGGGCGAGGAAGTCCACCGGCTTGCCGGCGCCGGTGTCGATGATGCGGACGGCGGAGAACAGCACCAGCAGCAGCGTCGGGATGATCACCGTCAGCAGCAGCTGCTCGCCGTTGCGCAGCAGCATCTTGGTTTCCAGGGCGGCCTGCGCGCGGATCATCCGGGGCAGCGGGGCGGCGCCGGGCCGCGGGGCGAACGTACCGGTCGCGGTGGTCATGCGCGCAGCTCCTTGCCGGTCAGCTCCAGGAAGACGTCCTCCAGCGTGTGGCGCTCGACGGCTATCGCGTCGGGCAGCACGCCGTTCTGGGCGCACCACGAGGCCACGGTGGCCAGCAGTTGCGGATCGATCCGGCCCTGGACGCGGTAGGTGCCGGCGGTCAGTTCGGCGGCGGCGCTGTCCGTCGGCAGCGCCTTGAGCAGCGAGGCGATGTCCAGGCCGGGGCGGCCGGTGAAGCGCAGGCTGTTCTCCGCGCCCCCCTTGCACAGCGCCTCCGGGCTGCCCTGGGTGACGACCCGGCCGCCGTCGATGATCGCGACGTCGTCGGCGAGCTGCTCGGCCTCGTCCATGAAGTGGGTGGTCAGCACCACGCCGACGCCGTCGGCGCGCAGTTCCCTGACGAGGTCCCAGGTGGCGCGGCGGGCCTGCGGGTCGAGGCCGGCCGTCGGCTCGTCGAGGAACACCAGCTCGGGGCGGCCGACCACGGCCATCGCCAGGGCCAGTCGCTGCTGCTGCCCGCCGGACAGCCGCCGGTACGCGGTGCGTCCGCAGCTGTCCAGGCCCAGTCGGTCCATCAGCTGGTCCACGTCGAGGGGGTGGGCGTGCAGGGTGGCGGTGTGCCGCAGCATCTCCTCGGCCCGGGCGCCCGGGTAGACCCCACCCGACTGGAGCATCACGCCGATCCGCGGGCGCAGGGCGGCGGCGTCGGCGACCGGGTCCAGTCCCAGGACGCGGACCCGGCCGGCGTCCGGGCGCCGGTACCCTTCGCAGGTCTCGACGGTGGTGGTCTTCCCGGCGCCGTTGGG
>LIQL01000194.1 GCA_001418405.1 Streptomyces diastatochromogenes | reverse complement strand
CCGGGCCGCCGTGCGCGACCTCGGCGGCCCGGACACCCCCGTCCTCGTCGCCGCCCCCGACGGCACCCTGCGCGCCGCCACCCCGGCCGGCCCCGCGGCCTGAGGGCACCACCGGGCGGGGCGCCCGCGGCCGGCGCGCCCCGCCCTCCGCGACGGCAGGTGCGCCGAATGGTCGGACCGGCCGCGGGGATCGGGGAGAATGGGCGCCATGAGCGTTCGCACAGAGTCCACCGCCCCCCACCGCGCCGGCTTCGCCTGTTTCGTCGGCCGTCCCAACGCAGGCAAGTCCACCCTGACGAACGCTCTCGTCGGGACGAAGGTGGCGATCACCTCCAACCGCCCCCAGACCACCCGCCACACCGTGCGCGGCATCGTGCACCGGCCCGACGCCCAACTGGTCCTCGTCGACACCCCGGGCCTCCACAAGCCCCGCACCCTCCTCGGCGAGCGGCTCAACGACGTCGTCCGCACCACCTGGTCCGAGGTCGACGTCATCGGCTTCTGCCTGCCCGCCGACCAGAAGCTCGGCCCCGGCGACCGCTACATCGCCAGCGAACTCGCCGAGATCAAGAAGACCCCCAAGATCGCCATCGTCACCAAGACCGACCTGGTCGACTCCAAGGCGCTCGCCACCCAGCTCCTCGCCATCGACCGGCTCGGCAAGGAACTCGGCATCGAATGGGCCGAGATCATCCCGGTGTCGGCCGTCGGCGACCAGCAGGTCTCGCTCCTCGCCGACCTGCTCGTCCCGCTACTCCCCGAAGGCCCCGCCCTCTACCCCGAGGGCGACCTGACCGACGAGCCGGAGCAGGTCATGGTCGCCGAACTGATCCGCGAGGCCGCGCTGGAGGGCGTCCGCGACGAACTGCCGCACTCCATCGCCGTCGTCGTCGAGGAAATGCTGCCCCGCGAGGACCGCCCCGCCGACAAGCCGCTGCTGGACATCCACGCCAACGTCTACATCGAGCGCCCCAGCCAGAAGGGGATCATCATCGGCCCCAAGGGCAAGCGCCTGAAAGAGGTCGGCACCAAGTCCCGCAAGCACATCGAGGCACTGCTCGGCACCCCCGTCTTCCTCGACCTCCACGTCAAGGTCGCCAAGGACTGGCAACGCGACCCGAAGCAACTCCGCAAGCTGGGGTTTTAGGCTTCCCACGTTTTTGGCTGTCCCGCCGTGGGGGTTGCTGTTTGCGCCTGCGGCGCGGGCGGGTCCGCTGCGCGGGGCTGTTGGGTGCCGGTGACGGGCCTGCGGGGGTGGTGTGCAGGAC
>LIQL01000193.1 GCA_001418405.1 Streptomyces diastatochromogenes | reverse complement strand
GTGGCGGCCGTGACCGTCGGACGCCGCGACGACTCCCCTACCCCACCGGCCAAGCGCCGGCCCCGGGTCAGCCTCACGAAGTCGACCCCGGGCCCGGCCGCCGGCGAGGACCAGGAGCACGAGGACCAGGACGAGGACGAGGTCACCCTCGACGAGGTCGTCCTCGTCATCCGCGACATCGCCGCGGCGAACGGCCACCAGGGCGCGCACCTGGAGGACATCGCCGCCGAACTCACCTGGACCAAGGCCGAGCTGCGCGACGCCCTCGACGAATGGGGTGTCCCGGCCGCCGAACCTCAGCTTGAACTCGGCGACCGGGACACCCCATTCGTCGAGGGCGTCGCGCAGCTCGGCCTTGGTCCAGGTGAGTTCGGCGGCGATGTCCTCCAGGTGCGCGCCCTGGTGGCCGTTCGCCGCGGCGATGTCGCGGATGACGAGGACGACCTCGTCGAGGGTGACCTCGTCCTCGTCCTGGTCCTCGTGCTCCTGGTCCTCGTCGGCGGCCGGGCCCGGGGTCGACTTCGTGAGGCTGACCCGGGGCCGGCGCTTGGCCGGTGGGGTAGGGGAGTGGTCGCGGTGTCCGACGGTCACGGCCGCCACGGTCCACCCCACCGCGATGGCCGGCATCACGTACTGCGGGTGGTGGCCGGCCTCCCAGACCAGGGCGTAGGCGCCGACCGCGACGCCTCCGAGACGACCGCCGACCGCCTTGTCCTTGAACAGCCAGGCGGCGCCCTGCCGGAGAAGGCCGAGCGATCCGTCGTAGACCTCGACCCCGAGCTGGCGGGACGGGCGCAGGGCCCGCAGGGACTCCCGGATGCCGGGGGAGTCGGGGGCCTCTCCCCCAGTGGCGTCCGGCGCGGTGGTCTCCGGCGTGGTCATCAGGCCACCCCCAGAGCCTGGTTGAGGAACGCGGCGAGCGTGGTCGAGATGACGCCCCACAGTCCCCCGGCCGCGCCGAAGGTGCTGGCGGCCGCGATGCCGAAAATGGCGGCCGTGCGGGGCTTGAGCTTCTTGCCGTAGATGATCGCGACGATGCACGTGGCGACGGCGCCAAGCCCGACGTGGCCGCCGATGCCGCCCTGGAGAGCCTGGGTGAGGCCCTTGGTGACGGAGCCGGGCGTGCTCCAGATGCTGCCCGCCGTGGCGTACAGCGTCCCGGCCAGCAGGCCCACACCGGCCGCCTGCATCTGGTCGAGCTTGATCTTGTGCTGGCCCTTGACCCCCAGGACGAGGACCACGGTGGCGACCAGCGCGGCGCCGCCGGCGCCGAGGGTGCCGAGGATCTGACCGGTCGGGATGCCGCCGTCGGCCGCGAGGGTGGTGAGCTGGGACATGGGTGAACTCCTAGATCGAGGCGGGGGCGTAGAGGCACAGGGCGAGGACGGCGGAGGCCAGCGGCGCGCGGCAGACCCAGGCCAGCGGCGGCCACCAGTGCCGGGTGCGGCGGTCCACGACGACCGCGATGACGCCGCAGATGCCGACACCGAGGACGAGGGAGGCGCCAATGCCGGCCTCCCGGCCGCAGGACTCGATGGCGTGCTTGATGGGCGGGCCGATGTGGAGGTACCAGCCCAGGCCAGCGGCCGAGCCGTTGTAGAGCAGGCGCCGGGCACGGGGGTTGAGCTCCACGCCCTTGGCACCGGCGGGCAGCCAGCCGGACGCCTTGGAGGCCGCGGACCTGCCGCGCTCCACCAGGCCGTCGTACGGCTCGGGCGCAGACTCCTCCTCCGTGTCCGTGTCCGCCGGCAACTGGGCGTCGCAGGCCGGGCAGAGGTAGGCGACCAGTTCGCCGAAGGGGTCGTAGACCTCCAGCGGCTCCGGGTGCTCGCACACCGGCTCCGGCTCGACGTCCGCGTCACCGAGGGCGACCCGCTCCCCCGACCACCAGTCCGGGATCCGGCCGCCGCTCGAAGCGGCCGGGCGCGGGGCGGAGTCCTCTACGGGGGTGTCCACCCCGTTGTCCGCCGGGGCGTCCACGGTGTCCTGCTGCTGGTCAGCGAGGTGGACGGTCGGCGGGTCGGCCGGGGGCGGAGGAATCTCGATCGTCATCAGGCGCTCCTCAGAGACGCGCACACCAGCGCCAGCACCACGGCGACGGGCAGCAGCACGACGGTGCAGCGGATGGCGGGACCAACACAGCGGGGGGACACGGCCGTCAGGCCGACGAGGGCGAGCAGGCTCACGGCCCACCAGGCGAGGACCATCACGCGGCCACCCCCGCCATGGCGAGCTGCCCCGGACCGGGCACCGGCTGGCCGGGCGCCGGACGCGGCCCGTGGTCGGCGGCCAACACCTTCCAGCGGTTGTCGATCGTGCTCTTGGAGACGACTCCGACCAGGTCAGCGGCCCTGCGGACGCTCAGTTCGCCCTCCCACCACAGGCGCTCGATCAGTGCGTCCGTGTCGTCCGCCTGCGGCTCCTGCGGCTCCGGCCGGACGTCGAGCGGCTCCGGCTCGACCGGCACGACCGCCGCCGGGACCTCCGGCCGGAACGTCTCCCCTGCCCCGCAAATCATCGTGAATCGGGGCGAGTCAGGCACTACCGGCGCCGACACCCGCGCGGGTGCCGGCAGTTCGGCCGGCGCCTCGACGGCCGCCGCGACCGGCGCGGCCGGCGCCGTCGCCTGGTTCCGACCCCACCGGCGACGCGGCGCGCGGCGGGACCGGGGCGCGGGGACGTCCTCGTCGGTGTCCATCGGGATGTCCACCGCCTTGACCTCGGCGTTCACTGAGTGAACGGCCGGACGGGCGGACCGCAGAACCCGGGTGACCAGGTCCGCGCAAAAGAAGATGCTGCCGACCGGGAGGCTCGCCGCGATGAGCACGAGCCCGTAGTGGACCTGGTCCACGGGGCTCAGCCGGGGCCGGTCGCCCGTCAGCGGCATCAGGCCGTGGACGTAGTTCAGGACCAGCGACGCGACCGTGTAGAGGCCCAGGACCACCAGCGCCGCCCGACGGTGACGCCCTGCCAGCACCAGGCTCGCGACCAGGGCCAGCGCGATCGGCCCGTCGGCGGCGAGCGGGTAGAGCACCGCACCGAAGTCCGCGAGACCGATCGCCCGGCCAATGTCGTGCAGCGCCGTCCAGCTCACCGTGAAGGCCACAGCCGCGACCGCGATAAGGCCCACGACCAGCCCGGCCCGGACCAGAGCGATCGTGGCCGGGGCCAGCTCCGAAGACGTTTCATCCCGATTTGCGCGGATGGACAGGGGCGGTGCAGACATGGGTGTCCCCTCGACTAGGCATGGCTGTGACCTGCGCCGATGGCGTCCACTGCGGGTGTCCATCGGCCAACTGCCTCGAAATTAAGGGGCGCATGACGAAGTGTCAAGATACTTCATAAGCATCTTGACGGGCGTCAAGATTCCAGCTGTCCTTGCTTGACATAGCTAGCGTTGGAGAGACGAGGGTCGAGAGGCCCAAGAAGGAGGAGGCATGGCGACTGCAAGTTCGATCGCTGCGGAGATCCGGGAAGGGATCTCCGCAGGTCAGTACCGGTATGGCACACGCCTACCGAGTGTGCGGGCCCTGGCCGAAGACAAGGAGGTGTCCCAGCAGACGGCAGCAGCGGCGTACGCGACGCTGGCCGCCCTCGGGCTAGTCAGGACCGAGCGGGGGAGCGGCACGGTAGTCACCGCTGGGCGCTCCGCGCACGCGCACCTTGGGTCATACCTGCCGCCCGACCTGGCCAAGGGCAAGGCGTGGCAACCCGCTGACGGCGGCGAAGCAACCGAACAAACCACCCTTGTCCGGCAATTGCCCGCTACCAAGGACATGTTCGACCGATGGGGCATCGAGGTCGGCGCCGAAGTCGTCGAGCGCACCCGGATCCGCCGGATCGACGGCTTGGCGGTGCAACACAAGTTGTCCGTCATGCCTCACGACGTGGCGTCCCGCTCCCCTGAGGGACACGAGGGCATCCCGCCCATGCTCGCGCCGGTCGGCGCAGCCCCGCTGTCCCCTCCTCCTGGAGTGCGGATGGCTCAGTGGCTGGGGTGGGACATCGAGCGGACCGAGGTCCGCATCACGGCGGAGCCCATGACGCCGGCCGCAGCCGAGGCACTCGGGGTGCCTCAGGGAACGCCCGGCTTCCGAGTCGAGAACATCTCCAGGAACTCCGCCGGCGAGACCGTGTTCGCCACCGTCACCACGACCCCGTTGCACCACACGGTGACGATGGAGATCGTCGGCTGACACCCTCACTCAAAGGCCCGCCCCTCACCTTTGGGCGGGCCTTTGACGTGCGTGGACACCCTCTGGACGGCCCGGCTGGACGCCTACGGTCACATGGCACGCGTGGCCGCCTCTCGTCGGCGACTGCGGGCGATCGGGGGTGGGAAAAGCACGCTGACTACGGGAGGGGTGGGCGTGGCGCAGCTCCGGGATACCGAACATTCCGGGCGGAGTTGGGTCGGGCGCCGTACCCCCGCCGTCCCGCATGCGGGCGCGTGAAGCGACCACCGGCCCGGCCGTGGCGGGCGGGGAGCTCCTGCTGCCGCGCTGTGGCCGGCGTCGTCGAGCTGGTCAGCCCTGCGGGCCGTCTCCAGTCGGGCGTCCGGCTATCCGCTGTCCGCTTGTTCCGATGGTTCCGGTGGTTCCCAATCCGCCTTGAAAGTCCGCTTGTTCCGCTTGTTCTGATGGTTCCGCATGTTCCGGATTACCCCCAGATGTGCGCTTGTTTCGAGTTGCACGGCAAGCCGGACCGACGGTTGTCACCACAGGTGGGCCGCGGGTTGCACCGGAGGTACTGCCGGAGGTGTGACCCCCCCTCGGGCAAGCCTGCCCCGTTTTCGCAGGTCATCCCCCGTGGGCAAGCCCTCGGCAAGCCGCCGACACCTCTCCCAGCAGCGCCTGGGAGAGGTGGACGACGAGGACCAGGCCGACGGCGCCGGCCGCCGCGCGGCGCGGCGCGGGTCGAGGCCGCGGCTACCGCCGGACGCCCGCGAAGACGTCGAGGGCCCGCCGCGGTTGCGGCCGGCGTTCGCGAACGAACGGCACTTCCCGCGGCTCCTCCTGCGGCGCGGCCGGGATGGGGAGCGCCTCCTGGACGTGCTCGACGACGTCCGGCTGCTGCCCCCGGAAGCGCCGCATCGGCTGGCCGAGCCGCCGCGCCTCGAACGCGCGTTGGCGGTGGGAGCGCTTGCAGTACAGGCGCGGCGTGCGGGTGCCGATCTGGTCCACCGCCTCCCCGCACCATTCGCAGCTCAGGTACTCGGACCCACCCTCACGGCGGGTCGGCAGGGCATCGGTCATGCCCGCACCCTAGCTGTCACTGTGACGGCATCACCCGCCTGGCAGGGCATGTCACGGTGACGGCTGCCGATGCTGTCACTGTGACGGCTTTGGTGCCGCTGGTCGGTCGGAGCTGGTGGGAAGTGGGGGGTGGGTGTCCGCCGGGTCGTGGGGGCGTGGCGGTCGTACACCTCTGGCACTTTTGCCGCCGGGCCCCGGCCGGAGCCTCAATTCCCGCGCTGCGGGACGCTGGAGGGGGGGTGTCCAATCGACGTGCCCGATGTGTCCACGCAGGTCGTGACCTGGCACCGGGCGTCCACGGTGGCACGTCGAGGGTGTCCACCGGCCGCGTCGAGGGACGTCTGCGGGAGGCCGTCGAGGACCTGCTCCGCATCATCGAGCGGTGCCGGCCGCATCGCGGCCGGCATCCGCGGGCGGTCACGTCCAGGCGTCGTAGCCCGGATCCGCTTGCCAGCCGTCGGGCGGCGGCGCGTACGGGCTGCACGTGCCGCACACACTGCACGTCCACCGTCCGTGGAGGCCGTGGACGGTGGTGCCGCAGCCTGAGCACTTGTGGCTCGTGTAGTACAGCTCGCTGTGCGGGGCGTCCTCCGCCTCCGAGTCCGTCGTCATCCTCATCCTCCGGACGCCCCACAGTTGCAGCTCCAGCGCCCGTCGGGCCCGCATATGACGGTTGCCCCGCAGTTCGTACAGTTCATCGCGCCTCCCGCCCCGTTTGGTCAGACCTCCAGTGTCCGGCCCAGGGCAGGGCCAGCGCCAGTGAGACCCGCGCCAGCGAGCAGCTGCACGCCGCGGTGACGCCGGCCGGCGTCACCGCGTACGTCACCGACCACCGCCGTACGTCATCGCGTTGACGTACTCCGGCGGCCGACGCGCCGCCCCAGGAGACCCGCCGCGCGACGACGAGGACCAGGAGCAGCTGCTCGACTGCCGCCCGAACTCACCGACAACCCGGTCGTCGAGACCGCCACACCTATGCATCACGGCCCGACGGCGCCACGACGACTGGCGGGCAGGCCGGGCACGAGTAGATCCACGAACGCGGTACGAACCCCGCGTTGGGGCGGCCACGCCACCGCCAGCCCTCGTCCCACAACGGTGCCCACCGCAGTTCGGCCGGGCGCGGAGCGGTGGCCCCGCAGTCGCAAGTGATGAAGGCCGGCAGTGTGTCGAGCATGGCCACCAGCGTACGGGCGAGCTCACGCCCGCCAGCGTCATCACGACCCAAGGGGCCAGGCGTCGCCGGTCGCGGGGTTCTCGAAGAGCGCGCGGGCCGCCCGGCGGTCGTCCTCGCAGGTGTCGCACTCGACCTCGTGGGCGACATGCGCCGGCGCTGGAGCCATCCGACTCCGCAGCCTCCTCTGCCCGCACTGCGGGCACATCACGTATCGATCCATACCGAGCCCAACGACCGAATGCATCACGAGTCGGTGGTGCAGCCCGCGACCGCGAGCGCTTCCGCGATCTGCGCCCGCTCATCGCTGGTAAAGGGGCGAGTGCTGTCCCATTCGTTGCGCGGGTCGTACCCGAACAGGATCACCGGCCCCCGGGTCTCCGGGGCGACAGCAACGGGCATCCCGGCGACGTGCGCCAGGACCTCCTGCGCGTAGGGGTTGGGCGCGTACTCCTCACGCAGGAGCAACGCGCAGTCCGACGTGGCGATGCGGAGCCGGGACCCGTCCGTGAGGAAGGTCCGGCCGATCCCGTGCGGGCCGAGTTCTTTCTCGGCCCGGGCGATGCGATCACCCCACCCGACCGTGCCATCAGGACGGATCAGGACGTAGACCGACGACGGCGACATGCGTACCTCCAGGAATCTCACGGACGCGGACACGCCCACCCTGCCCAACGATCGAACCCCGCCTACACATCCACCGGACATCGAGCACGACCAGGAGCACGACGAGCTCCAAGAGCACGAGCACCGGAAGACAAACTGTCTTCCAACGACGGCACACCTCTTGCACTCCGCCGAACCGCAGGTCAGAGCGCCCGGGTAAGCAATCGGGTAAGCGGGCCGGAGGACCAAGGTATCGACACCTCGCGGTGCCGATACGAGCCGCGCATCATAGGGGTATGAGCACGCGCCCAGCGCCGCTCCAGACCTCGGTCAGTGCCGTTGCAGGCCGCGGCGTAGAAGTCTTCCCGACCACCCTCGGCGACCGGTCGAGGTGCGCGTACGCGCGCGCGTACGCCAGGCTGCCGGCCATGACCAGCACGCGACGGCCGCTCGGCGCCGGCACCGACCGCCCTACCCCTGAACTCCCGGAGCGGGACCCGCGCACCCGCACCGCCGCCGAGCGAGCCGCAGACGGCGACTGGGTCGAGGCGCCGGCCGCCCCGCCTTCGTCGGTGAAGCCGAGCGGACGCCGGCCGCTGGGACGGCGCGGAGCCTGACCGTGGACACCCCGGAAGTGGTGGACATCAGGTGGACACCGGCGTCCACCGGTACCACCGTGCGTGCCACCGCAGGTGCCGTCGTGCGTTCCATCCTGCGGTCCACCGTGCGTACCACCGGAGGTACCGGACGTCCGGGCGCCGACGTCGAATGCCCGCAGGTCACCCGATACGGGGTAAGCGGTGCCGCCGCTGACACCTCCTCCCTGGCCGGGGAGGAGGACGTTTTGCCGGTGCTGGAGGACGGCACCCGGACGTCCGTGGCCGAGCAAGTTGGTGCGGGAGTAGTACTTCCCGCAAGCCCGGTCGGCGCCGAGCAAGTTGTCGCCGAAGACCGTCGTACGCCCTCGACCGAGGGCGGCCGGGGACGTCGAGCCGCGCCGGCCGGCCCGGACTGTACGCCGGGTTCTGTCTCCCGCTGTCCCGAGTCGGGACAGCCGTCGGCACGGCGGGAGGCACTGCGGGAGCGAGTTAGTGCGAACTGGGCCCAGTTCGCAGGCAGCGCAGCCTGCCCGGCGGGAGCAAGCTAGTCGATCAGGTCACCTGATCTGCTGGTCCGGCGGTGCCGGTCGCTTCGCTGAAGGCCGCGCGGCGAGCGGGGCCTGGACCCGACGGCCGGACCGCCACCCACACCCACCCCCCACCATCAGCACCAGGTCGAGGCGGAGGGACACACGGAGAGGGTTGTCGGCGGGCCGAGACCCGACTCACCACGCTCACCACTGCACGTCAGAGTCCGGTGAGCATCACGTGCAATGGGTCCGTAAAGCGTGCCGTAGGGCGTGCCGTAGGACGTGTTCTACGGCGTGCTGTAGGACGTGCTGTAGGACGTGTCGCAGCATCCCCAGGTCGGTCTCGTGGACGAGCAAGTTATCGGCGAAGCACATCTTCCGCGCCGCCCGACGAAGTCCCCGACCGAGGGCGGTCGGGGGTGTCCGAGGGGGTGTCCGGGCCCGTGTCCAGGCTGTGTCCCGCAGGACATGCCCACCCCCGTCCCGGCCTGCGGCGATCCGCCTCCCGTGCGAACACCTCACCCCCACCGCGTCCTCGTGGGGATGGGGGGTGTTGGTGAGTCCGGGAGAGGCGGGTCAGGGAGGGGCCGGGAAGAGGGCGAAATCCGTTACTGGGCCCAGTTACCACTAACTTGCTGAGGGGATCTGTTGCAGGAAAAAGCGCGCGCGCATGGTCGTGAGCGTGGTCGTGCCGCGATCGACAAAACAGCAGCGAGAACCGAGCGAACGACGAGGCCATGACCGGGAGGGCGTGGTCGTGCCGGCGCCTCACCGAGGGAAAGTAAGGGTGGAGGTGAAGGGTCAGCCATCGAGGGCGAGTTGTTCCGGCGGGGCCGGGACGTCGTCGAGCGTGGCGTGCGGGAGGTCGCACAGCACGTGCAGACCGGTGGCGGCCACCGTGGTGGCGAGACGGCCGCCGCAGCCCTGGCACACGGCCTGTGTCCGGTCATCCGTCCCGGCCTGCGTGACCGATGCCTCCGGTCGGTCGGCGGTCAGCGACGACCAGCGGGCGGCGTACCGGTCACGGACCGCGCGGAGTTCGGCGCGGGTGCGCGAGTACCGGCCCGGCCGCACGGGCGGGGGCGCGGAAATGCCGGCGGCCGTCAGCCCGTCGCGAAGACCGAGGGTCGGCCGGGGGGTGTGGCCGAGGGCAGCGGCCAGGGCTGAACCGAGCTGCGTGCCGTCGGCCACGATCGCCCAGCCGGACGGGCGGCCGGACAAGGCGAACCGCGCGGCCCGGCGCCGGGCCTTGCGCCAGGTGACCGGGACGGTGTCCTCGTCGTGGCCGGCCGCGAACTGGGCGCCCGCAAGGCCGGTGATGACGGTGTCGTCGCTCAGCCGGAGCCGGCCGCCCTCGTAGCGGCGCACGGTGGCGGTGGTCATGTGCGGGGAGGCGTGCAGGCCCTTGCGTGCGGCCCGGCGCCGGTTGTCGCCGGTCGTGCCGCCGTCGGTGGCCAAGTACGGCAGTCGCACCGCGGTGCGGACCTGGACCGTCTTGCGGCCGGTCTCGTCCACAATCGGGTCGCCGACGAAGTCGCGGACCATCGTGCCGTCCTCGTGCCGCAGGATGCCGACCTCGTCGGCCAGGACGACGGAGTCCTGAGCGCGGCAGTACGAGCGCAGCAGACGGCCGAGCTTGACCGCCTCCTCCGCCGTCACCTTCACCGGCGTGATCGCCTTCTTGACGCCCTTGTAGCCCCAGATGCGGCCCGTGCCGGCCGTGTTGCCCTGCCCGTCCTCGACGGCCGCCGCCTGCTGCCACGCGGCCGGCACGCGGTCCTGGTAGCGCTTGTCGGCGAAGCTGCCGTGCTTCGCGAAGTAGTGCGCCAACAGCTTCGGGTCGGTGATCTCTCTCGTCTCGTCGTAGTCCACGGCAGTGCCGGCCTTGAAGTGGTTCGCGGCGTCCCGCTCGATCTCGGCCTCCGCCGCCGTCCACTGCTCTTCGGTCGCCGGGCCCAGCACGCCCATGCGCTGGGCGAGATGGCGGTGCACGACGTCCATGCGGGTCGCGTGTCCACCGGGGCACGGCTGTCCATCCGGCTCCGGCGGGGTGC
This sequence comes from Streptomyces diastatochromogenes, assembly GCA_001418405.1. Lineage (GTDB taxonomy): Bacteria > Actinomycetota > Actinomycetes > Streptomycetales > Streptomycetaceae > Streptomyces > Streptomyces albulus_C. Next base: position 3,199 of record LIQL01000193.1, on the reverse strand, counting down.
AAGTCCCGGTGGACACCCAGCCGTCGCACGGCGCGGTGCCGTAGACGATGTGGTTCCAGGTCGCGGAGAGCCACTGCTTGTAGGGCAGGCCGGCACCGACGGGGCGCTTTCCACGGGTCGGCACCCGGGCGGCGCCCTGCGGCTCCGCCTTGAACAGGTGCGCGTGCGGGGCGCCCCGACGCTGGAACTCCAGCTTCCAGCCGCACCGGATCGGGGTGGGCGTCCACTTCAGGTACCGGCCTGACCGCGTGGGCTCGTAGCTCCCCCATGCCTTCTCGTGCCGGCGCCAGAGCTGGTCCAGGTGGTCGTGGAAGACGCGGCCGTCAGGGCAGGCGGCCAGCCAGTGCCGGCCGTAGGTCAGGGTGTCCATGGGCACCCGGCCGCCGGTCGGCGCGGCCTGGTCGAGGAGCGGCGTCCAGTCGATCGCGGCGAAGGTGAACATCATCCGGGCCCGACTCTTGCGGCTCAGGCCGAAGATGGTGCCGCGGACCGTCGCCTCGGGCAGTTCCCCGTCGGGGTAGAGCCGGGCGGTGTCGATGACGCGCTCGCACCACAGCTCCCAGTTGCGGCGCGTGGCGGCCTGCGTCGGCCCCTCCAGGAACGCCAGCTCGTCCTGGCCCTTGGAGGCCATCCAGGCGTCCGCCAGGACGGCCGCAGAGGGCAGGCAGTCGATCGCCTGGAGTTCCGCAGCCTCCGCCACGGCCTCCTGGAACTCGTCGAGCCGCAGCAGCGCGTCCACGGCGCCCTGGCGCTCGTGCAGCGCCTTGACCGCCGCCCGCTCCCGGGCCACCGGGTCGTGGCTGGCGATCCGCACCGCGCCCGGGGAGAGCTGGAGTGTCCAGTGGACGTCGTCCGCGCCACCCCAGTGCGCGGCCAGCGCCCGGTTGGGTGCCATGTACGGCGACCGGTCGCGCGCCGCCTCCCACTCCTCGTCCGGCACCGCCGGTCCGAAGAAGTCCCGGACGTGCCGGAGGCTGTCCGCGTTCGTGAAGCCCCGGCCGGTCGCCGTCCCACCGGGGACGTCGAGGACCGCGATCCGGCCGCTGACCTGGGGAGAAAAAACTGGGGAAGTTATGGCCGAGGTGACAAGCCCAGGCCGGGCGCCGCCGGTCGGGGTGGCGGGGGAGGGGTCAGCGAGTGCGGCCATAACGGACGGAACGTCATAAAGCGCCGTGGCGCTCAACGGCATGACTGCCGGAGCGCTCTGCGGCGCGTCGTATTTCCTGTCTGGCGGGAGGGGACGAACGTCCCTTACGCTGTCCAAAGCGTTGGAGTCCTCTTGAGATTGCTTGCTAGGCGTCTTCGAGGCTCCACCACAGGAGCGGTCCGGGATGTAGGAGTTCCGGGCCGTTCTGCTTTTGCGGAGCCGTTTGGTCGATCTTGCCGTATCAACCCCGGTTCCGTGTAGTCAATGGCCGGAGTTTCGGCGACGGGCCCGCACCGATTTCCGGTGCGGGCCCTCATTTGTGCCGGTTTGTCAGATTTGCGCCTACGCCCGGTCGTTGAAGAAGCGGTCGATGTCGCACCAGTGGTCGGCGATCTCGTTGTCGCGGCAGTGGTCCACGCAGCCCTTGCAGAACGGGGTGTCGCGGTGCCTGCGGGCGGAGTCGACGAAGCGCTTATCGGTCGGGTCGAACTTGCAGCCGCACTTGGTGCAGTGGGTGGGCTCGCTCATCGGTCGTCGTCCTCGTCATCCGCGAACTCAGGCAGTCCCTCGGTGTCCAGGCCCATCGGGCTGGTGGCGGTGTGCATGCGCTGGACGGCGGCCGTCAGGGCGGCGGCGGCCCGCATCGCGTCGTCGCGGGCGGCCACCAGCTCGCGGATGGCCTGGTCGGCGTCGCCGCCGCCGTCGATGCGGACCCGGCCGTGCTCGTAGGTGCGCATGACCGGTCGGGTGGACTGGTCGATGGCCTGCTCCAGCATGCCGACCAGGTACGAGAGGGAGCCGAGCGCGTCGTAGGAGTGCCCGGGGAACGTCCAGTCGTCGGCGACGTGCCGGGAGACGTGGTTGAAGGCGCGGACGGCGTCGGCGGCGTCGGACAGGTGGCGGGGCGGGGTGGTCATGGTGGTGTCCTCCGGGTTGGACGGGGTGGTGGACGGGGTGGACGGGTGTCCACTGGTGATGGGGAGCCAGGGGGCTCCGTACGCGTGGGTCGGGGCCGACGTGTTCGGCGGCATTGTCATCCTTCCGGGGGTGTCAGTTGCCGGTGGGGGGTTGACCGGAGTTGGCCCGCGCGACGGCGGCCCGTGCGATGCGGAGCATGTTCGGGGTCACGTCCGGGTGGGTCGCCACCAGGGCGAGCCACTGCTGGCGGGTCTCGTCGTCCCACTCGTGCATGTCGTGTGGGATCTGGAGGATCACTGGACCACCACCCCGCACCGCTTGCAGGCGCTGTCCGGCTCGTTGCTCTCGCCGCAGTTGGTGCATGCCTTCTCGCTCACGAGTTCCTCCCGGTGGCGGTCGTGTAGGCGCCGCAGCGGGAGCAGACCCACTGTCCGGTGGTGGCGTCCCAGCTCATCGGGCGCCGGCAGCAGGTGGGGGCGGTCGCCATCACGCACCGCCCTTGCGGTCCTTGGGGGTGCCCGGGACCGGCTTGTCGGTCGGGCGGTGCCAGCCCCCGCGGCTCGCCTGGTAGGTGGTGGTGTGCTCGGAGTCGTTCCGGCCGGCGTGCTTCTCGCGCAGCTCGTCGAACGGGATCGTGCGACGGAATGCCATGCTTGGCGCTCCTTCTCAGTGGAGAGGGGAGCGGGCCCGGCCGGTTGTCTTGGCGGATGACGGCCGGGTCCGCGTGTGTGTGGAGCCGCTGAGCGGTTCCCCGCCCGCCCCCTCGTGGGGGGCGGACAGGCAGCCGCTACCGGCCGTGGACCCAGTTCCAGATCGCCATCGCGCCGCCGACGACCGCGATGCCGGCGGCCATTCGGAGCGCGGGCCGGAAGCTGGCGCGGTGCGCTTCGCGGTCGAGGTGCCGGGCACGGTCGCGGTGCGCTTCGCGGTAGGTGGCGCGGTCCGGCCAGGAGATGCCGTGGCAGCGGCAGCGGTAGCGGTAGCGGTTCATCGGAGCCCCTTTCGTGGGCGGTAGGGCGGTAGGTAGGGGGCCGGTAGGGAGGGCGGTAGGACGCGGGCTGACCTGCGGTTTCTACCGCCCTACCGGGCCCCCTGAGAGGGGGCCGGCATCGGGTTGGGGGAGCGGGGCGCGGC
>LIQL01000192.1 GCA_001418405.1 Streptomyces diastatochromogenes | reverse complement strand
GGGCTTCGACGCCAAGGGCCGTACGAGCTGACCGACAGCAGCCGACCCCGCCACCCCGGACCTCTCCTTCAGGACTGACCACCCATGTTCCGTACCGCTTTGCGCAATGTGCTCGCGCACAAGGCCCGGCTGCTGATGACCGTGCTCGCCGTGATGCTCGGCGTGGCCTTCGTCTCCGGCACCCTGGTCTTCACCTCGACCCTCTCCGACGCCAGCCAGGCCAGCTCCCGCAAGGGCTTCGACAACGTCGACGTGGCCATCAAGCCATCCGGCAACACCCAGAGCACACCCGGTGCGCGCTCCCCGCTCGACCACAAGCTGCTCGACAAGGCCGCGCACCTGCCCGGCGCTGCCTCCGCCACCGGTACCGTCTCCGGCTTCACCGCCATCGCCGACAAGAGCGGCAAGCTGATCGGCGAAGGCTTCTCCACCGACGGCAGCAACTACTTCCCCGGCGCCGACGGCAAGGACGCCCGCTATCCGATGCGGGACGGCGCCGCCCCCAAGAACGCCGACCAGTTCGCGCTGGACGCCCGCACTGCCGACCGCGGCGGCTACAAGGTTGGCGACACCGTCCGGATATCCGTCGACGGACCGGTCCGCGAGCAGAAGCTGACTGGCATCTTCACCACCACCGGCGACGGCACGGTCGCGGCCGGCGGCAGCCTCGCGCTGTTCGACACCGCCACCGCCCAGAAGATGTTCGCAGCGCCCGGTGAATTCAGCGAGATCGACATCAAGGCTGCCCCCGGCACCTCTCAGACAGCCTTGATGGACGCGGTCGAGAAGATCCTGCCCAAGCAAGGCGCCACCGCCACCACGGGCAAACAACTCGTCGACGAACAGGCAAAGTTCATCGCCACCTCCATGGATGGCATGAAGAACGCGCTGCTGGCCTTCGCCGGTGTCGCCCTCTTCGTCGGCATCTTCATCATCGCCAACACCTTCACCATGCTGGTCGCCCAGCGCACCAAGGAACTGGCGCTGATGCGCGCGGTCGGCGCCAGCCGCGGTCAGATCACCCGCTCGGTGCTGATCGAGGCGCTCGTCGTCGGCACGGTGGCCGCAGTGACCGGGTTGCTGGCCGGTATCGGCATCGCCGCCGTACTGCGCGCACTGGTGGGTGCCACCGGCGCGAAGATGCCGGACGGCCCGCTGGTGATCTCGCCGTCCACGATCCTGATATCCCTGCTGGTCGGCACCGTCGTCACGGTTCTGGCTGCCTGGCTGCCCGGTCGCCGGGCCGCGAAGATCCCGCCGATCGCCGCGATGAACAGCGTGCACGCCACCGCCACCACCAAGTCGCTGGTGGTCCGCAACACCATCGGTGCGCTCTTCGCGGGCGCCGGCACGGCCGCGGTCCTGACCGCCACCGGGATGTCCTACAGCGGGTCCAGCCGGGCCATCATGGGTACCGGTGTGGGGCTGCTGCTGATCGGCGTGCTGGTCCTGACGCCGCTGCTGTCCCGCCCGCTGATCGCACTGGCCGCCCCCGTGCTGCGGCTGTTCGGTATCTCCGGCGTCCTCGCCCGGCAGAACGCGGTCCGCAACCCGCGCCGCACGGCCGCCACCGCCTCCGCGCTGATGATCGGACTGATGCTGATCACCGGCATGACGGCAGTCGCGGGCAGCGCCCAGCAAGCCATCGACAAGTTGGCCACCGCCTCGCTGAAGGCCGACTACATGGTCTCCATGGCGAGCCGGACGCCGCTCTCCCCCGACGTGGCCAAGAAACTCGCGTCCACAGACGAGGTCACCGCGTCCAGCCCGCTGCGCAACTCCCCGGCCCGGATCGGCACCGGCACCGAGTTCATGACCGGTGTCAACGGCAAGGACTTCGGCAAGCTCACCCAGCTCGACTTCACCGCCGGCTCCCTCGGCGCGCTGCACGGGGACCGGGCCGTGGTGGACGACAGCACCGCCAAGGAGAAGGGCTGGCACACCGGCTCCCGCCTCCCGGTGACCTTCGAGGACGGCAAGCGGGGCACCCTCACCATCGGCGGCGTCTACCAGCGCAACCAGATCATCCACGGCATCATCCTCGACAACGCCACCCTCGCCCCACACCAGAAGCACATCACCGACATGCAGGTGATGGTCAAGACCAAGGACGGCGCGACCGCGGCGTCCAAGGACAAGCTGGTCACGGCGCTCGGCAAGAACCCGGCGATCACCGTCGCGGACAAGAAGGACGTCTCCGGCGACATCGCCAAGATGATCACCCTGATGCTGAACATGCTCTACGGCCTGCTGGCAATGACGGTGATCGTCGCGGTGCTCGGCGTCATCAACACCCTGGCGATGTCGGTCTTCGAACGCGCCCAGGAGATCGGGTTGCTGCGCGCCATCGGCCTGGACCGCCGCGGCATCAAGCAGATGGTCCGCCTGGAGTCGCTGGTGATCTCCCTCTTCGGCGGAGTACTCGGCATCGGCCTCGGCGTCTTCTTCGCCTGGGCGACCGGCGAGCTGATCAAGGCCACCGGCCAACTGTCGACCTACGAAACGGTGCTGCCGTGGGGCCGGATGGGTCTCTTCCTCGCCCTCGCCGCAATGGTCGGCGTACTGGCCGCGCTGTGGCCGGCCCGGCGGGCAGCGAAGCTCAACATGCTCCAGGCCATCAAGGCCGAGTAGCCCGGCCGCCACGGAACCGCCCTGAACGCCCCGAAGGCCCCGGTGCCACGCCCTGCGCGCGACACGGGGCCCTTGGGCCGACCGGTAAGTGGATCACTTGAGGCGCCGGGTGGTGGGGCGGCCGTCCCAGCGATAGCGGCTCGTTGCTCGGCGGATCAGCATGCGGAGGGTGCCAAGTGCGGCGGCGGGGTAGAGGTAGAAGTCCACGATGCTGCCGCTCTTCTCGGTGCAGTGCCGCAGCTTGCCGTAGTCGTTCATCCACGCGTGGGTGCGCTCGACCACCCAGCGTTTGCCGGTCTGGATCGGAGCCGGAACACCCTTGCGTGCGATCTCGGCCGTGAATCCCAACTCTGTTACCAGTGCACGGGACTTGGAACTGTCGTAGCCACGGTCGAGGTTGACGTTGACCGTCGCCGGCATCGTACCGACCTGCCCTCCGGGTGATCACTGAGCGTCAAGAACCCTATGATCACTCAGGCTCGTGCCTTGCCTTGTATTCGGGCCCGTCTCAGCGGCCCCGCCCCACCATTTGCCGGTCGCCCTAGGCGGCGTGGAGCAGTGAATCCCTGCTCAGCCTGATCTGCGGTGTCGCGATCGTAAAGGGCTTCGGCGTCGTCCGGAACCCCGACAACAAGTCCGGATGCAGCGTCAAGTGCACCACTAATGAGCTCTGGTTCGCCGAGGCGCTCACCACGGTGGGGAACCTGAGCAGGCCGCGCAGGCAAAGGAGAAGACGCGGCAGGCCGATAATGCCCAAGGGGCGGCCCCGGGATTGGGCCCTTCTGCGTTACCCCGTCCTCTGCTGCTGAGGTTGCTCGATGGTTTGTCCGAGCCAGGGACGACACGCGACTGAGACGGAATCACTCCATCAGGGAGCCGCGCCCGCCGAGGGCGTGGCTCCCTCGCTTTGCGTAACCACGCAGCGGACGAAGAGTCGCTGATTGGAGGGGATGGAGAGGCTGGCCCGTTGGCGAACAAGGCTGTCACGGAACCCAGTTCGTGCTTATCAAGACGGGCCCGGTGCCACACACTCCAGCGTTCGACGTGGAGACGTGAGCGCCCCGCCCGTCCGGTTCCTCTCGCGCGCCCCGACCTCTCCTTCGGCATGTCGCAAGAGAGTTGAGCCCTGGCCTCGTAGCTCAAGGGGAGAGCGTCTGGTTGCCGATCGGGTGGCCGCCGGTTCGATTCCGGCCGGGGTCGCTCGTGGCTCTCTCCCCTGCCTGTTCGGCGGGTATGTCCCGGACACGGACTGCGCTGGCGAACGACACCCCTGCGAGGTTCTGAGGAAAGCGGTATCGGTCGGGCGGACGTTAGTCCAGGTCAGCGGGTTGGGGCAAGGGGAGTGGCGTTGGGGGCCGGTGCCTGTTCGCCGTCTTGCAAGGGTCATCACCAGGGCCGTCGACGAGCACCAGACGTTCAGCCAGAGTGTGCCCCCCCGTGGGCGACTGTCGGCGCGATGCTCCGCGCAGCCGCGCGGAGCTGCTGAAGGCGAGGAGGCAGATATCGCAGAACTCGGTACCTACATCATGGAGTTGCCCAGGCACCGCCCTTGACCTGCGGTGTTGGCGCTAAGTAGGTCGCTGACCTGCGCGAATGGTTCTTTCTCTGTCTTTCGGCCTCGTGCTGATTTATGCAGCTGATTCTCCCCACGCGCTCCCCGGCGGCCGTGATATTCCCCAGATTCTCCCCAGGAAGCTCCGCGACCACGGCCGGAACTGAGGTGCGCGAGCCAACATTGCCGCGGGCACGCCCAGTGATCCCCGGCGGGGGAGACAGCGCGGCGGCCGCTACCGACGAGCGCCTCTTCGGCTTGGGCGGCCGCCCCAGCATGTGGGTGATCCGACCAGCAGGTTCTTCGACTGCTGGTGGTACAGCGCTCGTAACGGTGCTGACCTGTTGAAATGTTGGCTGCGACTGCCGTTGGTTTGGTCCGGGCAGGGTCCGGATCTTGGCGTCAGCTAGCTGATTGTCGAGCCGGCTGGCAGTGGACGCGCGGGGCCGAGAAGTGCTGTGGGGTGGGGCGGTAGCAGGCCCCGGTTGGTCTGGGGGTAGCTGAACGGGCCTGAGCATGGCGGACCGGTCGGTCGCTGGATGCGATGCTTCTTCGGCTTCCACTTCCTACGGCTCATCGAGGTGTCCGCCGACAACCCCATGGTTTGCTCGGGGGCCTGCTCGGTCTTCCAGCGGGAGGAACTGGTGGCCTTCGGTGGGATCCCCGAGCGCACCATCGTCGAGGACATGGACTACATCTGCATGCCTCCGGGTGGGTGACCCTGCAGTTACTGCTGCTGGAGCTGCAAATAGGCAGGTCAAAGGCCATCTCCGTTGTGATTTGATGTTGTGCATGTTCGGTCGAGTGGAGCAGGGTCTGGCAGGGTTGATGCTGACCAGATGCCGATTCTTTTGACGGTGCATCAGTTGGCGTGCGGCTGCGGATGATGGTTGCGATGGCTCGGGAAGTGGGAAGTAGGCGGGCTCGTCCTGGGGAGCGCAGTCCTGCTCGCTGGGTATTGATGGGCCCAACGTAAGCGAACCCCGATCGCGCGGTCCCCGGCCAACGCGTTGCTCTGCTGGACGAGCGTGGCGTGCTTATGTGCAGTAATTTGCGCATATGAACCGAGTGCGCGGTGGAGGCGGCTACAACAGTGGGCAAGCCGATCAGGGAGCTGCGCCTCCTACATCGGCCCCGCAGGCCCCGACCGAGCCCACTGGCCTTCAGGGCCCCACCGCGCCGGATCGTCCACCATCCGGGATGGTGAGGCCACGTCGGCAGGGGCTACACGCCTATTTCGCTCTGCCCACGCTCAGCACCCACCAGCTGATGCTGCTTTCGACTGCCGCCTCGCTGCTCATGGCTGGCATCTCGGTCTTCCAGGCGTTGGAGAACCGACGCAACACGGTCATCGGCCACTACGTGGCACCTCCATACAACCCGAATCAGAGCGCTGGGATCCCCAGCGGCCAGGCCCCGAACTGGTCGCGCCCCCCGGCCGCCCCTTCCCTTGCAGCAAAGGACCACTGGTGAGCACTCAGCCCCCGCAACCCTCCGCGGCCCCAACCCTCGATCCGGCACTCACCCTAGAGGCGGAAGACCTCGAACGGCGCCGACAGAACACCATGGTCCTCGCCGTTGGTGGGCTCGCCGTCGCGGGCCTGGGCGTGGCGCTGCTGTCGATGCTCACGAACAGGCAGAACGGCATGATCGTCGTGCGCATGTAGGACGGCGCACAGGACAGGCGGGCAGTGCCACCTCGTGGCGACCTTGCCTCGCTGAGCACCAACACGTGGCCAGCAGTTGGCTTGAACGGGCGAGTGCAATCGGCTGAACGTCCCGTGGCTGCCATCCCGCTGATCTCACCTGGCCAGCGCCCTGGGAATCCGTGCCCGCCAGCATGTCGTGGCACCCTGCCGTGAGAACAGTGAGCGGCCCGTGCGCTCTCGGCAGGGGCCTCTCGGGCTCGCTGTCTGAGGTCAGCTCGGCTGGTCTCCGGTGCAGCGGTAGATGCCGCCGTCTGCGTTGACGTGCCAGACGGTTCCGTCGGCGGCTGCGCCGATGTTGACGGCTTTGCCGGGGATGCCGATCCATGGGTGGGTGTCGTATCCGGTGTACCGGGACGCCTGCGGTCCGTACTCGCCCGTCGAAAGCGTGCTCCTGCGAGTCGGTCCGGGGTTGAGGTCAGTACCTCCCGCTCTGGTCGAGGTGACGGCGACCAGGAGGGCGAGACCGGGCCGGGGCCGCCCCGCCGTCTGGTGTCCGACTGTCGAGTTGGCCTGGTCGTCAGGCCCGAGCTCGTCCATTAAGGCGGCCCAGCTGCTGGTGCTCGTGTTCGCTGGCCGAGGGCGTTCCGGTGCGAGTCGCCGGTGGCGCGACTGTGCGCTCGCGCTTACGAAGGCGTTTGAGCCGACCACGCCGAGGGGAATTGAGCTGGATCGCCGCGGCATCGAGTTGAGCAGCAGCACCGTACCCGTGACCGTATCGACCAGCGCGACGAAGTGAGCGGAGCGATGACGAAGCGGGTCGTAGCGGGAGGCAGTGTGCAGCAGCGCATCGTATGCGGCCGGGGGTGCGAACCAGTATCCCGCCGTCATCGACGGCATCCTCATCCCGCCTGCAGACGGGCTTTCCTGGTCGACATTCGTGACCGCCAGACCTAAAGGAATTCCTCGACACCGGGTTCGCAACCACACACGGGCTCGTTTGCGGAGTCCGCCACGGGTCTTCTCTCAGCCCCACTGGGACACTGCTGCGGCACTTCTCCTATCGTTCCCACCAAACCATTTGAAAATGTAGGCATCCCGTAATCCTGTCGTGTGGGCTTCGTGCAGGATGTTCGATTTCAACGCTTTCAACATTACGGATAGAGGGAAGGAGGTGGCGTCATGGCAAGAGTCGGGTACCCGGACGAGGCGGGCTTGCGTGCGCACACGAGGAACGCGTTGCGTGACTTCGGAGTCGACCTCAACATCAACCACATCATCAGTAACGCTGACAACTTGGCGGCCTACGTCATCAAGCTGGCCGGAGCGAGCTTCGCTCGCACCACGCTCCACCCCAGGTGTCGTGAACTGATAGTCCTCGCCACCGCCAGACGCAAAGGGCGTTGCGCTTATGTGTTGGCGAATCATCAACCAGCGATGGTGCGACTCGAGTTGGCGCCCGCCGAGATCCTTCGTGGCAACGTGGCGAGTTTGGATGCCGCGGAGCAGACGCTGTATGAAGCGCTGTGCTCAAGGGACTTCCTACAGTCCTGGAGCGAAGCGACTGTGCAGCATCTCGCGTCCCATTTCAACGACGGACAGATCGTGGAGATTCTGATCCTGGAAGCGATCTACGAGCTGTACGCGAACATCGCCAATGACCTCGACGTGGAAGTCGATGCCCGTGGCGATGAGATAGCAAAGAAGCTTCCCGCGGAAGGAAGCGGCCTACAAGGCTGACCCCGCAAGGGAGATAGAGGGGGACGGGAGCTGGAACATACAGCTCCCGCCCCTTCCTCTCCGTCGCGCTGAGAATCCCACCTCTGTTCGTTGCATGCCGGCTTTGTGGCGCAAGGATTTCCAGCGAAAGCACGTGTTGTATCGAAGGTGCGAGAGGTGCCGATGACTGGAACAGCGGGCACATACGATTTCAGCGGCAGGACCGCTCTGATCACGGGTGGCACGCGGGGCGCGGGCCTGGGAACAGCCGAGGCGTTCCTTGCCGCAGGCGCCAATGTCGTGATCACTGGCCGGGACCAGGCCAGGGTCGACTCCGTCGTTCAACGGCTCGCGGACAGGCACGGCTACCGGGTCGACGGGATCAAGGCGCACGTGGCACTGGAGGACGATCGCCACGTGTCCCTCGGACTGTGTCTGAGCAAGTACGGATCGGTGGACATCCTGTTCAACAACGCCGCCGTCAATCCCCACGTGGGCCCCTGCATCGATATCCCTACCTCCGCGGCAGACAAGATCATGCAGGTCAACGTGCTCGCCCCGCTCGGATACATACAGCAGGCATGGGACATGTGGATGCGGGACAACGGAGGGGTGGTCATCAACCACGCCTCCATCTCAGGCTGGGCCCAGGTGCCCCCCGTCACCGTGTACGGCGCCTCCAAAGCGGCGCTGATCTACCTGACGCAAGCTCTCGGAGCGCAACTCGCCCCCCGAGTGAGGGTCAACGCGATCGCCCCAGGCACCATCGAAACCGGCTTCGCCGACTGGATGTATCGGGGCCGTGAGGAGGAGTCGGCCAGCTATTACCCCATGGGCAGGCATGCCCTGCCTAGCGACATCGCCCAGGCCGCGCTGTGGCTGGCCAGTGAGCAATCGACCTACATCACCGGGGCCGTCATCCCCGTGGACGGCGGCATGATGGGATACGGCTATCCGGACCCGTATATTCAACGCCTCGGGCGGGCAGCCCCGGACCGACACCGCCCCTGAGCCGCATGGCCACGAAAGGCTCGACCGGTCCCTTTCGGTGTTGGACGGACTGTGACGCGACGAAGACATCGCTAGCTGGTGCCCGCAGTGCCGGGGCCGGGGCTCTCGCCCGCCTCGGACCGGCAGATCGGCAGACCGGCCAAGCGGCGCGGCTGCCGCACCGACTTCAATTGCGCCGTGGCCGCGGCGCTGGACGATACCGGCATCCGCGTACAGCGTCCTGGCCGACTTCCGCGAGCGCCTCGCCCAGGGCGATCGCATCGACCGTCTCCTCGACCTTGCACTGACCCGCGACAGCTCGGGGTAGCCCTGTCCCTCAGGCAGAACGACCTGCACACCGACGTGGTCAGCCCCGGCTTCCCGCTCTCCTCGACGGCGCGCGCGAAGTTGGTTGCCCTTGGTCGGCTCTCAAGACGTCTCATGTTGCTGGACGGAGGTCGGGGCGCGGCGGAGGCTGACGCGTTTCCGGAAGATCCAGTACGTCCAGGACTGATAGCCGATGACCACGGGGACCATGAAGGCCGCCACCCAGGTGAGGATCCTCAGCGTGTGAGCGCTGGCCGAGGCGTTCGCCACCGTCAGGTCCAGGGCCGGGGAGAGCGAGGAAGGCATCACGGCGGGGAACAGCGCGAGGAACAGGGTCGCGGTGACGGCGGCGACGGCCAGACCGGAGAGGGCGAACGCCCAGCCGTCCCGGCCGGTGTCGTTGAGTTCGGCGGCCAGAATCAGAGCGGCCGCGACCACGGCCAGCAGGACCAGGGTGCCGGTCCCGCCAGTGTTCCTCTGGGTCCACATCAAGAAGGCCAGGACGAACACAACGGTGAATGCGCTGGCCCGGCGGGCCGTCTCCCGGGACCTTCTACGCAGTTCCCCGCTGGTCTTCAGCACGGCGTAGAGCGCCCCGTGGAGGGTGAAGAGGAGCAGGGTGACGGCGCCGCCGAGCAGGGAGTAGGGGTTGACCAAGTCGAGCAGGGTGCCGTTGAAGTTCCGGTCGGGGCCGATCGGCACCCCGCGCACCATGTTCGCGAACATGAAACCCCACAGTGGGGCGCAGACCAGTGAGGAGAAGAAGATGCAGCGGTCGCAGGTCCGCTTCCACGCTGCGTCCTCGCGTTTGGCCCGGTACTCCAGGGCCACACCTCGCACGATCAGGCAGACGACCACGGCCAGTATGGGCAGGTAGAACCCGCTGCACATCGTCGCGTACCAGTCGGGGAAGGCGGCGAAGGTGGCGCCGACCGCAGTGAGTAGCCAGACCTCGTTGCCGTCCCAGACTGGGCCGATGGTGGCGAGCAGCACGCCGCGTTCCTCTTCGTTCCGGGCGACGACCCGGGTGAGGATGCCGATGCCGAAGTCGAATCCTTCGAGGAAGAAGTAGCCGGTCCACAGGGCGGCGATCAACACGAACCAGACGTCGTGGAGCTGGATTTGCATGGTGGGGTGGTTCCCGTCGGTACGTCAGGGGCACGCCGCACCACAATCCCGGTGCGGCGGCGCGTCAGTAGGTGAGGGGCAGAGTCTGGTCGGTGGTTTCGGGCCGGGCGGGGGAGTCCTCCTGGCTGGGCGTGCCGCTGGTGCCTGGTCCGGCCTTGGCGTACCGGACCATGAGCCGTACCTCGACGAACGCCAGCGCCGCGTACAACAGCGTGAAGACGGTCAGCGAGGTGACCTCGGAGGCAGTGCCGACGCCCGGTGACACCGCGTCGGCGGTCTTCATGAGCCCGTTCACCAACCAGGGTTGGCGGCCCATCTCGGTGAAGATCCAGCCGAAGGAGTTGGAGATCAGGGGGAAGCCCATGGTGAGGATGCCGACGCGCCAGAACCACTTGCTGGGGTGGGGGCCCAGTTCGCGGTGTCTGGTCAGAGCGAGGCGTGGCACCTCGTCGTCGGCCGTGCGTAGCCGGGTGGCCAGCCAGCGCTTCTTGCGGGTCAGCCACAGTCCGGCCATGCCGGCAGAGGACGAGGCCATGCCGAAGGTGATCATGAGGCGGAAGCCCCAGAAGGTCATGAAGATGTTCGGTACGTAGTCGGCGGGATTGCTGCCGAAGCGGGCGGCTTCCTGGCGGGCGACGTCGTTGATGCCGGGCACCGCGTCGTTGAAGTTGTGGTGGGCCAGGAAGGACAGCACACCGGGAATCTCCACGGCGAGGTCATTGCGCCGCTCGTCGAGGTTGCCGACGGCGAAGGCGGAGAACGGCGCGGGTGCCTGGGTGTCCCACAGTGCCTCGGCCGCTGCCATCTTCATGGGCTGCTGCTCGAACATGACCTGGCCGAGGCTGTCGCCGCTGACGGCCGTGGCCAATCCGGCGACCGCCGCGAGCGCGAGGCCCAGACGTAGCGAAATCCGCATCACGAGCGTCCGCTCGCGCCCCGCGGGGCCCGACTCCTCCCCCTGGTCGTGTGCCCGCTTGGACTTCCACAGGTGGTAGCAGGAGATGCCGACGACGAACGCACCGCCGGTCAGGAACGAGGCGCTGAGCGTGTGCCAGGCGTTGACGAGGACGGTCTGCTGAGTCAGCACCGCCCAGAAATCGGCCAGTTGGGGCCTTCCGGTGGCTTCGTCGAGGGTGTAACCGACCGGGTGCTGCATCCAGGCGTTGGCCGCCAGGATGAAGTACGACGAGAGGACGGTGCCGAGGGAGACCAGCCAGATGCAGGCGCAGTGGACCTTCTTCGGCAGCTTGTCCCAACCGAAGATCCAGAGCCCGACGAAGGTGGATTCCAGGAAGAAGGCGATCAGCGCCTCGAAGGCGAGCGGGGCGCCGAAGATGTCACCGACGAACCGCGAGTAGTCGGACCAGTTCATGCCGAACTGGAA
>LIQL01000191.1:593-31500 GCA_001418405.1 Streptomyces diastatochromogenes | reverse complement strand
GGTGATGCGGGCGGGGCGGGCGCACCGCTCCGAGCCGGAGGGGACCGGCCCCCGCGCGCCAGGCCGAGCTGTCGCTCAGTCGAGCTCGTCGATCAGCCGGGTGAGGAAGTCGGCGGTCTCCGAGGGAGTGTTGGCCTCGGTGCACAGTCGGTCCATGACCGCGGTGTACTGGTCGACGGACTCCTGCTTGTCCAGGTAGAGGGCGCTGGTCAGCTGCTCCAGGTAGACCTTGTCGGGGAGTTCCGGCTCGGCGAACCGCAGGATGCTGAAGGGGGCGCCGGCGGCCGCGTTCGCCCCCACGCTGAACGGGGCGATCTGGAGCGTGACGTTCGGCATCTCCACCGCCTTGAGCAGGGAGCGCAACTGGGCCGCCATCACCTCGCGGCCGCCGAACGGACGGCGCAGCACGGCCTCGTCGACCACCGCCCACAGCCGCGGGGCGTCCGTCCGTGTCAGCAGCCGCTGGCGGTCCATCCGCAGCGCGACCAGGCGGTCCACCTTGGTCTGCGGTGCGTTGGGGTAGCCGATGCGGGTGACGGCGTGGGCGTACTCCTCGGTCTGCAGCAGTCCGGGCAGGAACTGCACCTGGTAGGTCCGGATCAGCGCGGCGGCTTCCTCCAGGCCGAGGTGGAGCTCGAACCAGTCCTCCAGGACGTCGCTGTACTCGTGCCACCAGCCGGAGGAGTTGGCTTGATCCGCCAGGGCGAAGTAGTCGTCCCGGCGTTCCGGGTCGAGTACCTGATAAAGCGTCAGAAGATCGACCAAATCGGGTCTTTTGAAGCCGACCTGGCCCCGTTCGAGTCGGGTGATCTTGGCGTGAGACCCACGGATCGCCTTGCCGGCGGCCTCACGTGAGATCCCGGCGCCGACCCGCAGCTTCCGGAGCTGGGCTCCCAGCACGATGCGCGCAGCGGTGGGCCCCACCTGCGGTTCCTGCAGGTATCGCGCTATCGACAGCTCGCCTTCCGGCCGGCTCATCGCGGTCATCCCAACTCCCGTGAGCGACAGTGTTGATACCCCCAGTGTCGCACTTACCGGCCGTCAGGTACAGAAATGCGCCAACGATACGCGTGAGGACGGGCCCGTGCCGGCGGGCCCGCTCCGCGGTCGCTCAGCCCAACATCGCGTCGAAGTCGCCGTCCTTGGCGCCGCCGACGAACGCCGCCATCTCCGCCCGGGTGTAGATCAGCGCCGGGCCCTGCGGATCGCGGGAGTTGCGGACCGCGAAACCGCCGTCGGTCAGCGCGGCGACCTCGACGCAGTCGCCCCCGGGCGCGCTGCGCCGGCTCTTCCGCCAGACCGCATTCTCGATCAGGCCCGCGGCCACACCGTTGTCGAACTGCTGCATCCCGCCACTCCCTTGCTCCACGCTCACGCGTCTGACCAGGCATCACGTGCAGCCGCACGGGCGGATGCACTTACCGATGCAATTACGTTCGTCTCGAATGTAATTGCAGATGCACTTGCAGCGCCAGCGGCGGCCGGGGATAGTGGGAGCCGAATCACCCGTTCGTGACGAAGGTCTGAGAGGCGCCACGGAGTTCGTGATGACAACCCACCCGGCAGGACCGCCTGCCGCCCTCTTCCCCACCCAGCCCCTCAGCCGTTGGCTCGCCCAGGCCCCGCGCGACATCCGGCTCGACGACCGTGCGATCCGGCCCGCCGGGCTCGCCGCCCGCGCCCTCTCGGCGGACGGCAAGGCGGCCTCGGAGGCCCGCCGGTTCACCGGAGCCACCCTGGACGGCTGGAACCTCAAACCCCTTGTGGACAACGCCGTACTGATCGTCTCGGAGCTGCTCTCCAACGCCCTGCGCTACGGACTCGTCAAACCCGACGGACAGCCCCGCGGGGCCGCACCGCACCCGCTCTGGGTGGGGCTGCTGCGCTGCCGGGACCTCGTGCTGTGCACGGTCTTCGACCACAGTTCGGACGTCCCGGTGCTGCGGGAGCCCGACTACTTCGCCCAGAGCGGGCGCGGGCTGCACATCATCGACTGCCTCAGCTCGTCCTGGGGGTGGACCACCCCGACCGCGGCCGGCAAGGCCGTCTGGGCGGCGCTCCCGGCAGCGGAATGAAAAAGAGAAGAGGCCCCCGGCGCCGTCGCGCCGGGGGCCTGCGTCCGTCGGCCGGTCAGCCCTTGCGGCCGAGCCCGGCGTAGAGCGGGATGTCCGCGTCGGACCAGGCTTCGGTGCCCACCTCGACGTGGTCCGGGCGCCAGCGGTGAACCGTCGTCAGGCCGGGGTCGACCAGCTCCAGTCCGTCGAAGAAGCCCAGCACCTCGTCCCTGCTCCGCGCGTTCACGTGCGAGCCCTTGGCCTCGAAGTTGTCCGAGACCTCCCGGAGTGCCTGCGGCTCGAAGTCGGCGGTGATGTACGTCAGGGCCAGGAAGCTGCCCGGGGCGAACTCCCCCATCAGGTCCCGGACGACGTCGTAGGGGTCGCAGTCCGTCGGGAGCCAGTGGAGCACCGCTATGAGCGTGAGGGCCACCGGCTGGCTGAGGTCGAGGGTTTCGCGCAGGATGCGGTTCTGCAGGATCGCGTGGGGCTGGCAGAGGTCCGCCTGTATGTAGGCGGTGCGGCCCTCCGGGCGGCTGGTGTGCAGTGCGCGTGAGTGCGCCAGCACGATCGGGTCGTTGTCCGCGTAGACGACGTGGGCCTGCGGCACCGTCGCCTGGACGACCTCGTGGAGGTTGGGCGAGGTCGGTATGCCGGTGCCGATGTCCAGGAACTGGCGGATGCCGGCCTCGGTCGCCAGGTAGCGGGCCGCCCGCTGCATGAAGGCGCGGTTCTGACGGGCGATCGCGCCGGCGTTGGGCAGCGCCGCGAGGGTCTGCTCCGCCGCCTCCCGGTCCGCCGGATAGTTGGTCTTGCCGCCGAGCAGGACGTCGTAGACCCGGGCGGCGTGCGGCCGGTCCGTGTGAAGTTCCACGGGCTCCTGGGGCGGCGCCCCCATCCAGTCCTCCGACACTGCCATGCGCGGGCCACCTTTCCCTCGTGCTGTCGTGCGTCCCCCCGCAACTTCCGTTCCCACCCTAGTGCGTTGACGAGGGCCGAACCGCACTGCCGACGGGCCGGCCGACCACGGGGGCGCCGCAGCCGGCCCTGCCGGACGGCGCGGGCGCCGGACATGGCAGAGTGTCGCTAGGGGAGGGTTTGCGTACTGTGTCTGCTCATGTGGCGCGGCGGCGCCGATCCGTCCTGCTCGCGTTCCTCGCCGTGCTCGCCCTGCTCGTGCCGGGGGCCGGCGACGCCGCGGCCGCGGGACGGGCCGACGCTCCGTCCGCCACGGCCTGCGCCCACCACACGGCGTCCCGGGACGCCGCCGACCGCGGGCTGCCCCACTTCATCGGTCCGACGACCCGTCACCTTCCCGCGCCGGCGCCCGGCACCCTGCCCGCGCGTCAGGGTGCCCGGACGCCGCAGCGCACGCACCATGCCGCCCCGCCCGGTGCCGTCGTGGCCGACTCGCTCCGCTACGCCGGCCGGTGCCGGGACCGGGCCCCGCCCCAGCCTCCAGCTCCCTCGCACAACCCACCATCAGGGCCGCACCCGCGGCCCGCCCATGCCTGCTGGAGGCATTTTGACCCGCGCCACGAGGGTGCGGGCGCTGTTCGCGCTCGCGATCCTTGCCCTCTCCACGTTCCTCGCGCTGACCCAGCCCGCACGGCTCGGTCTCGACCTGCGCGGCGGCACCCAACTCGTACTGGAAACCCGTGACTCCCCGACCGCCGAGGCCGATCGGGAGGCCACCGACCGCACCCTGGAGGTGCTCCGCCGCCGGGTGGACGCCCTCGGGGTGAGCGAACCGAACCTCTCCCGCGCCGGAGACCACCGCATCGTGGTGGAACTGCCCGGCCTCGACGATCCCGACGAGGCGGCCGAAGTCCTCGGCCGCACCGCCCAACTCACCGTCCATCCGGTCCTGGGCACGACCGCCCCCGGCACCGACACCGGCCGCACCGCCCCCGCCGACGGCTCCACCGTCCTGCCCGACGACGCGGGCACCCCACTGCGCCTGGGCCCCGCCGCCCTGACCGGTGCCGAAGTGCGCCGCGCGGCGGCCGAGTTCGACGGCCAGGACGGCAGCGGCTGGTCCGTCGGCCTCACCCTGCACGGTGCCGGGGAACGGGCCTGGGCCCGACTGACCGGCAAGGCGGCCTGCGCCGCACCCGACGATCCGGCCCGGCGCGCCGCGATCGTCCTGGACCGCAAGGTCATCTCGTCGCCGCGGGTGGAGGCGTCCGTGGCGTGCGGCGTCGGCATCACCGGGGGGACGACCCGGATCACCGGCGGCTTCGACCAGCACGCGGCGCAGGAACTGGCGCTGCTGATCAACGGCGGGGCGCTGCCGGTGCCGGTGGACATCGTCGAGCAGCGGGCGGTCGGCCCGACGCTGGGCGCGCTGGCCATCACCTCCAGCGCCCAGGCGGCGGTCATCGGGGTCGCGTTGACGGCCGTGTTCATCACCGTCGTCTACCGTCTGCTCGGCGCGCTCGCCACGCTGGCGCTGGCCTGCTACGCGCTGATCTCCTACGCGGCGCTGCTGGCCCTGGGCGCCACCCTCACCCTCCCGGGCCTCGCCGGGTTCGTCCTGGCGATCGGGATGGCCGTGGACGCCAACGTGCTGGTCTTCGAGCGGGCCCGCGAGGAGTACGCGGCGGGGCCCCACGCCCGTCCGCGCACCCTGCGCAGCGCGCTGGCCGCCGGCTTCCGCAACGCGTTCAGCGCCATCGCCGACTCCAACGTCACCACCCTGCTCGCCGCGGTGCTGCTGTTCTTCTTCGCGTCCGGGCCGGTGCGCGGCTTCGGCGTCACCCTGTGCATCGGGGTGGCCGCCTCGATGGTCAGCGCGTTGCTGGTCACCCGGGTGCTGGCGGAGTGCGCGGTCGCGCTCCGGCCGGTTGGGCGCCGCCCCCGGCTGACCGGTCTGGCCGGCCTCGGCCGGGTGCGGTCCTGGCTCTCCCGGCGCCGCCCTGACCTGATGCGGCACCGGCGCCGCTGGCTGGCGCTGAGCGGTGCCGCGCTGCTCCTGGCCGGGTCCGGGATCGCGGTCCGCGGCCTCGACTACGGGGTGGAGTTCACCGGGGGCCGGATGGTCGAGTACACGACCACCCGGCCGGTCGACGCCGAGCGGGCCCGCGCCGCGCTCGGCACGGCGGGCCTGGACCGGGCCCAGGTCTCCACCTCCGGCGACCGCACCCTGACGGTGCGCACCGAACGGCTGTCGGCGGCGCAACTCACCGCGGCGGGTCGGGTCGTCGACGAGCTCGGCGGCGGGGCGCAGAAGGTGCGGGACGAGCTGATCGGCCCGAGCCTGGGCGAGGAGCTGCGCCGCGGCGCGCTGGTGGCCCTCGGGCTCGCCCTCCTCGCGCAGTTGGGCTACCTCGCCGTGCGCTTCCGCTGGACGTTCGCGCTGTCGGCCGTGGTCGCCATGGCGCACGACGTCGTCGTGCTGGTGGGGGTGTTCGCCTGGCTCGGCAAGCCGCTGGACGGTGTGTTCCTCGCGGCGCTGCTGACCGTCATCGGCTACTCGGTCAACGACTCGGTGGTGGTCTTCGACCGGGTGCGGGAACTGCGGGGCGCCGGCCGCGGCACGCCGTTCCCCGACCTCGCCAACACGGCCGTGCTCCAGACCGTGCCGCGCACCGTCAACACCGGGATGGGCGCGGTGTTCATCCTGGCCGCGCTTGCCGCGTTGGGCGGGGACACGCTGACCGACTTCGCGCTGGCGCTGCTGATCGGCATCGTCGTCGGGACGTATTCGTCGGTGTTCACCGCGACTCCGCTGGCGGTCGTCCTGGAGCGGAACGGCGGTGCGTCGCCGCGGCGGTCGGACCGCCGCCCGGCGCGGCGCGGTGGCCGCCCGGACCGGTGGGACACCGGTGCCCGCGTCTGACCGCTGACGACCGCCCCGAGGCGTCGGACGCGCCGCTTCCGCACCGCCGGGTCACCGCTCGGCGGTGAGGAAGCGGCCGTGTTGCGCGGTGCGGCCCATCAGACCGTGCAGGTCCCGCCCGTACGCGGCCGCGATCTCGTAGGTCGGGACGGACCGCACGGCCCAGCCGGCGGCGGTGAGCTGCCGGTCGGGGTCCGTCTTGCCGGCGAAGTGCCACAGGTCGGCGATGTCCACGCCGAGTTGGCCGGCGGCCGCGCGGAACTCCGGGTCCTCGATGAGGGGGCGGACACTCGGCGCCAGGTGTTCGGCGGCCAGCCGGCTGCCGGGTGCGGACAGCCGCCCGATCCGGTCGAGGAACCGCCGTTCGGCGTCGGCGGGCAGGAACGGCAGCAGTCCTTCGGCCAGCCACGCCGTCGCCCGGTCGGGGGCGAATCCGGCGTCCCGGAGCGCCGTGGGCCAGTCGCCCCGCAGGTCGGCCCGGACCGGGTGGCGGGCGCAGCGGGGGCGGGCGCCGAGGCGGTCGAGGACGCCGTCCTTGAACGCCAGCACCCGTGGCTGGTCGATCTCGAACAGCTCGGTGCCCGGCGGCCAGTCCAGGCGGAAGGCCCGGGCGTCCAGGCCGGCGGCCGTCACCACCACCTGGCGGACGCCGCCGGCCGCCGCCGTCATCAGGAACCGGTCGAAGAACCGGGAGCGGACTCCGAGGTACTGCGCCATCGAGGTCCACACGTCGCGCGCGACGTCGGACATCCGCGTGGTGTCGGCCAGCCGCTGCGGGACGGGCACGGGCGGGTCGGCGGCCGCCACGAAGGCTGCGGCGTAGGGGTCGCTGACGAGGTGGTCGGGGCGTTCGGTCTCCAGGGCCCGGCCGGCCGCGACGCCGAGTGCGGTCAGTCCCACCCCGGTGACGATGTCCCACTGTTCGAACTGCGTCATGCGGGACTCCTCCACCGGGGACGGACCGGACATAGGGGATGTCGAGGGCCCTGTCACTGTGACCGGGAGGGCTGGACGGTGCAAGCACCTAGGCGGTACGCGTCAGCCGCCGGGCCGCCAGTTCCGCGTAGACCGCCGCGCCGTCCGCCAGCACCGCGTCGTCGAACTCGGCCAGCGGGGAGTGGTTGTTGGCACTGCGCTCGGGGTCGGCACCGGCCGGTGGCGCCCCGAGGGTGAGCATCGCGCCGGGCACCTCGGCCAACACCCGGGAGAAGTCCTCGGACCCGTGCAGCGGCTGCGGCAGGGGGGCGAAGCGCTCCTCGCCGAGGGCCTCGCGGACCGCGTGCGCCGCGAACTCGGCTTCCGCGTGGTCGTTGACCGTGACCGGGTACAGCTCGGCGAAGTCGGCGTCCACCGCGACGCCGTATGCCGCGGCGATGCCCCGGCACACCTCCACCGTGCCGTCCTTGACGCGCGCCTGGGCCTCGGCCGAGAAGCTGCGGACGGTCGCCTCGAAGACCGCGGTGTCGGGGATGACGTTCTGTTGGGTGCCCGCGTGGAAGGTGCCGACGGTGAGGATCACCGGGTCGAAGACGTCGAAGGTGCGGGTGATCCACGTCTGGAGCGCGGTCACCATGGCGCAGCCGGCCTGCACCGGGTCCTTGGCACGGTGCGGCATCGAACCGTGCCCGCCGGCGCCGCGCACCGTCACCCGCAGCACGTTGGACGCGGCGAGGGCCGGGCCGCCGCGGGTGCCGAAGACGCCGCCGGGCAGCCCGGCGGACATCACGTGCACCGCGTAGGCGGCATCGGGTCGGCGACCGGCGGCGTCGAGGAGCCCTTCGGCCAGCATGTGCCGGGCGCCGTCGAAGCCCTCTTCGCCGGGCTGGAACATGAAGACCACGTCGCCCGCGAGCCGGTCGCGGTGGGCGGAGAGCAGCTTGGCGGCGCCGGTGAGCATGGTGGTGTGCAGGTCGTGGCCGCAGGCGTGCATGCGGCCGTTGTCGGCGGCGAAGTCCAGGCCGGTGCGCTCGGCGACCGGTAGCGCGTCCATGTCCCCGCGGAGCAGCACGACGGGGCCGGGGGCGGCACCGCGCAGCACCGCCGTCACGGAACTCAGCCCCGCGCCGGTGCTCACCTCCAAGGGGAGGCCGGCGAGTTGGGCCAGCACGGTCTCCTGCGTGCGGGGCAGGTCCAGGCCGACCTCCGGCGTGCGGTGCAGGGTGCGCCGCAGGTGCACCAGGTCGGCGGAGAGGGCGCGGGCGTCGTCACGGAGGTTCATGCGGGGTCCTCACAGGTCGCAGGGGAGGTGGTGTCGCTGGTGGAAGGGCCGGTCGGGGGGCGGAGAAGGAACGTCCCGAGGAAGGAGACGGCCGCGGCGCCGGCGGCCCACCAGGGCACCAGCGTCAGGTGCCCGGCCTGGCCGAGTGCCTGGGCGAGCAGCGGGAAGGTTCCGCCGAACAGCCCCGTGGCGAGGGTGAACGGCACGCCCATCGCCACCACCCGCACGGCCACCGGGAACAGCTGGGCGAAGAGCACGTTCGCCAGCCCGATCGGCGCCGCGATCAACAGCAGGTAGACGACGGTGACCAGCCACATCGGCAGGGTCCGGTGCGCCAGCGCGGTCATCAGCGGCACGGTGGCGACGGTCAGCAGCGCCAGTCCGGTGCGCAGGGTGCGCAGCGCCCCGAGCCGGTCGGCGAGCCGGCCGACGACGGCCATCGCGGCGATGAGTGCCAGCAGCGGCAGCAGCATCGCGGCGGCCGAGTCGGCGGCGGAGACGACGCCCAGCTGCGCGGCGTACTGGGGCAGGTAGGTGGTGCCGAAGTAGTAGCCGATGGTGGCACCGAGGGTGATCAGGAACACCGCGGCGAGCTGGCGGGAGTGGGTGCGCAGCAGGGCGCGCCGCTCGGCGCCGGTGGGGCGGTGGGCGGCCTGTTCGGCGAATTCCTCGCTCTCCTGGGCGCCGCGCCGGATCCACAGGGCCAGCAGTCCCAGCACGGCCGCCACCAGGAAGCCGACCCGCCAGCCGCCGCCGGTGACGCCGTCCTTGCCGAGGGTGGTGAGCAGCAGCGTCAGCACGCCGAAGGAGAGGATGTTGCCGATGATCACGCCGGAGTAGGAGAGGGCGCTGTAGAGGAACCGCACGGAGCGCGGCGCGGTCTCGGTGACGTACGCGGCGGCGCTGGGGTTCTCGCCGCCCATCGACAGGCCCTGGACGAGGCGCAGCCCCACCAGCAGCACGGGTGCCGCCGCGCCGATCGTCGCGGCCGTCGGGAGGAGTGCGATCAGCACGCTCGCCGCCGAGATCACGGCCATGCTGAGCGTCAGGCCGAAGCGGCGGCCGCGGGCGTCGGCGATCCGGCCCATCAGGTACGAGCCGAGCGGCCGGACGACGAAGCCGACCGCGAAGCCGAGGTAGGCGCCGAGCAGCTGGGTCACGGGGTCGTCGCCGGGGAACACCTGCGCGGCGAAGAACGGGGCCAGCACCGCGTAGAGCGTCCAGTCGAAGGATTCGACGACGCCGCCGACGGTCGCCGCGAGCAGCGCGCGGCGGCCCTTGCGGACGTCCTCGCCGGTGCTTGGGGTGCTGCCCCTTCCGGTCTGCGTTCCGCCGCTTGCGACCGCTGGAGTCATCGCGAACCTCTTTCCCCACGGGACCCGGGACATCCCCGGACCGTCCGTGCCGGGCGGCCTGCCCGGCTGGGAGGACATGCTGCTCAGCGCCGTGACCGGGGCAAACGGAATACCTTGGGAATGCAGGAAAGACACAGCAAGGCGGCCCCCATGCAGGAAACCGGTGTCCTCAGTGGTCTCGACGCGCGGCTGGTCCATGCGCTGCAGATCTCGCCGCGGGCGTCCTGGCAGACCGTGGCACCGGTCCTCGACATCGACCCGGTCACCGCGGCCCGCCGCTGGAGCCGGTTGGAGCGCTCGGGGCTGGCCTGGGTGACCGGCTATCCGGGCCGCCGCCTCTTGGAGCGGCTGGTCACCGCGTTCATCGAGATCGACTGCCGGTCGGGCAGTGTGGACGCGGCCGCCCGGGCGCTCGCCGACGTCCCGCAGGTCGCGACCGTCGAGCACATGGCGGGCGGACGGGACCTGCTCATCACCGTCTTCGTGCCCGGCCTCGGCGAACTCTCCGCGCTGCTGCTCGGCACCATCGCGACCCTGCCGGGGGTGACCGCCACCCGTGCGGGGATCGCCACCCGCCTCTACGGCGAGGGCAGCCGGTGGCGGCTGCGGGCGCTGACCGCCGCCCAGGGCGAGCAGTTGCGGACCACCGCCGCGCCTCCGCCGCGCACCGGTGCCGCGGTCTCCCTCGACGGTCCCGACCGGGCGCTGTTGCCCGAGCTGTCGCGGGACGGCCGGGCGAGCGCGGTCACCCTGGGCCGGGCGGTCGGGCTGAGCGCGCCCACCGTCCGGCGCCGGGTCGGGCGGCTGCTCACCGATCACGATCTGGCGCTGCGCTGTGAGGTGGCGCGCGAACTGACCGAGTGGCCGGTCTCCGCGACCTTGTGGGCGAGCGTGCCCGCGGAGCGGTTGCCGGAGGCGGTGCGGGTGCTGCTGACGCTTCCCGAGGTCCGGCTGTGCTCCTCGGTGACCGGTCCGCAGAACCTGCTGTTCACGGTGTGGCTGCACACCGTGGCCGACGTCCAACGGCTGGAGACGCAGCTCGGGGAGCGGTTGCCGCAGCTGGTCCTGCGGGACCGTTCGGTGGTCCTGCGGCAGACCAAGCTGATGGGGCGGCTGCTGGATCCGCGGGGCCGGGTGACCGGGGTGGTCCCGGTGGATCCCTGGGCGGACGCCCGCGCCGCGGAGGCGTGATCCTCCGCGGCGTCGGGGGTACGGCCGGCCCGCGTGCAACGGGGTCGTTCAGCGCTCGCGGTCGCGCAGGCGCAGCCGCAGCTGCCGCGGTCCGCGGGTGAACACGCCCGCGTCGGGCGGTGCCACGCCGTCGGCAAACGCCAAGTCGGGGAAGGCGTCGAGGAGTTGGTTGACGCTGGTCTCGACTTCGGCCTTGGCCAGCAGGGCGCCCACGCAGAAGTGCCGGCCGAGGCCGAAGGCGATGTGCCGTGCGGCGGCGCTGAAGGCGGTGTCCGGGGTGAGGTCGGAGCGGAGGATGTCGAAGGCGTCGGGGTGGGCGTAGCGGTCGGCGTCGCGGTTGGCCGCGCCGATCAGGCAGGTGACGGTGGCCCCGGCGGGCACGGTGCCCCCGCTGACGGTGACGTCCTCGGCGGGCTGCCGCATGATCATCTGTACCGGCGGGGTGTGGCGCAGCGTCTCGGCGAAGGCGGCGGGCACCAGGGAGCGGTCGGCGCGGACCGCGGCGAGTTGTTCGGGGTGGGCGAGGAGGTTGCGGACGACCAGGGCGATGGCCTTGTCCGTGGTCTCGCCGCCCGCGGACAGCAGCAGGCTCACGAACGCGGTGATGTCCTGGTCGGTCATCCGGACGCCTTCGACCTCGGCGGTGCACAACCGCGAGAGCAGGTCGTCGCCGGGTGCGGCGCGCCGTTCCTGGATGATCGGGTGGAGGTAGGCGGCGAGTTCCTCCCCAGCGCGGCGCCCGGCGTCCGCGATCGCGGGGTCCTGGGCGAGGTTGGCGATGAAGCCGACGACCGCGGTGTACCAGTCGTGGAAGCGGTCGTGGTCGGCCCGGTCCAGTCCGAGCATGTCGACGATCACGTTGATGGGGAGCCGGGTGGCGAACTGTGCCACCAGGTCCACTTCGTCGTCGTCGCGGAAGGCGTCGATCAGTTCGCGGGCGTTCCGCTCGATGAGGGGCTGGAACGTCTCGCGCAGTTCCCGGCCGCGGAAGGCGGGGGCCACCAGGGCCCGGCGCACGGCGTGTTCGCGGCCGCTGAGCTGCGGCAGGGTGCGTCCGCCGTGCGCCGGTTCCAGTTGCCAGATGTAGTTGTCGCTGGTGAACACCGGTTCGCGGAAGGCCCGTTCCACGTCGTCGTAGCGGGAGAGCAGATAGCTGCCCGTGCCCTCGTGGTGCAGCAGCGGATAGTGCTCGCGCAGCACCCGGTACGCCGGGTAGGGGTCGGTCGCGAACTGTGCCGACAGGATGTCAGGAGCCTGCGGGATGCTAGTCACGACGCGTGACGCTAGGGCCCGGCCTGGGGGCCGTCCAGAGAGCCTCGCGGGGTGCGCGGGGGCGCAGGGGGCGCATGACCGGGCGCCGGCACACCCCTGCTCGGACGCCGGCTCCGCCCCTCACCGGCACCACACCGACCGCCCCCAACTCACCTCTCCCACAGTGCCGTTGACGACGACGGCCAGTTCAGTCCCGCAGGAAGTCCCGGATCACCTCTGTCTGGCCGAAGATCGCATGGCCGACGCCGGGCAGCAGGTGGACCGTGGCCCGCGGGACGCAGCGGCGCATCCGCCGAGCGGTCTCCGCCGCGTCGAACAGGGCGTCCTGATCCCCGGTGATCACCAGCACCGGACCGCCCAGCCGGCTCAGCGCCTCGTCGGGGAAGACCGGCAGCCGCTCGGTCCGCGCCTTGAAGTGGGTGAAGGTGAGGACCACGGTGTCGAGGACGGGCTGGAGCGCGGGGTCCTTGATGCCCGTCCCCGCACGCACCGAACGGAGCATCCCCCGGCGACCGAAGGCCCGCAGCAGCAGGGCCTTGAACAGCCACCCCATCTTCTGCCGGCCCACACCACCGGGGCACAGCACCGCCAACCGCGTCACCCGCTCCGGGCGGCGGTCGGCGTAGTCCAGCGCCAGCCACCCGCCGAGGGAGGTCCCGACCACCGCAGCGGCCGTGAGGCCGAGCCCCCGCCAGACGTCGTCCAACCACTGCGCGTGCGCGTCCGAAGCCAACGGCAGCCGGTTGGGCGCGCTCAGGCCGGGCTCGCCGAGGACGTCCACGGCGTAGGTGCGGAAGTGTTGCGCCCAGGATGCGATGTCGCCCCGCCACATCGTGGCGTTGGCGCCCGAACCGTGCAGCAGCACCACGGGCGGGGCGTCCTCGGGGCCGGAGACGACGACGAAGGTCTCGCCGTGCCGGGTCGGCACCCGCACCCGCTCGGCCGGCACCGGCCAGGCGTCCAGCGCCTCCTGGTAGCGGCGCCGGATCTCCGCCGCGCCGGCCTCGGACGTGTACAGCGCGCTCGTTCCGCCGCCCGTCCCCGTGCTCGTTCCCTCGCTCGTGCTCACGATGTGAGTACCCCCTCCATGTAGTCGAACAGCCGGGCCGTGTCGGCCAGTCCGCCCAGGACGACGACCTTCAACCGGGCCCGGTCCTTGTCGTGGACCGTCTGGATCCGCAACGGCCGCTCCCCCGGCCCGCGGCTGGTGGCCGCGGACATCAGGAGCGAGGCCAGCCGGTCGGCCGTCGCGGTGTCGATGTCCTCGATCTCGACGATGCTCGACGCCTCGCAGTGACGCTCCCGGCTGACCGCTTCGTCGTGCGACGCGGGCACCGGGCGGCCGGTGAAGGCTTCCAGGTCCGCGTGCGCGATGCGGTACTGCTTGCCGATGCGGACCGCGGGCAGCCGCCCGTCGCGCACGTAGTTGCGGACGGTGCGCACGTGCAGGCCCAACCGCTCGGCCACCTGCTCCACGGAGTACAGACGATCACTCATGAAAATACCCTAACCTTCCCCATCGGCAACTCCAATAGGGAAGGTTAGGGAATATGAGGAAGGGTCCGGAGGGCGTTCGACAGCGAACCCAGTCGTTCAGGCTTCCTTGTCAGCGAGCCTGGTCGCTCTTCGGCCCGATGCCTTTGGTCCTGGTCGGAGTTCCGTCCGGGGCGAACGCGTGGTGGAAGGTGAAGGCGTGCGGCGCGGGGCCGTGGTCGTGGAGCCGTTCCAGCGTGGAGACCCCGTCCTGCCAGGTGGGTGTCACGCCGTCGGAGACCCACCAGAACACGTAGTTCGGGTGTGCCGCCCGCTCGAACCAGTCGTAACGCCTGTTCAGCGCCTCACGGTGCACACCGGTGTAGATGGCGTCGAAGGCGGGGCGCAGGTCGGTCCAGAGTGAGAGGGTCGCGGCCAGGGCGATGGTTTCCACCGTGCGGCCCTTGCCGTACCAGGCCGGTACGGCGAACTCGCCCCAGGCACCCCAGTCCAGGTCGAAGTGTGAGCCCCGGCCGCCTTCCGCCGCCTCAGCATGGGCGAGGTACCCGGGGTGCTGACTGATCTGCCGGTAGACGGACGCACCACTGTCGTAGAACTCGCGCGCGAGAGGTGCGGGATCGGCGAGGGGTGCCTTCAGGACGCCGAATGTGTACAGAGCAAGATGGGGCATGCGTCTCTCCCTGGTCGGGGGTGCCTGGCGTGGTCCCGGTTCGGTGGCTTACCCACGGGGGCGAGGATTCGTGGGGCGTGAGCGCCGCGTCCCGTCGCGGGTGGCTCAGCCTGAAGGAACTCCCGTGTGACCGTGGGCGACCACCGAAGACCAGGTGAAGGTAGCCGCCTCTGCGGGCCATGTCGAAGTTGCGTTTTCCCGCCCCAAGTGGCCTCTTGCACAGGCCCTTGCGGGGGCTGGGACGGTGACGTGCGGGGCAGGCTGCGGGGTGCCGTGATCCGCTTCGACCGATCGGTTCGCCCGCCATGCCCAGCACCGACAGCGGGTGCCTGCACAGGGGGTGCGGCACGCCGCGTGTGGACGCTCCCAGGCATGCGTCGCCCGGGAGGCCGGGCTGCGTTGGGACACCGCGCGCCGCCGGCGTGGCCGGTTCGCCCGGGAGGGCCCGCCCGGCGGGGCATCGCCCCGTTCAGGTCGGCGTCGACCGGTGCGCCGCCGGCCGGCCGGTCAGCAGAGGGCGCCGTCGCGGGCGACCACCCGGCCGGCCCGGACGACCATCCGCCGCTGCGGCACGTCCACCACGGCCTGGGCCAGGCACTCTCCGTCGACGAGGAGGAAGTCGGCCGGCGCCCCGGGCGTGAAGTCGGCCCGCGGCAACCCCACGAGCTCGGCCCCGTCGTGCGCGGCGGCCAGGTAACAGGCGTCGAGTTCCTCGTCGAGTCGGGCGCCGGTGCAGTATCCGAGGAGGTGCGCGCGGTGCAGCATGTCGCCGGTGCCGAAGGGGCTCCACGCGTCGCGCACGCCGTCGGAGCCGATGCCGACCCGCACCCCGTGCGCGCGCAGTCGACGGTGCGGCAGCACGGATCCCGAGTCGGCGGCCACCGTGGTCAAGGAGACGCCCGCCGTGGCGAGTTCGTCGGCCAGCTCGTCGAGTTCCCGCGGCTGAAGTCCTGGCAGGCAGAAGACGTGACTGACGGTGACGTGGCCGCCCATGTCCAGGGCGCGGGTGCGCGCGATGATCTCGCGCAGGGGGGCCAGGCCCCGGGCGCCGCGGTCGTGGAGGTGGACGTCCACCCCGAGGCGGTGGCGCTCGGCCAGGCCGAACACGGTGTCGAGGTGCTCGGGGTTGTCGTCGAAGCCCGCCGGGTCGATGCCGCCGACCAGGTCGATCAGGCCGTTGCGAGCCGCCTCGTCCAGCAGCGCGTCGGTACCGGGTGCCTGGCGCAGGCCGTGCTGGGGGAAGCCGACGGTCTGGACGTCGAGGACGCCGGCGAGGGCCGCGCGCGCCTCGTCGATGCCGACGAGCCCTTCAAGCCCGAAGGCGGGTGCCACATCGGCGTGCGCGCGCATGGCGCGGGTGCCGCACGCCGCGGCGTGGGCCATCAGCCGGTGCGCCCGCACGCCGACCGGAGTGGGCAGCGCCCGGGAGAGTTCGACGTCCTGCGCCACGTGGTCGGCGATCCCGTGAGCGGGGCGACGGCGGGTGTACCAGGGCTCGCCCCACGTCGTCTTGTCGGGGTGGATGTGCGCGTCGACGAGCGTGGGCAGCGCGAGCAGACCGGCGCATTCCACCACCTCGGACGCCGCCCCGGGGGCCGCACCGCCGGTGGCGTCGACCACGGCGTCGACGACGCCGTCCACGACGGTGAGGTCGACGGGTGGCCCGCCGAGGAGCCGGACGCCGCGGAAGACGACGGTGCGGGGACGGGACTGCGCGGCGTGCGAGGAGGTCATGGCTGGCGGTCCGCAATTCTGATCGGGGGCACGGGCGGGGCGGCGATGTCCTCCACCTTGATCGACGGCGGCCGGCGGGGCAATGACGCAGTTCCGATGGCGGCCATTGGTGTCGTCTATGGCTGTGCGGCAGCGGGATCGTGTGCCCGTCGGAACGCGGCCCGGGGCGGCGGCCGCGGCCGGTCGTTCGGGCAACCGGCGCCGGGCCTCGCGTGCGGTCAGAACTTGCTGAGGGTCCGGGCCTCCTCCGCGGCCCGGGCGACGGCGGGCAGTGCGGCGCCGGTCGCCGCGGTGACGGCCGCCACCACGGCGCCCTCGACGAACGGGGCGTCGGCGAGCACGGCGTGGATCTCGGGGTGTTCGTCCAGGACCAGGCGGGTGGTGAGCACCGAACTGCCCAGGTCCGGCAGGACCAGTACGCCGGCGCCGGTGGCGGCGCGGTCGAGCGCGGCCAGCACGCGGGCGTAACTCGTTCCGGTGCGGCCGTCGTCGGTGCCGCCGGCCGCGACCACGGTGACCGCGCCGCCGGCCATCTCGGTGGCCAGCGACCGTACGCCCAGGGCGATTTCCGCACGGTGCGACACAAGTACGATGCCAACCAGCGGTGTCATGAACAAGGACCCTATGGGTCGGAACGCTGTTCAGCAATACTGACCGAGGAGTGGTTCATGGTCCAGGCGGTGCACAGAGCGATCCACGTACTGCGGGAACTCGCCACGGCGACCCCGCGGTTGGGTGTGACGGAGCTGGCCGACCGGGTCGGCGTCGCCAAGCCGACCGCCCACGCACTGCTGCGCACCCTGGAGGCGGAGGGCCTGGTCGTCCAGGACCGGGAGAGCGGCAAGTACCAACTGGGACCGGGCCTGGTGACGTTGGGCAACGCCTATCTCGATTCGCACGAGTTGCGGACCCGTTCGGTGACCTGGGCCGACCGGCTCGCCTCCCAGTCCGAGGCCGCGGTCTGGGCCGGCATCCTGACCGACGGCCAGGTGCTGGTGGTGCACCACGCGTTCCGCCCGGGCGGGGCGGTGCAGGTGTTGGAGACGGGGGCCAGTCTGCCCTGGCACGCCTGCGCGCTGGGCAAGGCGATCGCCGCCTTCCTGCCCGCAGCGGGCCGTGGGGCACTGCTGGCGGGTGCCTTGCCGCGGGTCACCGGGTTCAGCCTCGACGATCCGGAGCGCCTGGAGGCCCAGTTGGACCGGGTGCGCGAGACCGGCTACGCGGTGGACGAGAACGAGTTGACGCTCGGCGACGCGGGCATCGCGGCACCGGTCTTCGACCGCACCGGCGAAGTGGTCGGTGGACTGGGCCTGGTGGGTCCGGTGGAGCGACTCATGGCCGAAAGCACCCGCCAGGAACACGCCATTGCGGTGCGCGAGGCCGCCCGCAGCCTGTCCCGGGACCTCGGCGCCCCGCGCAACGCCGGCCTGCACGCCTGCGATTGAGGTTGCCGGGCGCCCTCCCCCTTCAGCGCCGCGGGATTCACGGGCCCGCACCGGCGCGCGAGCCGCAGCCGGACTCCCGCCCCGCCGCCGCACCTCCACGTCACCCCCGCTTCATCAACCCGCCTTCCGCAGGCCGCGCTTCGCCCCACGACCGTCAAGCCTGCGATCACGTGTGCGGGAAAACCTTGACGCAGCCGGGGTCGCTGGGTTTTGCTTCCTATCGGCATTCGGTAATGCCGAACACCTTTCGGTAATGCGTTGGTAATCCAGTAGCCGCGGAACTCTGCGGCGCGGGGGATCGAAGGAGCGCCTGCCATGCGGGAGCCTGCGGGGGAGCCCGAGACGTTACGGGGCCGTGCCGACGTGCCCGGTCCGGACGTGGTGGACAGTTCCCTCGTCCTCGACTGGCTGCGGCGCGTCAGCACGGCCATGCACCAGCACCAGCACCACCTCATCGACCTCGACTCGGCCATCGGGGACGGGGACCACGGGGCCAACATGGCCCGCGGGTTCGCCGCGGTCCGCGTCACGCTCGACGCCCCGTCCCGACCACCGGCCTCCCCCGGCGCCGCCCTGGCGGCCGCGGGCAGCACCCTCGTCTCCGTTGTCGGAGGCGCCTCCGGTCCCCTGTACGGGGGCGCCTTCCGCACCTGGGGAGCCGCCCTCGGCACCGCGCCGGAAGTCGGCACCCTCCGGTTCGCGGCCGGGCTCACCGCCGCGCTGGCCACCATGCAGCGCCTCGGCGCGGCCGTCCCCGGCGACAAGACCATGATCGACGCCTGTTCACCCGCCGTCAGCGCCTTCCGGGCGGCCGCGGAGTCCGGCGGCGACTTCGCCTCGGCCGCCCGCGCCGCGGCCCGCGCCGCCGAGACCGGCATGCTCGCCACCATCCCGCTGCAGGCCAGAAAGGGCCGCGCCGCGTACCTGGGGCTGCGCAGCATCGGGCACCAGGATCCCGGCGCCACCTCGGCCTGTTACGTCTTCCGCGCCCTCGCCGAAGCGGCGGGGGCACCCGTGACCCCCTCTCCTTGACCGCACCGTCACCCCCGCCCGCGGCGTTCCGCGGCGCGGCCGGCCGGTACGCCCGCACACCCTTCAGTTCGAGAGATTGGACCAGTGTGACCGCCCATTCCGTCGACCATGTCGAGTTCTTCGTCGGTGACGTCAACCAGGCGTCCCACTACTACTGCAGCACCTACGGATTCCGGGTGGTGGCCGAGGCCGGCCCGCTCACCGGACTGGCCGGCGCCCGGTCGCTCGTCCTGGCCCACGGCGGGGTCCGCCTGGTGCTCACCTCGGCCCTGCACGCCGACCACGCCGCCTCCCACTTCGTCCGCAAGCACGGGGACGGCATCCGGGACGTGGCCCTGCGGTCGACGGACGCGGCCGGCGACTTCGCCCGTGCGGTGGCCGCGGGCGCCGATCCGGTCTCCGCGCCCGAGACCTTCGAGGACGCCGGCGGACGGGTCGTCCGGGCCACCATCGCCGCGACCAACGACCTGGTGCACACCTTCATCGAACGTGACGATCCGTCAGGCCCGTTCCTGCCGCAGCGTTATCTGCCCGTCGACGACGGTGCGGCCGACGCCGGGCTGTTGCGGTCCGTCGACCACCTGGCCTTCGTCCTGCGTGCCGGATCCCTCGACACCATGGTCGACTTCTACGGCCGGGCGCTGGGCCTGAAGCACACCTACGACGAGTACATCGTCGTCGGCGGCCAGGCGATGGCGTCCAAGGTGGTCCAGGACGAGACCCGTGGCATCACCTTCACCATGGTGGAGCCCGACCCGACCAGCGACCGCGGCCAGCTCAACGACTTCCTCGACGGCTTCGACGGCCCCGGCGTGCAGCACGTCGCCTACGCCACCGACGACATCGTCACCGCCGCCCGGGAACTGCGCCGCTCCGGCGTGGAGTTGCTCAGCACCCCGGCCGGCTACTACGCCTCGCTGGCCGAGCGCGGGATCGAGGTGGGCGTCGACCCGGCCGTCCTCCAGGAACTGGGGCTGCTCGCCGACCGGGACGAGTGGGGCCAGCTCGTGCAGGTCTTCACCCGCTCCCCGTACGCCCGCCGCACGGTGTTCTTCGAGCTGATCCAGCGGCTCGACGCCCGCACCTTCGGCAGCGGCAACATCAAGGCCCTCTACGAAGCCGTCGAACGGGAACGCGCCGACAGCGCCGTACCGGCGGGTGCCGCGGCGAGGGCCGGCGGGTGACCGCGCCCACCACCTCCCCCGAGACCCGGCCCGACCTGCTGCTCAATCCTCGCGACTACGAGTCCGCGGCCCGGGACCGCCTCGACCGGTCGGTGTGGGACTACATCGCCGGCGGCAGCGGCGACGAGCTGACCCTGCACGAGGACCGCGCGGCCTACGGCCGGTACCGGTTGCGCCCTCGCGCCCTCGTCGACGTGTCCCACTGCGAGCCGGCCACCACCCTGCTCGGCCACCCGGTGGCGTTCCCCGTGGGCATCGCGCCCATGGCCTACCACCAGCTGGTGCACCCGGACGGCGAACTCGCCACCGTCCGCGCGGCCGGCGCGGCGGGCGCACTCACCATCGCCAGCACCTTCGCCAGCACGTCGCTGGAGGACGTCGCCGCGGCCGCCACCGGACCGCTGTGGCTCCAGCTGTACGTGCTGCGCCGCCGGGAGGTCACCGCGTCGCTGGTGCGGCGCGCCGAGGCCGCCGGCTACCGGGCCCTGGTGATCACCGTCGACACCCCGCGGATGGCCCGCCGGGAGCGCGACCTGCGCAACGGGTTCCGTCTGCCGCCGCACATCCGCCCGGCCAATCTCGACCGGGACCACGAGGCCGGGCTGCACCAGGGCGGCGCCGGCGGCTCCTCGCTCGCCGGGCACGCCGCCCGGCACCACGACGCCGCGTTCACCTGGGACGACCTGGCGTGGATCCGGTCGCTGACCGACCTGCCGCTGGTCCTCAAGGGCGTGCTCACCGCGGAGGACGCCCACCGGGCGGCCGGGCTGGGCGTGGCGGGGCTGATCGTGTCCACCCACGGAGGGCGTCAACTCGACGGCGTCGTACCGGCGTTGGAAGCTCTCCCGGAGGTGGTCGCGGCCGCCGGAGACCGGTGCGAGGTCCTCGTCGACGGCGGCGTCCGGCGCGGCACGGACGTGCTCAAGGCACTGGCGCTCGGGGCCCGCGCGGTCCTGGTCGGCCGGCCGGTCCTCTGGGGCCTGGCGGTCGACGGCGAGCCCGGCGCGGCGCAGGTGCTGTCCACCCTCCGGGCGGAGTTGGAGGAGGCGATGGCACTCACCGGTCGGCCCCGGCTCTGCGACGTCACCCGCGATCTGCTGCGCCCCGCCGGGGGCCAGCCGCACCACCCGACCATCCCCACGCAACCCCACACCACCGAGACGAAGGATCCGGCATGACGATCGACGACGCCCGTTTCCCGCTGACCGCCGCCGAGCGGGAGTTGCTGCCCACCGAGGAGGAGGTGCAGTTCTTCCAGGAGCACGGCTACTACCTGTCGAAGAAGCTGCTCACCGACGAGGAGGTCGACCTGCTGGACTCCGCGGCCGACCGCTTCTACGCCGGCCACCGGGACCGCACCCTGCCCACCCGACCGCCGCGGCTGGCGTACTGGGAGCCGGACAAGGGCGACGTGCACCGGCACAACGACTACATCTTCTACGAGGACGACACCATCCGCTCGATCCTGGCCAAGCCGATCATCGCGGCGGTCGCCGGCCTGATCTCGCGGACCAGCCAGATACGCCTGTGGAACAGCACCCTGATCCACAAGCCGCAGCGGGCGGACGACGAGCGCAACATCGTGCCCTGGCACTTCGACCGGCACTACTGGCAGACCTGCTCCTCCGACGAGATGCTGACCGCCTTCATCCCGTTCCACGACTGTGGTGAGGAGATGGGCACCATCACGATGGTGGACGGCAGCCACCGTTGGAAGGAGACCGGCAACGACGACTCCACCAGCCGCCACTTCGCCGAGCGCGACCGCTCCGAACTGGAGGACATGCTCGCGGAGAACGCCGCCTTCAACAACGTGGAGGTGCGCAAGGTGCCCATCACCATCCCCAAGGGGCACATCAGCTTCCACCACTGCCGCACCTACCACGGCAGCGGCTACAACGTCAGCGACCGGCCCCGCCGGGCCATCTCGCTGCACCTCCAGGACCGCACCAACCAGTGGCGTCCCTTCGAGCTGTCCGACGGCGGCCAGGTCGTCTACAACAACGACGTGCTGGTCCGGAAGGACGCCGCCGGCAACCCCGACTACACCGACCCGGACTTCTGCCCGGTCCTGTGGGAGGACGCCAGGTGAGCCAGGATCCACCCACCATCGAACTGCCGAGCCGCGCGCTGCACGGCTCGCTCGCCGATCCGCTGATGGAGGTGATGAACTTCCTCAACGAGGTCACCTCCCGCTACCCGGAGGCGATCTCCTTCGGCCCCGGCCGCCCCTACGAGGGGCTCTTCGAGGTCGAGCGGATCGGCGACTACCTCGCCGCCTACCAGCGGTACCTCGTCGAGGACCGGGGCTGCACCCCCGACCAGGTCCGTACCCTGCTGTTCCAGTACGGGCGCACCAACGGCCAGATCCACGAACTGGTCGCGCGCGCCCTGCAGCACGACGAGGGCATCACCGCCGAGCCGGAATCCCTGGTCGTCACGGTGGGCGCGCAGGAGGGCATGTTCCTGGTCCTGCGCGCCCTGTTCGCCGACCCGTCGGACGTCCTGTTGGTCTCCTCGCCGTGCTACGTGGGCATCACCGGCGCGGCCCGGCTGCTGGACATCGAGACGGTGCACGTGCCGGAGGGTCCCGAGGGGTGTGATCCGGACGTCTTGCGGCGCACGGTCGCCGAACTGCGGGCCGCCGGCAAGCGCCCGCGGGCGTTCTACGTGGTGCCGGACTTCTCCAACCCCACCGGCACCTGTCTGCCGGTCGCCGAGCGGCGGCGGCTGTTGGAGCTGGCGGAGGCCGAGGACCTGCTCGTCCTGGAGGACAACCCCTACGGGTTCTTCACCCCGACGGGCAGCGGCCTGCCCACGCTCAAGGCACTGGACGAGCGGCGGCGGGTGGTCTACCTCGGTTCGTTCGCCAAGACCTGCTTCCCCGGCGCCCGGGTCGGCTACGTGGTCGCCGACCAGCACGTACGGGCCCCGGACGGCACCCGCACGCTGCTGGCCGACGAACTGTCGAAGATCAAGGGCATGGTGACGGTGAACACCCCGGCGCTCAGCCAGGCGGTCATCGGCGGCATGCTGGTCAGCCACGACTTCCGGCTGCGGGAGGCCAACAAGCCGGCCGCGGACTTCTACCAGTCCAATCTCCGGGTCCTGCTGGACAGTCTGGACCGGCTGCTCCCCCGCGCCCGGCGGGAGGCGGCCGGAATCAGCTGGAACGTGCCGTCGGGTGGCTTCTTCCTGACCATGACGCTCCCGGTTCCGGCGGACAATGCACTGTTGGAAGAGTCCGCCCGCGAGCACGGAGTGATCTGGACACCGATGAGCTACTTCTATCCCGAGGGTGACGGCGGACGTCACCAAATACGGCTCTCCCTGAGCTACTTGACGCCTGATCAAGTGGCGGAGGGCGCCCGCCGGCTGGTCGCCCTGTTGGAAGGGAGGTGCGGATGAACGCCGTCCTGTACGTCGTGACGGTGCTGATCTGGGGCTCCACCTGGCTGGCCATCAAGGGGCAGTTGGGGGACGTGCACCCCACGGCGTCGATCGCGTACCGCTTCGCGCTGGCCGCCGTCATCCTGCTGGCCTGGGCCCGGCTGCGCGGGCTGCCGATGCGCTATCCGCTGCGGGTGCACGGTCAGTTCGTCCTCATGGGCGGGCTGATGTTCTCCACCAACTTCGTCTGCTTCTACTTCGCCGAGCAGTACCTGACCACCGGACTGGTCTCGATCGTCTTCGCCATGTCGCTGCTGGTGAACATGGTGTTCGCACGGGTCTTCTTCCGGCGTTCGATCACGGCGAAGATGCTGGTCGGCGGGGCCATCGGGCTGCTGGGGATCGTCACGGTGTTCTGGCCGGAGTTCCAGCACTTCGGCCTGTCCTCCGGTTCGGGCCAGGGCATCGCGCTCTCCGTGGTCGGCACCCTGGTCTTCTGCCTGGGCAACGTGGTCTCCGGCAAGACCCAGGCGGCGGGCGTCCCGGTGGTCCAGGGCACCGGCTACGCCATGGCGTACGGGGCGCTGCTGATGGCCCCGTTCGCCGCGTTCTACGGGCACGGGGCGCTGTTCCAACCCACCATGAAGTACACCGGCTCGCTGCTCTACCTCGCGGTGTTCGGTTCGGTGGTGGGCTTCGGCGCGTACCTCACCCTGCTCGGCCGGATCGGCGGCGAACGCGCCGCCTACGCGATGGTGCTCTTCCCGATCGTGGCGCTGCTGCTGTCCACGGTCTTCGAGAAGTTCACCTGGACCGGCCGGGACCTGGCGGGCGTGGCACTGATCCTCCTCGGCAACGCGGTGATGCTCACCAATCCGGCACTGCTGCGGCGCCTGACCGGCAGACCGGCCCCGGCCGGGGAACCCGCGGCACCCGCCCCGGCCGACCGGTAGCGGCACCACCCGGCACGACCGGCACCACCCGTGCCGCATGCACGCCCCTCCCGGGCCCGTCCGTCCGCCGTCCCGGTCGGGCCCGGGACCCCGCACCGTCCGCCCCCGTACGGCCGAGGAGCGTCACCTTGCACACCGCCGCAGTCGTCGGCACCGGTCTTATCGGTACCTCGATCGCCCTGGCCCTGTCCGCCCGCGGAGTCACCACGCATCTGCTCGACCGCGATCCCGACCGCGTCCGGATAGCCGTCGCACGCGGCGCCGGCACCCCCGGGCCCCCGCCGGAACCGGTGGACATCGCGGTCATCGCCGTTCCCCCGTGGCGCACCGCCCGGGCCCTCGCCGAGCACCAACGGGCCGGGCTCGCCCGCGTCTACACCGACGTGGCGAGCGTCAAGGCCCTTCCGCACGCCGAGTGCCTGGCCCTCGGCTGCGACACCACGACGTTGGTGGGCGGCCACCCGCTGGCGGGCCGCGAACGCTCCGGCCCGCTCGCGGCCCGCGCCGACCTCTTCCAGGACCACCACTGGGTGCTCACCCCCACGCCGGACACCACCGAGGCCGCCCTCAACCGGGCCCTGGAACTGGTGTCGCTGTGCGGAGCGGTGCCGGCGCTGCTGGAACCGCCGGACCACGACCGCGCCGTGGCCCTCGTCTCGCACCTCCCCCACCTCATGGCGACGCTCACCGCCGGTCGGCTGCGCGAGGGCGAGGAGTACGCGGTCCGGCTCGCCGGTCGCGGCATGCGCGACGCCACCCGCGTCGCGTCCGGCGACGCCGCGCTCTGGGCCGACATCCTCGCCGCCAACGCCACCGCCCTGGCCCCGCTCCTGACCGAACTCCGCGCGGACCTGGCGGCCGCCGCCGAGGCGCTGTCCCAGCTGTCCACCGCCGCCACGGACCCGGCGGCCACCGCCGAGGCCCTGGCCGACCTGACCGCGCTCCTCCAGCGCGGCGTCGAGGGCCGCGCGCGCATCACGCCCCCGTACAACGACCCGGCGTCCCGCCCGCACACCATGCTCTCGGTCGCCCTGGGCGACCACGACCGGCCGCTGTCGCGACTCCTGGACGACGTGGACGAGGCACGGTTGGAGCTGGACGACGTGGACCTGGCGGGTCTGGCACCGCACCGCCCGGACCGCCGCGGCGCCGGCAGCGCGGCCGACTCCGTCGGCCTCAAGGTGGCCCCGGGCGTGGCACGCCCCCTCACCGAGGCCCTCCGCGACCGCGGCTGGGCCGTCCGTTAGCTTTCATCCCGCAGCCACCGCCGCCCCCTGCTCCTGAGGAGACCCCCATGCCGCACATCCTGGTCGACCACGACGCGTCGCTGCGCGAGGCCCTGGACCCCCGCCGCTTCGCCCACGCACTGCACGCCCTCGCCGCCGAGACGGTGGACGGCATCACCGTCGAGAGCTGCAAGACGCGGTTCCGCTGCGCCGACGAGGCCGTCATCGCCCATGACGAGCCCCAACAGGCCCTCGTCCACGTGGACTTCGCCATCCTGCCGGGACGCAGCACGGACACCAAGACCCGCCTGGCCGAGGCGGTGCTGGAGCTGGTGCGCGCCCACACGTCCGCGGCGACCGACCGCACGGTGCACGCCTCCGTCGAGGTCCGCGACCTCGACGCGGCCTACGTCAAACACGTTCGGCCGGCCGCCGCGCAGTGACGGACGGCGCCCCGGGCGCCGGACAGGGGCACGCCGGCCGCGGGAGGTCGTCCCCCGGCCGGGCCCCGTGATCTACAGTCCTGCCCATGGTGCGGAAGCACGTGATCGTGTCAGGACGGGTGCAGGGCGTCTTCTTCAGGGACTCCTGCCGCCAGAGCGCGCTTGCCCGCGGTGTCTCCGGGTGGGTGCGCAACCTGCCCGACGGGGACGTCGAGGCGGTCTTCGAGGGGCCGCCGGAGGGCGTCGCCCAGATGGTCGAGTGGGCCCGCCAAGGGCCACCGGCCGCGCACGTGACCGGGGTCGAGGTGCGGGACGAGGAGCCGGCGGGACTGGCCGGCTTCGAGGTCCGGACCGCTCCCCGTCCCTGACCGCCCGGGCGCACCGAACCCGCGCGCCCGCCCCACGGCGACGGGCCCGTTCAGCGGCGCCGCCGGTACACGCGCAGGGCGAGCAACCGGGCGACGACGACAGCGGTGGCGGCCAGGGCGCCGGCCGTCGCCCAGACCGCGAGGGCGGGCCAGGCGTAGGCGGCCTGTTCCAGCGTCCCCGAACGATGCATCAACAGGCCCAACAACGTGGCCAGTTGGAAGAGGAAAAGGATCGGTAGGGCATAGGACAGCAGCCGGAGCGTTCCGCGCCACCACGACCGTTGCGCGGTGCGCCGCCCCCAGCGGCCGGCGCGCAGCACCCCGCGCACGCCGAGGCCGGCGGCCAGCAGGGTCAGGCCGGCCAGGA
Source organism: Streptomyces diastatochromogenes (assembly GCA_001418405.1). Classification (GTDB taxonomy): domain Bacteria; phylum Actinomycetota; class Actinomycetes; order Streptomycetales; family Streptomycetaceae; genus Streptomyces; species Streptomyces albulus_C. The sequence goes on along the minus strand of LIQL01000191.1, from coordinate 5,263 downwards.
CCCAGTCGGCCGTCATCGAGAACGGTTCGGCCACCTCGGGGGGCCTGCCCTCGGCCAGTTCGATCAGTCCCTCGGCGAGTTGGGGCGCGTCGTCGCCGGAGACCATGCCGGTGTTGGTGACGACCGCGATGCCGATGCCGCTGTCGGGCAGCAGGGTCGCCATCGCGTTGTGGGTCAGCAACTCGCCGGTGTGGCGGATCTGTTCGGGACCGCCGTCGTCGCGGCTGCGCTGCCAGCCCATGGCGTAGGAGCTGTCCTTCGGCACGTCCGGCGGGGTGTGGGTGAGGGCGAGGGTGGCCGCGGTGGCGATCCGGTGGCCGCCGACCGGGGCACCGCGGTCGTTCTGGAAGACCAGCCAGCGGGAGAGGTCATCGGCGGTGGTGACGACACCGTGGCCGCCCGCGGTGAACCAGCGGGGGTGCGGGAGGACGAGCGTGGTGCCGTAGGCGCGGACGTGTCCGCGGGCCTGTTCCGGCATGTCGGCGGTGGTGTTGACGGAGGTGGAGTGCGTCATGCCGAGCGGCTGGAAGAGGTGGCGGGAGAGGTAGTCGGCGAAGGGCGTTGCGCTCACCACCTCCACCAGGCGGGCGGCGACGAAGTAGTTGGGGTTGTGGTAGGCGAACGTGGTGCCCGGTGTGGTGGCGAGCTGGGCCCCGCGCAGGGCCGCCACCGCTTCCTTGAGGGTTCCTGGTTGGGCGCGGGTCAGATCGGGATAGGCGGAGTCCGCCATGCCGGAGGTCTGGGTGAGCAGTTGCCGGACGGTGATGCCCTCGGCGCGCCGGTCGGCCATGGTGAATTCGGGCAGGTAGCGGTGGACTGGCCGGTCCAGCTCGATCCGGCCCGCCTCGACCAGTTGCATGACGGCCAGTGCGGTCATGGACTTCGACAGCGAGGCCACCGGCATCCGGGTCCGCGCGGTCATCGGCTGCCCGGCCGCGGTGCGTCCGTATCCGGCGGTGTGCACGACCCGGTCGCCCTTGGTCACGGCGACCACCGCGCCCGGCAGGTTCGTCCGCGCCAGGTAGTCCCGTACGTAACGGTCGATCGAGGCCGGGGACAAGGCGGTGGGCGGCGCGGCCGGCGCGGCGGCGGCGGGATGCGCGGTGATTGCCGTCAGGGCGAGGGCGGCGGCCAGGGCCCCGAGTCGGCGGCGGACGCCGGCGGGAACGGTGAAGGTCGTCATGGCGCCCAGTGCACCGTTCCCGGAGCCCCTCGCGCAGTGGTGCGCACGGGAGTTCAAGGGTGGTGCGGACACTACCGCGCCATGATCACCGACTGGCTAGGGTCGGGGGATGCGCCATCGAACCGCCTGGCAGGCTCTCGGGCAGAGTCCGTTGAAGGTGCTCCGCTCCGCCTGGCCCTGGCGGTCGTTGGCGTACCTGCTGTCCGGCGTCGCCTTCGGTGCCGTCGCCACGGTGACGCTGGTGCTCGCGCTGGCCGCGGGCGTCGTGTCGCTGATCGTGGTGGTGGGGGCGGTGCTGCTGCTCGGCGTCGCACTGTCCGGTGTCGTCGTGACCCGCTTCGAGCGGTGGCGGCTGCGCTTGGTCGACCTGGACCCGGTGCCGGATCCGCATCGGCCCCCCGAGCCGGGCGGGGGGCTGCGCGGCTGGGTGCGCACCCGGCTGCGGGAACCGGCGACCTGGCGCGAACTCGGCTTCACCGCGGTGTCGGCGACCGCCCTGTGGTGGATGGACCTCCTGGTCCTGGCGTTCGCCCTGGGCCTGCCGGTGGTGGTGATGACGTCGCCGGCCGACGACCCCGGTGCCTGGCCACTCGCCGTCGTCGGCCTGTGCCTGTTGGCCGCCGCCCCGTACACCATCACGGCCTGGGCCGGCGCCCGGGCGGCGGTCACCCGGTTGATGTTGGAGCCGCGGGACAGCGAACTGGGCCGCCGGCTGACCGACGTACGGGCCTCCCGGGCCCGACTGGTCGACGCCTTCGACGCGGAGCGCCGCCGGATCGAACGGGACCTGCACGACGGCGCTCAGCAGCGGCTGGTCTCCCTCAACGTGCTGCTCGGCCTGGCCCGCCTGGACGCCGCGCCGGACTCCCCGGTGGCGGCGCAGCTCGCCACGGCACAGGAGCAAGTGACGCTTGCCGTCGAGGAGTTGCGCGAGCTCAGCCGGGGCGTGCATCCCAAGGCACTGACCGACCACGGGCTGGCCGCGGCGGTCGGGAACCTCGCGGCCCGTTCCGCCCTGCCCGTCGCCGCCGACGTCCGGCTGCCCGACCGGATGCCGCGCGCCGTGGAGACCACGGCGTACTTCGTGATCGCCGAGGCGCTGGCCAACGCGACCAAGCACAGCCGGGCGTCCCGGGCCGAGGTGCACGCCCGCCTGCACACCGACACCCTGACGTTGTCCGTCCGCGACGACGGCATCGGCGGGGCCGCCCCCGAGGCGGGCACCGGCCTGATCGGGCTGGCCGACCGCATCGCCGCGGCGAACGGCAGGCTCCGCCTGTCCAGTCCGCCGGGCGGGCCCACCTTGTTGCACGTGGAGTTGCCGTGTCGCTGACCGTCGTGCTCGCCGAGGACTCCCCGCTGATGCGGGACGGCCTCGTCTGCGTGCTGACCCGCTTCGGGCACCGGGTGCTCGCCGCCGTCGGCGATGCGGACGCGCTGCTGACCGCGGCCCGGACACACCGGCCGGACATCGTCGTCACCGACATCCGCATGCCGCCGAACAACACCGACGACGGACTGCGCGCCGCCGTCGCCCTGCGCCGCGAGCACGCCGACTTGCCGGTCCTGGTACTGAGCCAGTACGTCGAGCAGTCCTACGCCGCCCACCTGTTGGACCTGGGCAGCGACATCGGGGTCGGCTACCTGCTGAAGGACCGGGTCAGCGCCGTCGGCGAGTTCGTCGACGCGGTGGTCCGGGTGGCCGGCGGTGCGACGGTCGTGGATCCCGAGCTCGTGCGCCAACTCCTGAACCGGCGCCGCGACCCCCTGCAACAGCTCACTCCCCGTGAACGCGAGGTGCTCGCCCTCATGGCGGAGGGGCGCGCCAACGCCGACATCGCCCGCGCCCTGTTCGTCACCGAGGCGGCGGTCAACAAGCACGTCAGCAACATCTTCCAGAAGCTCGACCTGCGCCTCGACGGCCCGGGGCACCGCCGGGTCCTGGCGGTCCTCGCCTATCTCCGCGCCTGACCCACCCGGTGCGGACGGGACCTGGGAGTGTCCCGTCCGCGGGGCTCCCGGAGCGCGGGAGCCGCCGCTCATGCTGTCGCACGTGCATGAAGTGAGCGCGTCAACGCGCCGGGGCGTCGGGGTGACCCGCCGGCCGCGGCGCGGTCACGGCGCCGTCCCCGCCGGCCGTCCGCGTTGCGGGACGGGGCGGCCGGCGGTCAGCCGTGGTCCGCGCTCCCCAGCCGCGCCCACCGGCCCATGAGCCGGGCCAGGCAGGCGAGCATCAGCCCCCAGACCGTCGTGCAGGCCGGGGCGGCCACCACCGTGGCGGCCGTGCGGGCCGCGCCCAGCAGGCCGGTGAGCACGACGCCCAACAGGTGGGAGACCGCGCAGCCGCCGTGCCGGTCGGGCGGCGGCACCGGCGGGGGCGGGACGTCGTCCCACCGCATGGTGGTCAGGCGGCGGTCCAGCTCCGCGTCCTGCCCACGCAGGTCCTGTTCCATCTGTGCCAGGAGGAATCGCTCCCGGCGGGAGAGTGCCTCAGCCATTGCGGTACTCCTCCGTGAGACCGCCCCCACGCCTTCCGCTCTGCTCCCCACTGTGATCCCGGCCCGCCGACCGGGCAATCGCTGCGCCCCCGACCCGGGCCACGGCCCGCCGACGGCGCCGATCGGGCGGCCTGCGGCACGGCCGCGCCGAATCCGCAAGTCGGCGGCCCGCCGGCCGGCCGCCGCACCACGGTCACAGGGCGCACAACCGTCCGCAGCGCGCCTGCTCCTCCAGCGCGTCCAGGGCCTGCCGCGCCCGGGCGGCCGCGACCGGATCACGGTCCTCGATGCCGCTCCGGCGGAACTCGTCCTCGTCCAGGCGGAGCACGGTCGAACCGTCCGCCGACTGCCACAGGTCGAGGTCCAGGTCCTCGATCACGATGCCGTCCGGGCCGACCTCGGCGGGACGCGTCACGTCGCAGTACCAGCCCTTGACCGTGCCGTCGGCGGCCCGCACCTCCTTGACCGCGTACCAGCGGTCGCGCCAGTAGTGCTCGGTGAAGACGTCGCCCGGCTCGAACCGCACGAACCCGAAGTCCCGGACCGTGGGCCGCCCCCAGGGCGCCCGCACCACGACGCGCACCCCGTCGTCGCCCACGACGGTGGCGGGGTACCGCACCTTGGTCCGCCCCGCCTTCGTCAGCGTCACCTGCACGTCGCCACCCGCCGTCAGCGTCATCGCCGTCCCCACAGTTCCCTCGTCCTCCGCTCGCGCCGATCCCGGTACGGGACGAACATCCGCACCCTCTCCCGATCCGCGACCAGGCGGCCAGTGCTTTTCCGAGGGTGGGGCCGCCGGCCGCCGGCGAGCCCGGGCCGGCGGCGCCGACGGGCCCGATCGGCTTGCGTCACAACCCCGTTGGGGCCGAGGCGACGGGACCCGCCCCGATCCGCACCGATAGGGTCGAGGCCATGACAGCACCGGATCCGACCATCCTCGCCACCTCCGGAGGCCACCGGACGGGCGGCCGCACCATGGTGCGGTTCAA
>LIQL01000191.1:327-556 GCA_001418405.1 Streptomyces diastatochromogenes | reverse complement strand
CGCCCGGGTCGCCGGGTTCGACCTGACGCCGCTGCACCTGTTCCCGATGCCCAACCTGGAGGACGTCGAGGGCGCGGTGCTCGATCAGGACGTCGTCTGGGTGATGGGCGGGTCGGTGGCGAACCTCCTCGCCGTGTGGCGCGTGCACGGGCTGGACGCCGTCATGCGCCGCGCGTGGCGGGCCGGGGTCGTGCTGAGCGGGGTGAGCGCGGGGTCCCTGTGCTGGTTC
>LIQL01000191.1:0-317 GCA_001418405.1 Streptomyces diastatochromogenes | reverse complement strand
AGGGCGGCGCGACCGACTCGTTCGGCCCGGAGCTGCGCCCGCTGACCAACGGCCTCGGCCTCCTGCCGTACGGGAACGGGGTGCACTACGACGTCGACGAGGGCCGCCGGCCGTTGATGCACCGGCTGGTCGCGGAGGGCACCTTGCCGGTGGCCCACTGCACCGACGACGGCGTGGGCTTGGTCTACCGCGGGACCGAACTGGTCGAGGCGGTGACCGAAGTCCCCGGCAAGGGCGCCTACGTCGTCACCCGGGACGGCGACTCGGCGGTCGAGGAGCGCATCGAGCCCCGCCGGCTCACCCCCGTTCCGTAGACC
>LIQL01000190.1:24905-30893 GCA_001418405.1 Streptomyces diastatochromogenes | reverse complement strand
GGGCGGGGGGCAAGGAAGGTCGCCCTTACCGCATGTCGTGGGCGGGTCGGAGGTGGTCGTTGAAAGGTCCCTCGCACGGGGGCGGAAGTGGGGAAAACCGGGACGCAGGTGCAGGGGCAGACCTAGTCTCAAGGTGTGCCTGGCTTGTCCGGTCGGATCCTTGTGGTCGATGACAACAAGGTGATCCGGCAGTTGATCAGGGTCAACCTTGAGCTGGAGGGCTTCGAGGTCGTGACCGCGGCTGATGGTGCCGAGTGTCTGGACGTCGTGCACCGGGTGAGACCCGACGTGGTGACCCTGGACGTCATGATGCCGAGGCTGGGCGGTCTGCACACCGCGGCGCGGCTGCGTTCCGACCCGCGGACGTGGGACATCCCGATCGCCATCGTCAGCGCCTGTACGCAGGGCGAGGTGGACAACGGGCAGTCGGTGGGGATCGACGCCTTCCTGGCCAAGCCGTTCGAGCCGACGGAGTTGGTGCGCACGGTGGGGATGCTGGTGCGGGAGGGGCGGCAGCAGCGGGAGTGCCCGGGGCGTGAGGCGTGCGGGGGCGCGTCCGAGGGGGCCGGTGTCGGTGGCGCGGAGAACGGCGCCGTCGGTGCGGGATCACGAGATGACGTGTCCACGGCGGGTGGTGGGGCGTCGGCGGACGGCGTTTCCGGGGACGGCGCGGAGCGCGGCGAGCCGGGCAGCGGGGGCGGTCGGGCCGCGAGCTGAGGCCGATTGCGGGCGCCCGGCGAGGGGGATCGCGCCTGGTTCGCCCCGGCGGTTCGCGGGCTCGGCGGCGGGCCGCGTGCGCCGCAGGACGCCGTCGGGTGTCCACCACGCGAAACCCGTTCGCGTGGCTCCCCCCTTCCTCCCATACGCTTGTCCTGTGACCCCGGCCGAGCTCTCCCGTACCGTCCTGCGCTCCGTGCGCGGTGCCGTTGCGGAGCGGGAGCTCTCCGTGCCCGTGCCGGCGCGGATCGTGGTGCAGGCACCGCCGCGCCCCGGGTGCGGGGACTACGCCTCCAACGTGGCGCTGCAACTCGCGCAGCAGGCCGGTCGGCCCGCGCGCGAGGTGGCCGAGATCCTGCGGCGGCGGCTGGCGGGCAGTGCGGGGATCGCCCGGGTCGAGATCGCCGGGCCGGGCTTCTTGAACTTCACGTTGGGCGACGGCGCGTCGGCCGGGCTCGTGGCGGACGTGCTGGCCCGGGGAGAGCGGTACGGCCAGGCCCCGGAGAGCGGGGCGGCGACGGGCGCGGGACCCGGGCGGATCGTCGAGACACCGGCGTCCCCCGCGGGGGACTGGGCCCGGGCCCGGGCGAGCGTGGTGGGCGAGGTGCTCGACCGGCTCGGTCGGGCCGCCGCGAAGCCGCAGCGGCCGGCGGACGCCCAGGAGGACGAACTGGCCCGGCTGGTGGCGCGGCTCGGCACGGACGAAGCGCGGTGGGTGCTGCTCAGGCCCGCGGCGCACGATCCGGTGCGGGCGCCGCAGCGGCCGGTGCAGCACGAGGACAACCCGCGGTTCCGGGTGCAGTACGCCCACGCCCGGGCCCGCGCGATGGTGCGCAACGCCGGCGAGCTGGGGTTCGTCGGCGAGCCGGGGGACGTGACGACGGCCGACGCCGGCCACGGGGACGTACAGGTCCTCCAGGCGCTGGAGGGCCGTCTCGCCGCGTATCCGACGGTCGTCGCGACCGCCGCGCGGCGATGCGCGCCGGACCGGGTGGTGCGCCATCTGGAGGTCACCGCGGACGCCTATCTGCGCTGGCAGGAGGAGTTCTGGCCGCTGCCCGTCGGCGAGCAGAAACCCTTGGCCGTGCACCGTGCCCGGGTGGCCCTCGCCGAAGCCACGGGGACGGTGTTGGGGAACGGCCTGCGCCTGCTCGGCATCTCTGCTCCTGAACACGTCTGAACCACATCCGCCTGAGTCTGGAAATGTCCGATGCACGCGTCCGAACACCCTCGGGGCGCGCCGACGACTGCCCCGATCAGCACCTCTGAACAATCTTGAGGGGACCGTTTCCGTTATGAGCCGTTCCGCGCATCCCGCAGGGCCCCGGCATGGCGACGTACTGCCCGACGGGCACTACGCCGGGCCGCCCGCCGATCTCAACTCCCTCGACCCGCAGATCTGGTCCCGTACCGTCCGGCGCAACGCCGACGGTGCGGTGACGGTCGGCGGGCTGGCCGTGACCGCGCTCGCCGAGGAGTTCGGCACGCCGGCGTACTTCCTGGACGAGGAGGACTTCCGGGCCCGCTGCCGGTCCTGGAAGGACGCGTTCGGGCCGGACGCCGACGTCTTCTACGCGGGCAAGGCGTTCCTGTCCCGGGCCATCGTGCGCTGGCTGGCCGAGGAGGGGCTCCACCTCGACGTCTGCTCCGGCGGCGAGCTGGCCACCGCGCTGGACGCCGGGATGCCCGCCGAGCGGATCGCACTGCACGGCAACAACAAGAGCACCGAGGAGATCACCCGGGCCGTCGAGGCCGGAGTGGGCCGGATCGTGCTCGACTCCTTCCAGGAGATCGCACGGGTCGCGCACGTCGCCGAGCGGCTGGGCAAGCGCCAGCGGGTGCAGATCCGGGTCACGGTCGGCGTCGAGGCGCACACCCACGAGTTCATCGCCACCGCGCACGAGGACCAGAAGTTCGGCATCGCGCTGGCCGGCGGACAGGCCGCCGAGGCGGTGCGGCGCGCACTGAAGCTCGACGGTCTCGAACTCATCGGGATCCACAGCCACATCGGTTCGCAGATCTTCGACATGGCCGGCTTCGAGGTCTCCGCGCGGCGGGTGGTGCAGCTGCTCGCCGAGGTGCGGGACGAGCACGGCGTGGAGCTGCCGGAGATCGACCTCGGTGGCGGCCTGGGCATCGCGTACACCTCCGACGACGACCCCCGCGCACCGCACGAGATCGCCAGGGCGCTGCGCGAGATCGTGGGCCGCGAGTGCGAGGCGGCCGGGCTGCGGGCGCCGCGGATCTCGGTCGAGCCGGGCCGGGCGATCGTCGGCCCGACCGCCTTCACGCTCTACGAGGTCGGCACGGTCAAGGAACTGGAGGGGCTGCGGACGTACGTCTCCGTCGACGGCGGGATGTCGGACAACATCCGCACGGCGCTGTACGACGCGGAGTACAGCGTGTCGCTGGCCTCCCGCACCTCGGACGCCGAACCGATGCTCTCGCGGGTCGTCGGCAAGCACTGCGAGAGCGGGGACATCGTCGTCCGGGACGCCTTCCTGCCGTCCGACGTGGCGCCGGGGGACCTGCTGGCGGTGCCGGCGACCGGCGCGTACTGCCGGTCGATGGCGAGCAACTACAACCACGCGCTGCGGCCGCCGGTCGTCGCGGTCAAGGACGGTGCGGCCCGGGTCATCGTCCGCAGGGAGACGGAGGAAGATCTCCTGCGGTTGGATGTCGGGTAGGGGCGGATCGCCGGGTCCGGGCCCCGGATGAAATAAATGTCTCGGCATCCGGACGAACGGCAGAAACCGCCGTCCGGTGCGTGAGACTGGTGCATGACCAGGAAACTGGTGCGTGACCGAGCATGAAACCGCTGGATCGAAGAAAAGACGAGGTCGAATGATGCGTACGCGTCCGCTGAAGGTGGCGCTGCTGGGCTGTGGTGTGGTCGGCTCAGAGGTGGCGCGCATCATGACGACGCACGCCGACGATCTCGCGGCCCGCATCGGTGCGCCCGTGGAGCTCGCCGGGATCGCCGTCCGCCGCCCGGAGCGGGTGCGGGACGGGATCCCGGCCGAGCTGATCACCACCGATGCGACCGCGCTCGTCAAACGCGGCGACATCGACGTCGTCATCGAGGTGATCGGCGGTATCGAGCCCGCCCGCGCGCTGATCACCACCGCCTTCGAGCACGGCGCGAGCGTGGTGTCGGCCAACAAGGCGCTGGTGGCGGCGGACGGTGCCGCACTGCACGCGGCGGCCGAGCAGCACAACGCCGACCTCTACTACGAGGCGGCGGTCGCCGGAGCGATCCCGCTGGTCCGGCCGCTGCGCGAGTCGCTGGCCGGCGACAAGGTCAACCGCGTCCTCGGCATCGTCAACGGCACCACGAACTTCATCCTCGACAAGATGGACTCGACCGGCGCCGGCTACAGCGAGGCGCTGGACGAGGCCACCGCGCTGGGCTACGCCGAGGCCGACCCGACCGCCGACGTCGAGGGCTTCGACGCCGCCGCCAAGGCCGCGATCCTGGCCGGCATCGCCTTCCACACCCGCGTCACCATCGACGACGTGCACCGCGAGGGGCTGACCGAGGTCACCGCCGCGGACATCGCCTCCGCCAAGCGGATGGGTTGCACCGTCAAGCTGCTCGCCATCTGCGAGCGGGCCGCGGACGGCGCGTCGGTGACCGCGCGGGTCCACCCGGCGATGATCCCGCTGACGCACCCGCTGGCCTCCGTGCGCGAGGCGTACAACGCGGTCTTCGTGGAGGCCGACGCGGCCGGTCAGCTGATGTTCTACGGTCCGGGCGCGGGCGGCTCGCCGACCGCCTCCGCGGTCCTCGGCGACCTCGTGGCGGTCTGCCGCAACAAGCTCGCCGGGGCCACCGGGCCGGGGGAGTCGGCGTACACGGCGCTGCCCGTCAGCCCGATGGGTGAGGTCGTCACCCGCTACCACATCAGTCTCGACGTGGCCGACAAGCCGGGCGTTCTGGCTCAGGTCGCGACGATCTTCGCCGAACACGGCGTATCGATCGATACGGTCCGTCAGCAGGGGAAGGACGGCGAGGCGGACCTCGTCGTCGTCACCCACCGAGCGACCGACGCCGCCCTGTCGTCGACGGTCGGGGCACTGCGCGAGCTGGACACCGTCCGCGGTGTCGTCAGCATCATGCGGGTCGAAGGGGAGTAAAGGAACCCATGTCTGCCAATTCCACCGTCACCACTGCGAACGGTCAGTGGCGCGGAATCATCGAGGAGTACCGCGACCGGCTGCCGGTCAGCGACACGACCGAGGTCGTCACCCTGCGCGAGGGCGGCACGCCCCTCGTGCCGGCCCAGGTGCTGTCCGAGCGCACCGGCTGCGAGGTGCACCTCAAGGTCGAGGGTGCCAACCCCACCGGCTCCTTCAAGGACCGCGGGATGACGATGGCCATCACCCGCGCCAAGGAGGAGGGCGCCAAGGCGGTCATCTGCGCCTCCACCGGCAACACCTCCGCCTCGGCCGCCGCGTACGCGGTCCGGGCCGGGATGGTCTGCGCGGTGCTGGTCCCGCAGGGCAAGATCGCGCTGGGCAAGATGGGCCAGGCGCTGGTGCACGGCGCCAAGATCCTCCAGGTCGACGGAAATTTCGACGACTGCCTGACGCTGGCCCGGGGCCTCTCCGAGAAGTACCCGGTCGCACTTGTGAACTCCGTCAACCCGGTGCGCATCGAGGGCCAGAAGACCGCCGCCTTCGAGATCGTCGACATGCTCGGTGACGCCCCCGACATCCACGTGCTGCCGGTCGGCAACGCCGGGAACATCACCGCCTACTGGAAGGGCTACCGCGAGTACGCGGCCGACGGCATCGCCGCCCGCACCCCGCGGATGTGGGGCTTCCAGGCGTCCGGCAGCGCCCCGATCGTGCGCGGCGAGGTCGTCAAGGACCCGCACACCATCGCCACCGCGATCCGGATCGGCAACCCCGCCTCGTGGGAGTTCGCCGAGCGCGCCCGAGACGAGTCCGGCGGCCTCATCGACGACGTGACGGACCGTCAAATCCTCGCTGCCTACCGCCTGTTGGCCGCGAAGGAGGGTGTCTTCGTGGAGCCCGCCTCGGCCGCCTCGGTCGCCGGTCTGCTCAAGGCCGCCGAAGAGGGCAAGGTCGACCCCGGCCAGCGGATCGTCTGCACGGTCACCGGCAACGGCCTCAAGGACCCGGACTGGGCGGTGGCCGGTGCGCCGCAGCCCGTCACGGTCCCGATCGACGCCGACGCCGCCGCCGAGCGCCTCGGCCTCGGCTGACCGTCCCGGCCCCCTCCGGGACCTGCGCGGCAGCACGGGG
>LIQL01000190.1:0-24891 GCA_001418405.1 Streptomyces diastatochromogenes | reverse complement strand
GGGCGCAAAGTCCGGGCAAACACTGCAAAGGCGACGTTGGGGCATGGGGTGGCGCGCGACACGCATCGTGCGCCTCCTGTGCGCCCTATGTCGCGACAGAACCTTCCTTCGATAGGCTGGCACCCAACTCCCCTCCCCACGGCATAACGCAGTGGTGCGCAGGGCAGGTCAGAACAGTCCCCAACGAGCCGGCCGGGCGCCTCGGTGCCACAGCGCTGCGCTCGGGGGCAGTACCGCAGCATCAATCAAGGAGAGTCATCGAGCGATGGCCGGTCCCGCGTTCCGCGCCGCCGCCGTCCGGGTGCGCACCCCCGCTACCAGCGCCAATCTCGGCCCCGGCTTCGATGCCCTGGGACTTTCCCTGGGTCTGTACGACGACGTCGTGGTGCGCGTCGCCGACTCCGGTCTGCACGTCGACATCGCCGGCGAGGGGGCCGACACGCTCCCGCGCGACGAGAGCCACCTGCTCGTACGCGCCATGCGCACCGCCTTCGACCTGCTCGGCGGGCAGCCGCGCGGGTTGGAGATCGTCTGCGCCAACCGCATTCCGCACGGCCGTGGTCTGGGCTCCTCCTCGGCCGCCATCTGCGCCGGGATCGTCGCGGCCCGCGCCGTGACGATAGGCGGCGAGCAGAAGCTCGACGACGCCGCCTTGTTGGAACTCGCCACCGAGATCGAGGGCCACCCCGACAACGTCGCCGCCTGCCTGCTCGGGGGCTTCACCCTCGCCTGGATGGACACCGGCAACGCCCGGGCGATCCGGATGGATCCGGCCGATTCCATCGTTCCGGTGGTCTTCGTGCCCGGAAAGCCGGTACTGACCGAGACCGCCCGCGGACTGCTGCCGCGCACCGTCCCGCACGTGGACGCCGCCGCCAACGCCGGTCGCGCCGCACTGCTCGTCGAGGCCCTGACCAGGCGCCCCGAGCTGCTGCTCGCCGCGACCGAGGACCGACTTCACCAGGAATACCGCGCCCCCGCGATGCCGGAGAGCACGGGCCTGGTGAACCGACTGCGCGCGGACGGCGTCCCCGCAGTCATCTCCGGTGCGGGCCCGACGGTGCTCGCACTGGTCGAAGAAGCGGCGGCCGACAAGGTCGCGGCACTGGCGGGAGAGGGGTGGGCGGCCAACCGGCTGACCCTCGACGCGGCCGGCACGTGCGTGCTGCCGCTCGCCGGGTGATCACACCGAGTGATCGACGATTGCCGGTCTAGAGAGGGGGAATGTTTGTTGGATCCGGTAGTGTTAACCTCAAGTCAGTACTCGACGCCAGTGTGGCGCGGTGCTTCGTGTCCCCCGTCGGGACCACTTTCTTCCGGGAGCCTCCCAAACTGCTTGGAGCTTTTGTCCTGAGCAGAAGTGAGCACGCTCCGGAATCGGCGTGTCGACAACAGTCAGACCCCAGATCTTCACGCCGGAGCCATGAATTGATCTTTCCGCCGTATCCGGCGGGACCACCGCCCCGGCCCGGTCCGTTAGACCAAGGACCCAGCCGGACAGCACAACCGGTCGCCGAGCCAGACAGGCCGACGCCCGCTCCAGGGAAGGACCCTTCGTGAGCGACACCACCGATCTGATGGGCGCGCGCACCGATGGCAGTGCCACCACGCCCGCCACGGACGCTCCCGCCGCGCCTGCCACCACGCGACGCCGCCGTTCCGGCACCGGCCTTGAGGGCATGGTCCTGGCCGAGCTGCAGCAGGTTGCCTCCGGCCTCGGTATCAAGGGCACCGCGCGGATGCGCAAGAGCCAGCTGATCGAGGTCATCAAGGAGCGCCAGGGCGCCGGCTCCGGGACTGCCGCCAAGGCCGACGCGCCCACCGACGCCGAGACCAAGCCCAAGCGCCGCACGACCTCCAAGGCCCGCACCGGCGAGGACGGTGCCGAGTCGGCCGCCAAGTCCGAGAAGGCCAAGTCCACCAAGGCCACGGAGAAGGCGGGCACCCAGCAGCAGATCGACATCCCGGGCCAGCCGGTCAGCGACGAGGCGCCGGCCGGTGAGCGTCGTCGCCGTCGGGCCACCGCCCCCGCGGGCAGCCCGGACGCCGACGTCCGCACCGACGCCAAGGCCGAGGCCGCCACCGCGGTCAAGACCGAGGCCCGTACCGACACCGCGACCGCTCCGCAGGAGAGCGGCGAGGGCCGGACCGCCAAGGGCGGCGACCGCCAGGAGCGCGGGGACCGTCAGGACCGCGGCCAGAAGGGCGAACGCGGTCGGCGCGACCGGGACCGTGACCGTGACCGCGGCGACCGTCGCAAGGGCGACGCGGGCGACGGCGGCGGCCAGGGCGGCAACCGCCAGCGGGACCGCCGGGAGGCCGACGAGGAGGACTTCGAGGGCGGTCGGCGCGGCCGGCGCGGTCGTTACCGCGACCGCCGCGGACGCCGTGGCCGCGAGGAGTTCGCCAACGAGCCGCAGGTCTCCGACGACGATGTGCTGATCCCCGTCGCGGGCATCCTCGACATCCTCGACAACTACGCGTTCATCCGGACCTCCGGCTACCTGCCCGGTCCGAACGACGTGTACGTCTCGCTCGCCCAGGTCCGCAAGAACGGCCTGCGCAAGGGTGACCACGTCACCGGTGCGGTCCGTCAGCCCAAGGACGGCGAGCGGCGCGAGAAGTTCAACGCGCTGGTGCGCCTGGACAGCGTCAACAGCATGGCGCCCGAACAGGGCCGCCAGCGTGCGGAGTTCGGGAAGCTGACGCCCCTTTACCCGCAGGAGCGACTGCGCCTGGAGGGCGAGTCGGGCGGCCTGACGACCCGGATCATCGACCTGGTGACGCCGATCGGCAAGGGCCAGCGCGGTCTGATCGTGGCTCCGCCGAAGACCGGCAAGACCATGATCATGCAGGCGATCGCCAACTCGATCACCCGCAACAACCCCGAGTGCCACCTGATGGTCGTCCTCGTCGACGAGCGTCCGGAAGAGGTCACCGACATGCAGCGGTCGGTCAAGGGCGAGGTCATCTCCTCGACCTTCGACCGCCCGGCCGAGGACCACACCACCGTCGCCGAACTCGCCATCGAGCGCGCCAAGCGCCTGGTCGAGCTGGGCCACGACGTGGTCGTCCTGCTGGACTCCATCACCCGCCTGGGCCGCGCGTACAACCTCGCGGCGCCCGCCTCCGGCCGCATCCTGTCCGGTGGTGTCGACTCGACCGCGCTCTACCCGCCGAAGCGCTTCTTCGGTGCCGCGCGCAACATCGAGGACGGCGGTTCGCTGACCATCCTGGCCACCGCGCTGGTCGAGACCGGCTCGCGGATGGACGAGGTGATCTTCGAGGAGTTCAAGGGCACCGGCAACCTGGAGCTCAAGCTCGACCGCAAGCTCTCCGACAAGCGCATCTTCCCCGCGGTGGACGTCGACGCGTCCAGCACCCGCAAGGAGGAGATCCTGATGGGCAGCGACGAGCTGGCCATCGTCTGGAAGCTGCGCCGGGTGCTGCACGCCCTGGACCAGCAGCAGGCCATCGAACTGCTGCTGGACAAGATGAAGCAGACGAAGTCCAACGCGGAGTTCCTGCTCCAGATCCAGAAGACGACGCCGACCACGGGCAACGGCAACGACTGACGCCCGCGGCCGCGCCGCACGCACGATCGGGCCCCCTCACCACCCGGGTGAGGGGGCCCGGTGCGTTCCGCGCCGCCGCCGGGCGCCCGGGTGTGACCCGCGCCGCGCCGCGAGGTGCCCCGCTTGAGACCTTTCGCACAGATCCGTACCGCGTACGCAGTTTCCTCCGAGCCGTGCACCGGGACGAAAGTCCTGGTGAGAGCCGCCCCGGTGGCCACGCGCAGCGGTCGGGCGGGGCGACTTTCTAAGAAGACGCTCATGACCCGCTGTGCAACCCTTCCGGACAGCCTCCCGTCTGACAGAGCACTCAACTGCGTGCGGCAGGGGGACGGCCACGTGCAGTCGACCGACGAAGGACTGAGGAACAGATGGCGCAGAGCGACGGGACCGAGCAGCAGGCCGGCGGCCGAGGCCGCTCCCTGCGTGCCACCGGCCAGCGGCGCAAGGCCCCGAGCCGGCGCCACCGCGTCCTGACCCGCACGCTGTGCGCGCTGGTCGGTGTCGTCCTGCTCGGCGGCGCCGGACTCGGGTACCTCTACTTCAAGTTCAACGGCAACCTCACGGGCGTCGACATCAACGCCGCCCTCGGCGCGAACCGTCCGAAGAACCCCGACAACGGCTCGATGGACATCCTCGTCATGGGGTCCGACTCCAGGGCCGGCAAGAACGCCTCCTACGGCAAGGACGAGGGCGGGGCGCGCTCCGACACCGCGATGGTGGTGCACGTCTACAAGGGCCACCAGAAGGCCAGCGTCGTCAGCATCCCGCGGGACACCCTGGTCACCCGGCCCGACTGCACCCAGGGCGGGCGGAACGTCCCCGGGCAGCAGCGGGCGATGTTCAACACCGCCTTCGAGGTCGGCGGCCCGGCCTGCGCCGTCAAGACCGTCGAGTCGATGAGCGGCATCCGCATGGACCACTTCGTCGAGGTCGACTTCACCGGCTTCAAGAAGCTCATCGACGCGCTGGGCGGGGTGGACATCACCACCACCAAGGCGATCGACGACAAGTACAGCCACCTCCACCTCCAGCCCGGCAAGCACACGCTCAACGGGGAGGACGCCCTCGGCCTGGTCCGCACCCGGCACGGCGTCCCCGGCGGCGACGGCAGCGACCTCGGTCGGATCCAGCTCCAGCAGACCTTCATCAAGGCGCTGATGAAGCAGGTCCGCAGCGTCGGGGTGCTCTCCAACCCGGCCAAGCTCTACGACATCGCCGACACCGCCACCAAGGCCGTCACCACCGACACCGACCTCGACTCGGTCACCGCGCTGACCGGCCTGGCCAAGGAACTCGGCGGGATCTCTGCCGACCACATCGACATGGTGACGCTCCCGGTGACCTACGACCCGGTCAACCCCGACCGGGTGCTGCCGCTCACCACCCAGGGCCGCAAGGTCTGGGACGCACTCCGCCACGACCAGGCCATACCCAAGGCCGCCATCAAGGGCTCCGCGGGTGACAAGGGCGGCACGTCCAACTACGTGAAGTAGCCGTCGGCGCCCACGAGCCGCCCGGGAATAGCGGTGGCCGTACCCCGGTTTTGGGAGATACGGCCAGTCCTGGCAGACTGGACCGTCGGCCCCGGTTCACGTGACGCAATCCGCGCCACGACCCGGTGCACTCCCGAACCTAGGAGAATCCCTTGAAGCGCGACATCCACCCGGAGTACGTCGAGACCCAGGTCAGCTGCACCTGTGGCGCGTCGTTCACCACCCGTAGCACCGTTGCCGGCGGCACCATCCGCGCCGACATCTGCTCCGAGTGCCACCCGTTCTACACGGGCAAGCAGAAGATCATGGACACGGGCGGCCGCGTGGCCCGCTTCGAGGCCCGCTTCGGCAAGTCCGCCCAGGCCGCCAAGAAGTAGCGACCCGCAAGGCGCCGGCCTCCGGTCGCCCCTGGACAAGGGGGACCGGACCGGCGTCTTTGTCGTCCGTACCCTCTGCCCTCCGGCCGAGGGGCCGGCCCGCCGCACCGCGGCAACGGGGCACAGCCACCCCGCGAAGCCACACCAGCAGTCAGCAGAGGAACACACGATGTTCGAGGCGGTCGAAGAACTTGTCGGCGAGCACGCCGACCTCGAAAAGCGGCTGGCCGACCCCGCGGTCCACGCGGACCAGCGCGAGGCCATGCGGCTCAACAAGCGCTACGCGGAGCTGACCCCGATCATCACCACGTACCGGGACTGGAAGCGGACCGGCGAGGACATCGAGACCGCCCGCGAGCTCAGCCAGGACGACCCGGACTTCGCAGCCGAGGTCAAGGAGCTCGACGCCCAGCGCGAGGAGCTCACCGAGAAGTTGCGGCTGCTGCTCGTCCCGCGCGACCCCAGCGACGACAAGGACGTCATCCTGGAGGTCAAGGCGGGTGAGGGCGGCGAGGAGTCGGCGCTGTTCGCCGGCGACCTGCTGCGGATGTACCTGCGGTACGCGGAGCGGGCCGGTTGGAAGACCGAGATCCTCGACGCCAACGAGTCCGACCTCGGCGGCTACAAGGACGTCCAGGTCGCGGTGAAGACCAAGGGCGGCGGCGGTGCCACCGAGCCGGGACAGGGCGTCTGGGCGCGGCTGAAGTACGAGGGCGGGGTGCACCGCGTCCAGCGGGTCCCCGCCACCGAGTCGCAGGGCCGGATCCACACCTCCGCGGCCGGCGTGCTGGTCACGCCGGAGGCCGAGGAGGTCGAGGTCGAGATCGTCGCCAACGACCTGCGGATCGACGTCTACCGCTCCTCGGGGCCGGGCGGCCAGTCGGTCAACACCACCGACTCAGCGGTCCGCATCACGCACCTGCCCACCGGCATCGTGGTCTCCTGCCAGAACGAGAAGAGCCAGCTCCAGAACAAGGAGCAGGCGATGCGCATCCTCCGCTCGCGGCTGCTGGCCGCGGCCCAGGAGGAGGCGGAGCGGGAAGCCTCGGACGCCCGGCGCAGCCAGGTGCGCACCGTCGACCGCTCGGAGCGCATCCGCACGTACAACTTCCCGGAGAACCGCATCTCGGACCACCGGGTGGGCTTCAAGGCGTACAACTTGGACCAGGTGCTCGACGGCGAGCTGGACCCGGTCATCCAGGCGTGCGTCGACGCCGACGCGGCGGCGAAGCTCGCCGCCGCACAGTAAGACCGCAAGACCCAGGACGGATCGGCTGGAGGACCAGTGAACCTGCTGCTCGCGGAGGTGGCCCAGGCCACCCAGCGGCTAGCCGACGCCGGCGTGCCCTCACCGCGCTTCGACGCGGAGGAGTTGGCCGCGCACGTGCACGGCGTCAAGCGCAGCCAGCTGCACACGGTCCCCGACGCGGACTTCGACGCCCGCTACTGGGAGGCCATCGCCCGCCGCGAGGCGCGCGAACCCCTCCAGCACATCACCGGCCGGGCGTTCTTCCGCTACCTCGAACTCGCCGTCGGGCCGGGGGTGTTCGTGCCCCGTCCGGAGACCGAGTCGGTGGTCGGCTGGGCCATAGACGCGGTGCGCGCCATGGACGTCGTCGAACCCCTGATCGTCGACCTCTGCACCGGCTCCGGGGCGATCGCACTCGCCCTGGCGCAGGAGGTCCCGCGGTCGCGGGTGCACGCCGTGGAGCTCTCCGAGGAGGCGCTGGGGTACGCCCGCAAGAACGTCGAGGGGTCCCGCGTCGTTCTCCACCACGGCGACGCGCTCACCGCGCTTCCCGAACTGGACGGGCAGGTCGACCTGGTGATCTCCAACCCGCCGTACATCCCGCTCACCGAGTGGGAGTACGTGGCCCCCGAGGCGCGGGACCACGACCCGGAGCTGGCGCTGTTCTCCGGCGAGGACGGCCTGGACACCATCCGGGGCATCGAGCGGACCGCACACCGTCTGCTGCGGCCGGGCGGCGTGGTCGTCGTCGAGCACGCAGACACCCAGGGCGGTCAGGTGCCGTGGATCTTCAACGAGGAACTGGGCTGGGCGGACGCGGCCGACCACCCCGACCTCAACAAGCGGCCCCGCTTCGCCACCGCGCGTCGGGCGACGCCATGAACCGCTCCGCTCCGGCGCCGATGCACCCGATGCATCCGCAGTTTTCGTTCCGCGTAACCGTTCCGCACGAGGAGGACCGCTAATGGCACGGCGATACGACTGCAGCGACGCGACCGACCGCGCGACCGGCCTGCGTGAGGCCGCCTCTGCCGTCCGCCGCGGCGAGCTGGTCGTGCTGCCGACCGACACCGTCTACGGCATCGGCGCGGACGCCTTCAGCCCGGAGGCCGTCGGCGACCTGCTGGAGGCCAAGGGCCGCGGCCGGGGAATGCCCTCCCCGGTGCTGGTCGGGTCCCCCAACACCCTGCACGGCCTGGTCACCGAGTTCTCCGAACAGGCATGGGAACTCGTCGACGCGTTCTGGCCGGGGGCGCTCACCCTCGTCGCCAAGCACCAGCCGTCGCTGACCTGGGACCTGGGCGAGACCCGCGGCACGGTCGCCGTGCGGATGCCGTTGCACCCGGTCGCGATCGAGCTGCTCAACGAGTTCGGTCCGATGGCGGTCTCCAGCGCCAACCTCACCGGCCACCCGTCACCGCAGGACTGCGACGCCGCCCAGGAGATGCTCGGCGACTCGGTCTCCGTCTACCTGGACGCCGGCCCGACGCCCGCCGCCGTGCCGTCGTCCATCGTGGACGTCACCGGCAAGGTGCCGGTGCTGCTGCGCGCGGGCGCGCTGAGCGCCGAGGAGCTGCGCAAGGTCGTCCCCGAGCTCGAGGTGGCGAATTGATGCCGCCCCCGGGGCGTGGCATAGCGGGACCAGGCGACGACTTCGGGTCCGTCCCGGCGGACCCCACGGCCTGTTTTCGCATCCTCCACGTCAGCACCGGCAACGTCTGCCGCTCGCCGATCACCGAACGGCTGCACCGGCACGCCCTGGAGGAGCGGCTCGGCGACGTCCGCGGCTGCGGCCTCCTGGTGGAGAGCGCGGGCACCTGGGGCCACGAGGGCGCCCCCATGGAGACGCACGCCGCCACCGTGCTCGCCGACTACGGCGCGGACCCGGTCGGCTTCATCGGCCGTGAACTGCTCGACGAGCACGTCATCCGGGCCGACCTGGTGCTCACCGCCACCCGCGACCACCGGGCCCAGGTCATCTCGATGGGGCACTCCGCCGGGCTGCGGACCTTCACGCTGAAGGAGTTCAACCGCCTGGTTCGCGCCATAGATCCGGCCACCTTGCCGGCGCCCGACCCGGACCTGCCCGACGGCGGGCTGGTCGAGCGCGCCCGGGCCCTGGTCGGCGCGGCCGCCGCGCTGCGCGGCTGGCTGCTGGCCCCCAACCCGGAGTCCGACGAGGTCTACGACCCCTACGGCGCCCCGATCACGTTCTTCCGCTCCATCGGTGACGAGATCAACCGCGCGCTCGATCCGGTGGTCACGGCGCTGACCGGCGTCCCGGCGCCGGCGTAACGCCCCGCGGAGCGCCGGGGACGGCCCCGCGCACCGCAACGGCCCGGGGAACGGCCCTGACGGCCCCTCTGCGGCCCGTGGGCCGGCTCCGGGACCCCGATGCCCCGCCCGCCGCGCCCGATCCCCCTGCCGCGCCTACATTGGGATTGGGCCCTGCCCGGGCGATGAGGGTTCGGACGGGCCCTGGGGGCACGAGACGACGTGCCCCTGGTCCCGTACGAGGCCCGGAGCCAGCGATGCCCGCCACCACCGCGTCATCCCGCCGTACGTCCTCCGCCGACCGCACCGCGGCCGCCGAGCCCCGCATGGCCGCGGCGGCCGAAACCGCACAGCAGCAGGCGACCACCGCCGCCCGCGACGACGTCACCCGACCGCCCGGCTCCCCGGACTTCGCGGCGCTGCTGCGGCAGGACCCGGAGATCGCCGGCGTGCTGCTCGCGGAGAGCGCCCGGCAGAGCGACGGGCTCCAGCTCATCGCCGCCGAGAACTTCGCCTCCCCCGCGGTCCTGGCCGCCCTCGGGTCGCCGTTGAGCAACAAGTACGCCGAGGGCTATCCCGGCGCCCGGCACCACGGCGGCTGCGAGATCGTCGACCTCGCCGAGCGGATCGCGGTGGAACGCGCGAAGGCCCTCTTCGGCGCCGAACACGCCAACGTCCAGCCGCACTCCGGATCGTCCGCGGTGCTGGCCGCCTACGCCGCCCTGCTGCGCCCCGGGGACACCGTCCTGGCGATGTCCCTGCCGCACGGCGGGCACCTCACGCACGGTTCGCCGGCCAACTTCTCCGGCCGGTGGTTCGACTTCGTGGGCTACGGCGTCGACGCGGCCAGCGGGCTGCTGGACTACGACGCGATCCGCGCCCTGGCCCGCGAACGACGACCCAAGGCCCTGGTCTGCGGCTCGATCTCCTATCCGCGGCACATCGACTACGCGGAGTTCCGCGACATCGCCGACGAGACCGGCGCCTACCTGATCGCCGACGTGGCGCACCCGATGGGGCTGATCGCCGGACGGACGGCGCCCAGCCCGGTGCCGTACGCCGACGTGGTGTGCGCGACCACGCACAAGGTGCTGCGCGGGCCGCGCGGCGGGATGATCCTGTGCCGGGGGCGGTTGGCGGAGCGCATCGACCGTGCGGTGTTCCCGTTCACCCAGGGAGGCGCCCAGATGAACGCGGTTGCGGCGAAGGCGGTGGCGTTCGCGGAGGCCGCCCGGCCGGCCTTCCGGGCCTACGCCCATCAGGTCATCGCCAACGCCCGGGTGCTGGCGCAGGCGCTGGCCGAACAGGGTCTGGTCCTCACCACGGGCGGCACCGACACCCACCTGATCACCGCGGACACCGGTCCGCTCGGCGTGGACGCGCGCACCGCCCGCGGCCGGCTGGCCGCCGCCGGCATCGTGCTGGACACCTGCGCGCTGCCGCGTGCCGGGGCGCCCGCGGCGGCCGGCCCCTGCCCGACCGGCATCCGACTGGGCACCGCCGCGGTGACGACGCAGGGGATGACCGAGGCCGAGATGCGCCGGATCGCCGAGCTGATCGGGGCGGCGCTGCGGGAGGACGGCGCGGTGCGGGCCGCGGTCGCCGGTCTGGTCGGTCGGTTCCCGCCGTATCCGGCTCAGGACTGAACGGCAGTCGTCCGGGTCCGGACGGGTTCGGGCGGGTTCCGGAACCGTTCGCGGGCAGGTGGGCGTCCTTGCTGGTGTTCCCCGTATTCACGGCCTGGGGTCGGACGCGCATAAGGTGTGGGGCTGTGATGGCCAGCTATCTCGATGGGGCAGCCCGTGCGTGAATACCTGCTGACGCTGTGCGTCACTGCCGCGGTGACCTACCTGCTGACCGGCCCGGTGCGGAAGTTCGCGATCGCGGCCGGAGCGGTGCCGGAGATCCGCGCCCGTGACGTGCACCGCGAGCCGACTCCACGGCTTGGCGGGATCGCGATGTTCGGCGGGTTGTGCGCGGGACTCCTGGTGGCCGCGCACCTGACCAACCTCAAGAGCGTCTTCGAGACCAACGAGCCGCGGGCGCTGCTGTCCGGCGCCGCGCTGATCTGGATCCTCGGCGTCCTGGACGACAAGTGGGGCGTGGACGCGCTGGTCAAGCTGGGCGGCCAGATGATCGCCGCCGGCGTGATGGTCCTCCAGGGCCTGACGATCCTCTACCTTCCGGTCCCCGGCATCGGCACCGTCGCGCTGACGCCGATGCAGGGCACGCTGCTGACCGTCGCGCTGGTCGTCATCACCATCAACGCGGTGAACTTCGTGGACGGCCTGGACGGTCTGGCGTCCGGCATGGTCTGCATCGCCGCGGCCGCGTTCTTCATGTACACGTACCGGCTCTGGTTCGGTTACGGCATCGAGGCGGCCGCGCCCGCCACCCTGTTCTCGGTCGTCCTGATGGGCATGTGCCTGGGCTTCCTGCCGCACAACATGCACCCCGCGCGGATCTTCATGGGCGACTCCGGCTCGATGCTGATCGGCCTGGTGATGGCGGCCGGTGCGGTCTCGCTGACCGGCCAGGTCGACCCGGACCTGCTCAACCAGAAGGCGGGCGGTCTGCGCGAGGCGACCCACGCGATGGTGCCGGTCTACATCCCGCTGCTGCTGCCGCTGACGATCATCGCGGTGCCGGTCGCGGACCTGATTCTGGCCATTGTGCGACGGACCTGGAAGGGCCAGTCGCCGTTCGCCGCGGACCGCGGGCACCTGCACCACCGACTGCTGGAGATCGGCCATTCCCACAGCCGTGCGGTGCTGATCATGTACTTCTGGTCGGCGCTGATCGCGTTCGGTGCGGTGGCGTACTCGGCGAACGACGCGAGCATGTGGATCGTCCTGGGGATCGTGCTGCTCAGCGCGGTCGGCCTGGTGCTGCTCCTGCTGCCGCGCTTCACCCCGCGGGCCCCGCTGTGGGCCCAGCGGCTGGTCCCGCCGCGCTACCGCAGGGTCGTCCGCGAGCCGCTCTCGGCGACCGCGGCGGCGGGGGAGGGGCCCGCGGACGGTGCGGTCGACGAGGCGGCCGGAGAGGAGCGTCGGACGCCGATTCCGGCCGGGATCCACGGGGCCACGGCCATCGGCGACCGGTCACGCTTCGTGGACCGCCGGAGGGCGGGGAGTCACCGTTGAGGCGCTTCATCGTCGCTCGAACGTGCCGTAAGAATCGGGATGGTTGACCCCATACCAGACAATCGACGGCCTGTCAGTGCACTTATGGGCGGCGTCACTCTCACGTGTGACAGGATCCACACGAACCAGGTAAAGACCTCATCAAATAGTTTGTGATACCGTTCACGAAACCCGGCGATAGAGCCGAAGGACCGTAGTGCGACGGTCCATTGGCCTCAGGTTCTTCCTCAGGCCGGGTCTACGCTCGTCCCTGACGACACCACCCCCACCCATTGCCGGAGCGCCACCATGCAGTCGAATGACGCCCGACTACTCCTCCACGCCGCTGTGCCCACCGTTGCCGCCGGCGCCATCGCCGTTGCCGTGAGCGGGGCGATCGCGGGTGCGACGGGAGCGATCGGCGCCGTCGTCGGCACCGTGCTGGTGGTGCTGGTGATGGGCGCAGGACTCATCGTCCTGCAGCAGACCGCGAAAAAGCTTCCGCAGTTGTTCCAGATGATGGGGCTGCTGCTGTACACCGTGCAGATCCTGTTCGTGGCGGTGTTCCTCATCGCCTTCAAGGACACAAACCTCTTCGACACCAAGGCATTTGCGCTCACTCTGCTCGCTGCCACCCTCGTGTGGATCGCCGCTCAGACGCGCGGTCACATGAAGGCGAAGATTCTGTACGTGGACCCCGACTCCGCGGAGGGCAAGAAGGCGGAGACGGCGGGGTCGCCGACGTGACACGTAGGGCCGAGATAAATGGCCTCAGGCGGGCCTGCTATCGTCCGGTGCCAACTGCGGCGCTGATGGCGCAGGCGGCTGAGCTCCCGGAGTCCACGCGTAGGAACGGGAAGTTCTCGCGGCCGATGCCCAGGTCCGGCCTTGTGTCGACCAGCCGCCCCCTAATCCGTAACACCAGTCCAGTGCCGCTCCGTGGTTCAACGCCGCGCCGACACAACGAGGTTGCCGTACCCATGCGCCACGCTGAAGGAGCTCGCGGTGAGTGCTGAAACGATGCTCGCCTTCGAGACCGATTGCCACATCTTTTCCGGGTGCGGCTTTGATGCCCCCGGGCTTCATAACTTCGTCTTCGAGCCGCTCTTCACCATCGGCGGCTTCGAGTTCAACAAGCCGATGCTGCTGGCTCTGCTCAGCACGGTCGTTGTTGTGTGGTTCTTCTGGGCTGCATTCGGCCGGGCGAAGGTCGTGCCCGGAAAGCTCCAGTTGATCGGCGAGGCGGGTTATGACTTCGTGCGCCGCGGTCTCGTCTACGACGCGCTGGGCAAGAAGGAGGGGGAGAAGTACGTCCCCTTCATGGTCTCGCTGTTCTTCTTCGTCTGGATCATGAACATCTGGTCGATCATCCCCGTCGCCGCCTTCCCGGTGACATCGGTGATCGCCTTCCCGGCGGGTCTCGCGGGGATCGTCTACATCCTGTGGGTCTTCCTCACCTTCAAGAAGCACGGCTTCGTCGGCGCCTTCAAGAACTTCACCGGCTACGACAAGTCGCTCGGCTGGGTCCTGCCGCTGCTCATGGTCATCGAGCTCTTCTCGAACCTGATCATCCGGCCGTTCACCCACGCGGTGCGTCTCTTCGCGAACATGTTCGCGGGCCACCTGCTGATCCTGATGTTCACCATCGCCAGCTGGTACCTGCTGAACGGGGTCGGCTTCGTCTACGCCGGTGCCTCGTTCATCATGACCCTCCTGATGACGGCCTTCGAGCTGTTCATCCAGGCCGTCCAGGCGTACGTCTTCGTCCTTCTGGCCTGCAACTACGTCCAGGGCGCGCTCGCCGAGCACCACTGAGCACCCCGCCTCCCACCCCAATAGCTGTCCGGTGGCCAACCCCCACCGGTACGTGAAACGAGAAGGAAGTAACGGCATGTCCGCTGCTCTCGAGATGGTCAACCACCTCGCCGCCGCCGGCGACTCCGCGAAGACCACGGTCGTCGGCAACGTCGCCGCCATCGGTTACGGCCTCGCGGCCATCGGCCCCGGC
The DNA here is from genome assembly GCA_001418405.1 of Streptomyces diastatochromogenes. GTDB lineage: Bacteria > Actinomycetota > Actinomycetes > Streptomycetales > Streptomycetaceae > Streptomyces > Streptomyces albulus_C. Next base: position 10,793 of record LIQL01000190.1, on the reverse strand, counting down.
GTCGGCGTCGGCATCATCTTCGGTAACGGCACCCAGGCCCTGGCCCGCCAGCCCGAGGCCGCCGGCCTGATCCGCACCAACCAGATCATGGGCTTCGCCTTCTGTGAGGCGCTCGCCCTGATCGGCATCGTCATGGGCTTCGTCTACAAGTAAACCGAAGCCGCATCGACTACCCATCCAGACGGAAGGCACTGATGTGAACGCCCTGGTCAACTTGGCGGCGGAGGTTCCTGAGAACCCCCTCGTCCCGCCGATTCCAGAGCTGGTCATCGGCCTGATCGCTTTCTTCATCGTCTTCGGCTTCCTCGCCAAGAAGCTCCTCCCGAACATCAACAAGGTTCTGGACGAGCGTCGGGCGCAGATCGAAGGCCGGATCGAGGATGCCGAGGCGACTCAGGCCGAGGCCCAGCAGGTTCTCGCGGACTACCGGGCCCAGCTCGCCGACGCTCGTCACGAGGCCGCGCGCCTGCGCCAGGAGGCGCAGGAGCAGGGCGCGACGCTCATCGCCGAGATGCGCGCCGAGGGCCAGCGGCAGCGTGAGGAGATCATCGCCGCCGGTCACGCCCAGATCGAGGCGGACCGCAAGGCGGCTGCGCAGTCGCTGCGCCAGGACGTGGGCACCCTCGCCACCGAACTGGCCGGCAAGCTCGTCGGCGAGTCCCTTGAGGACCACGCCCGGCAGAGCCGGACCATCGACCGCTTCCTCGACGAGCTCGAGGCGAAGGCGGCGTCGGACGCGACGAAGGCTGAGGCCGGCCGATGAACGGAGCGAGCCGCGAGGCACTCTCCTCCGCACGCGAGCAGTTCAACGCGCTGACGGACAACGCGTCCGTCGACGCGGCGAAGCTCGCCGAGGAGCTGGCTGCCGTCACCGCTCTGCTCGACCGTGAGGTGTCGTTGCGCCGGGTCCTCACCGACCCGGCGCAGTCCGGCGAGGCGCGGGCCGAGCTGGCCCGCCGGCTGCTCGGCGGACAGGTCGGCGAGGCCACCCTCGACCTGTTCACCGGCATGGTCCGGGACCGCTGGTCGCGTTCGCGCGACCTGTCGGACGCGGTCGAGGAGCTGGCCCACAGCGCCGACCTCGTCGCGGCCCAGCGGGCCGACCGACTGGACGACGTCGAGGACGAGCTGTTCCGGTTCGGCCGGATCATCGCGTCCAACGGTGAGCTCCGCCGTGCGCTGACCGACCAGAAGGCGACGGTGTCCGCCAAGACGGAACTGCTGCACTCGCTGCTGGGCGGCCGGGCCAATCCGGTCACCGAGCGGCTGGTCATCCGTCTTGTCGCGCAGCCGCGGGGCCGTAGCCTGGAGGCGGGGCTCGACGCCCTCTCCAAGCTGGCGGCGGCCCGCCGCGACCGGATGGTCGCGGTGGTCACCTCCGCGGTGCCGCTCAGCGACGGACAGCGGCAGCGCCTCGGCGCCGCGCTGGCCCAGCTGTACGGCCGGCAGATCCACCTGAACGTCGACGTGGACCCCGAGGTCCTCGGTGGTGTGCAGGTCCGGATCGGCGACGAGGTCATCAACGGGACCATCGTGGAGCGCCTCGACGAGGTGTCTCGGCGGATGGCCGGCTGACCCAGCCACCAACTCAAGAGCTGCACACCCGGCGGCCGCACCCCGGACCCGCCGGACCGACAGGTCCGGCCGTGGTCCGGACGACGCTCCGGGAGAACAGCACAAGCACGACGGCGGCCCGAGTTGGGCCGTAAGCGGAAGACGCCGGGGGACGAGCCCCCGGACAGCCGCAAGTAACTTCGGGCCCAACAAGGAGAGCAGGGAACCCAGATGGCGGAGCTCACGATCCGGCCGGAGGAGATCCGGGACGCGCTGGAGAACTTCGTCCAGGCGTACAAGCCGGACGCGGCCTCGCGCGAAGAGGTCGGCACGGTCAGCGATGCCGGTGACGGCATCGCGCACGTCGAGGGCCTGCCCTCGGCGATGGCGAACGAACTGCTGAAGTTCGAGGACGGCACGCTCGGTCTTGCGCTGAACCTGGAAGAGCGCGAGATCGGTGCGGTCATCCTCGGTGAGTTCAGCGGCATCGAGCAGGGCCAGCCGGTGCAGCGCACCGGTGAGGTGCTCTCGGTCGCCGTGGGCGAGGGCTACCTCGGCCGCGTCGTCGACCCGCTGGGCAACCCGATCGACGGCCTCGGCGAGATCGAGACCGAGGGCCGTCGTGCCCTGGAACTGCAGGCCCCCACGGTCATGCAGCGCAAGTCCGTCCACGAGCCGATGGCCACCGGCTACAAGGGCGTCGACGCCATGACGCCGATCGGCCGCGGCCAGCGTCAGCTGGTCATCGGTGACCGTCAGACCGGCAAGACCGCCCTGGCCGTCGACACGATCATCAACCAGCGCGACAACTGGCGCTCCGGCGACCCGAAGAAGCAGGTCCGCTGCATCTACGTCGCCATCGGCCAGAAGGGCTCCACCATCGCGTCGGTGCGCCGCGCGCTGGAGGAGAACGGTGCGCTGGAGTACACCACCATCGTCGCCGCCCCGGCGTCCGACCCGGCGGGCTTCAAGTACCTGGCCCCGTACACCGGTTCGGCCATCGGTCAGCACTGGATGTACCAGGGCAAGCACGTCCTGATCGTCTTCGACGACCTCTCGAAGCAGGCCGACGCCTACCGCGCCGTGTCCCTGCTGCTGCGCCGCCCGCCGGGCCGTGAGGCCTACCCGGGTGACGTCTTCTACCTGCACTCGCGTCTGCTGGAGCGCTGCGCCAAGCTCTCCGACGAGATGGGCGCCGGTTCGATGACCGGTCTGCCGATCGTCGAGACCAAGGCGAACGACGTGTCGGCGTTCATTCCGACCAACGTCATCTCCATCACCGACGGCCAGTGCTTCCTGGAGTCGGACCTCTTCAACGCGAACCAGCGTCCGGCGCTCAACGTCGGTATCTCGGTCTCCCGCGTCGGTGGTTCCGCGCAGCACAAGGCCATGCGCCAGGTCTCCGGCCGGCTCCGCGTGGACCTCGCCCAGTACCGCGAGCTGGAGGCGTTCGCCGCCTTCGGTTCCGACCTGGACGCGGCCTCCAAGGCGCAGCTGGAGCGCGGCAAGCGCATGACCGAGCTGCTCAAGCAGGCCCAGTACGCCCCGTACTCGGTCGAGGACCAGGTCGTCTCCATCTGGGCCGGCACCAACGGCAAGATGGACGACGTCCCGGTCGAGGACATCCGCCGCTTCGAGCGGGAGCTCCTCGACTACCTCCACCGGGAGAAGAAGGACCTCCTGACCAGCATCCGCGAGGGCGCGAAGATGTCGGACGACACCATCGGTGCGGTGTCCGAGGCCATCGACGGCTTCAAGCGGCAGTTCGAGACCTCGGACGGCAAGCTGCTCGGCGAGGACGCCCCGGCCGGCACCGGCAAGTGACGACGGAAGGGACCTGATCCATGGGAGCCAAGCTCCGGGTCTACAAGCGTCGCATCCGTTCCGTCACCGCGACCAAGAAGATCACCAAGGCGATGGAGATGATCGCCGCCTCGCGCGTCGTCAAGGCGCAGCGCCAGGTGGCGGCATCGACGCCGTACGCGAGTGAACTGACCCGCGCGGTGACGGCGGTTGCCACGGGCTCGAACACCCAGCACCCGCTGACTACCGAGGCGGCCAAGCCGGCCCGCGCCGCGCTGTTGCTCATCACGAGCGACCGCGGTCTGGCCGGTGGCTACTCCTCCAACGTCATCAAGGCCGCGGACCTGCTCACCGAGCGGCTCAAGGCCGAGGGCAAGGAGGTCGACGTCTACATCGTCGGCCGCAAGGGCGTGTCGTACTACAACTTCCGCGAGCGCAAGGTCGTGGAAGCGTGGACCGGCTTCACCGACAGCCCGACGTACGCGGACGCGAAGACGGTCGCGGCACCGCTCATCACGGCCGTCCAGCAGGACACCGCCGAGGGCGGCGTGGACGAACTCCACATCGTCTACACCGAGTTCGTCTCGATGATGACGCAGACGGCGATCGACAACCGTCTGCTGCCGCTCAGCCTCGACAAGACGGCGGAGTCGGAGGACGCGCCCAAGGGCGAGGTCCTCCCGCTGTTCGACTTCGAGCCGTCGGCCGAGGACGTCCTGGACGCCCTGCTGCCGCGGTACGTCGAGTCGCGGATCTACAACGCGCTCCTGCAGGCCGCCGCCTCCAAGCACGCCGCCACGCGGCGCGCGATGAAGTCGGCGACCGACAACGCAGAAGAGATCATCAAGTCGCTCTCGCGGCTTGCCAACGCGGCCCGACAGGCCGAAATCACCCAGGAAATCAGCGAGATCGTCGGCGGCAGTGCCGCACTGGCCGACGCGACCGCGGGGAGTGACTGACAACTATGACCACCACTGTTGAGACGGCCGCTGCCACGGGCCGCGTCGCCCGGGTCATCGGCCCGGTCGTCGACGTGGAGTTCCCCGTCGACGCGATGCCGGAGATCTACAACGCGCTGCACGTCCAGGTCGACGACCCGGCCAACCCGGGCGAGAAGCGGACGCTGACCCTGGAGGTCGCGCAGCACCTCGGCGAGGGCCAGGTCCGTGCGATCTCCATGCAGCCCACCGACGGTCTGGTCCGCCAGGCCCCGGTGGTCGACACCGGTGAGGGCATCACCGTCCCGGTCGGCGACATCACCCAGGGCAAGGTGTTCAACACCCTCGGCGAGATCCTGAACGACCCGGAGGCCGCTTCGCAGGTCACCGAGCGTTGGGCGATCCACCGCAAGGCCCCGGCGTTCGACCAGCTCGAGTCGAAGACCGAGATGTTCGAGACCGGCCTGAAGGTCGTCGACCTGCTGACCCCGTACGTCAAGGGCGGCAAGATCGGTCTGTTCGGTGGTGCCGGTGTCGGCAAGACCGTTCTGATCCAGGAAATGATCATGCGTGTGGCGAAGCTGCACGAGGGTGTCTCCGTGTTCGCCGGTGTCGGCGAGCGCACCCGTGAGGGCAACGACCTCATGGACGAGATGGAGGAGGCCGGCGTTCTCGACAAGACCGCGCTGGTCTTCGGCCAGATGGACGAGCCCCCGGGCACCCGTCTGCGCGTGGCCCTGGCCGGTCTGACCATGGCGGAGTACTTCCGCGATGTGAAGAAGCAGGACGTGTTGTTCTTCATCGACAACATCTTCCGCTTCACCCAGGCCGGTTCCGAGGTCTCGACCCTGCTGGGTCGCATGCCCTCGGCCGTGGGTTACCAGCCGAACCTGGCCGACGAGATGGGCATCCTGCAGGAGCGCATCACCTCGACCCGTGGTCACTCGATCACCTCGATGCAGGCGATCTACGTCCCCGCGGACGACCTGACCGACCCCGCGCCGGCCACCACCTTCGCGCACCTGGACGCCACCACCGTTCTGTCGCGTCCGATCTCGGAGAAGGGCATCTACCCGGCGGTCGACCCGCTGGACTCGACGTCCCGCATCCTGGACCCGCGGTACATCGCGCAGGAGCACTACGACACCGCCTCGCGCGTGAAGTCGATCCTGCAGAAGTACAAGGACCTCCAGGACATCATCGCGATCCTCGGCATCGACGAACTCGGCGAGGAGGACAAGCTCATCGTCCACCGCGCCCGTCGCATCGAGCGCTTCCTGTCGCAGAACACCCACGCTGCCAAGCAGTTCACGGGTGTCGACGGCTCGGACGTCTCGCTCGACGAGTCGATCACCGCGTTCAACGCGATCGCCGACGGTGAGTACGACCACTTCCCCGAGCAGGCCTTCTTCATGTGCGGCGGCATCGACGACCTGAAGAAGAACGCCAAGGAGCTGGGCGTCTCCTGACCCCATCGGTCCCGGAGGCGGCCCTGGCCGCCTCCGGCCCGTACGACCACTAGTATTTGACCCAACACCTGCCACACCAGGCAGGTGGAGACCCGAGGAGCCATCGTGGCTGAGCTGCACGTCGAGTTGGTCGCCGCGGACCGTCAGGTCTGGTCCGGCGAGGCCAGCCTGGTCGTCGCGCGCACCCCGTCGGGCGACATCGGCGTCATGCCCGGACACCAGCCGCTGCTCGGCGTGCTGCAGTCGGGCCCGGTGACGATTCGTACGACCGGTGAGAGCGGGGACGGCACCGTCGTCGCCGCAGTGCACGGCGGCTTCATCTCGTTCGCCGACAACAAGCTGTCCCTGCTCGCAGAGGTGGCCGAGCTGTCGGACGAGATCGATGTCCAGCGCGCGGAGCGGGCTCTGGAGCGAGCGAAGTCGGCGGCCGACGCGGCCGCCGAGCGTCGCGCCGACGTCCGGCTGCGTGCGGTGGCGGGCGTTCACTGAGCCCCGTCACCGACGAGATCGATCCTCAGCCGCGGGCTGCCCGGAGTTCCGGAGCGGTCCGCGGCTGAGGCAATGCAGGTGCGTTTCCCTACCCCCGGACTCCACCCGGGGGTACCCCCACAGCGAAGCGAGGAGGTCGGTCGAGATGGTCCTCGCTCTGCTTGTGAGCGGCATCGTCGTGGTACTGGTGCTGCTGGGCCTGTTCGTCTTCGGATTGCGGCGCAGGCTCATCCAGAAGTCCGGGGGGACGTTCGACTGCAGCCTCCGGTGGAACGTGCCGGAGGAGAGCGGCGACCCCAGCGGCAAGGGCTGGATCTACGGGGTCGCCCGCTACAACGGTGACCGGGTGGAGTGGTTCCGGGTCTTCTCGTACGCGCCGCGCCCGCGGCGGCTGCTGGAGCGGGCCTCCATCGAGGTGGTCCAGCGGCGCACTCCGCAGGGCGAGGAGGAACTCGCGCTGCTCTCCGACGCCATCGTGCTCACCTGCCGGCACCGCGGGACGCGGCTGGAGCTGGCGATGAGCGAGGACGCGCTGACCGGTTTCCTGGCGTGGCTGGAGGCGGCGCCGCCCGGGCAACGGGTGAACGTGGCCTGAGCGGCGCCGACGCGCCGGCCGGTGCCCGCGGCGTGCGACCCGCCGCCGTCGGGCGGACGCCTCACACGATGACCGGCAGCTTCTCCAGACCGTGGATGATGGTGCTGAAGCGGTAGGTCAGCTCGTCGAGGGCGAGCGCCGGCTTGATGTCCGGGAACCGCGCCAGGAGACGCCCGAGGGCGATCTCCCCCTCCATCCGGGCCAGGGGAGCGCCGAGGCAGAAGTGCACGCCGTGGCCGAAGCCGAGGTGACCACCCGCGGGACGGGTGACGTCCAGGCGGTCGGGGTCCGCGAAGCGGCCGGCGTCGCGGTTGGCGGCCAGCAGGGAGACCACGACCAGTTCGCCGGCGGGGATGGTCACGCCGCTGAAGGTGACGGGTTCCGCGGTGGAGCGGAACGTGGCCGTGTTGATCGGCCCGTCGTAGCGCAGGAACTCCTCGATCGCACCGGGCAGCAGCGCGGGGTCGGCCCGCAGGGCGGCGAGCTGGTCGGGGTGGCGCAGCAGCGCGAGGACGGAGTTCCCGATGAGGTTGACGGTGGACTCGTTGCCGGCGACCAGCAGCAGCAACGCCATCGAGATCAGCTCTTCCTCGCTGAGCCGGTCCTCTTCGTCCCGGACCTGCACGAGGCCCGAAAGCAGGTCGTCGGCCGGGCGGGCGCGCTTCTCGGCGAGGAGCGCGCCGAGGAAGGCGAACATCTTCTGGCCGGCCTCGGCGGTCTCGGCGGCGTCCGCCGAGGAGAGCAGGGCGTTGGACCAGTCGGTGAAGACGCCGCGGTCCTCGGGCGGGACGCCCAGCAGGTCGCAGATGACGATGATGGGGAGCGGGAGCGCGAAGGAGGCGAGGAGGTCCACCTCGCTGCCCCGCGGGAGGGCGTCGAGCAGCTCGTCGGTGACCTCTTCGATGCGGGACCGCATCGCGGCGACCGTGCGCGGGGTGAAGGCGCGGTTGACGAGCCGGCGGAGCCGGGTGTGGTCCGGCGGGTCGGTGTTCAGGAGGTTGCCGGACAGCTCGTCGACCCAGCTCTCCCGGGCCTCCTGGCTCACCAGGTGATTGCGCAGGACGCCGTCCACGTCGGACTTGTCGGAGCGCAGCCGTGGGTCCGAGAGCGCGGCGCGGACGTCGTCGTAGCGGGTGAGCAGCCAGACCGCTAATCCCTGGGGCAGAACCACCTTCTGCACCGGCGCCTCGTCGCGCATCTTCGCGTACAGGGCGTGCGGATCGCGCAGGCTCTCGGCGGTGAAGGCGTCGGCGTGGGGCAGGGAGCTGTTGCTCATGATGCCTCCGTGAAGTGTCGGACGGCCCGGAGGGCCGGAACGCAGGCCGTCAGCCCGGCGGTCGTGCACCGTCGGAGGGATGCGCACCGCATCGTGGCAGCGCGCGTGCGATGGGGTGACGGGACCTGGGAACGGGCTCCCCGGCGGTGCAGCCCGGTCGGAACATACGGCGGCGGTGTGCTGTGCAATGGCTGGGTATTGCAAACGCAATGGAGTGAGGGCGTCGGGCCTGCCCACCGTACGGCTATGGATCATAGGGCATGGATTCGGCCGCGGAAAGAGGTCGATCAACTTCCTTTACTTGCGGGAGAGTTGGGGCGGTCGGCGGGGTTCGGCCGGGGTGCGGTGAGGCGGTCGGGAGCGTGCCGGCGGGGGACTGAGGGGGTAACTGGCCTGGGGTTTTCGTCAGGCCGCGGATGCCCCGGGCGAGGAGTCGGCACCGGCTGAACGGGCCGGTGGGCCCCCGGGGTTCGGCCGTTCGGCCCTTGCGCGGAACGCCCTCGCGTGGTCAGGATCGCGCCGCATCCGGCGGGGGCCGGCGCGGCCGGCGTGGCGTGGTGACATCAGAGCGTTCATGTGATCGGAAAGTCCTGGCGCAACGGCGGAATCGATGTATAGGCTGCCGGAGCCGGGGTGTTGACCATCCTCCGTGCCTTCGTAGTGCACCACATCGCCAAAGACTTTCAGCTTGAACGAGCTCGTGTGCCAGCGAAAATGGGGGATAGCAGGTGGCTGTGTCGTTCGTGCCAGAAGAAGAGTCCGAGCAGACCCCGGACGTCGCAATCGTCGGTATGGTGGGGAGCTTCCCCGGAGCTACCAGCGTCGGGGAACTCTGGGACCTTCTGCGCACGGGACGCGAGGGATTAACCCACTTCACCGAAGAGGAACTCCTGGCGCACGGGCGGAAATCCGACCTGGTCGCCGATCCGCGCTATGTGCGCTCCCACGGCGTCATACCAGACGTCGACCTCTTCGACACGGCCTTCTTCGAGTTCACCCCCGCCGAGGCCGAGATCATCGACCCTCAGCAGCGGCTTTTCCTGCAACATTGCCATGCCGCACTGGAGGACGCGGGGTACGACCCGTCCCGTTTCCCGGGACTCATCAGCGTGTATGCCGGCGCGGCCATCAACACGTACCTCCAGAACAACGTCCTGCCGAACGTGGACCAGACCACGACGTCCAACCACTTCGCCGTCATGGTCGGCAACGACAAGGACTACCTGGCGACCCGGGTCGCGTACAAGCTGGACCTCAAGGGCGCCGGATACACCGTGCAGACCGCCTGCTCCACCTCGCTGGTGGCCATCCACCTCGCGTGCCAGGGACTGGTCAACGGCGAGTGCGACATGGCGCTGGCCGGCGGGGTGACCGTCAAGCTTCCGCAGGAGAAGGGGTACCTGTACGAAGAGGGCGCCATCCTGTCCAAGGACGGCCACGTACGGGTCTTCGACGCCGGCGCCAGCGGGACGGTGCTGGGCAACGGGGTGGGCGTCGTGGTGCTCAAGCTGCTGCGCGACGCGCTCGCCGACGGCGACACCGTGCACGCGGTGATCAAGGGCACGGCGACCAACAACGACGGCTCGCTGAAGGTCAGTTACGCCGCGCCGGGCAAGGACGGGCAGGCCGCGGTCATCGCCGAGGCGCACGCCGTCTCCGGCATCGACCCCGAGACGATCGGCTACGTCGAGGCGCACGGCACCGGGACCCGCTTGGGCGACCCGGTCGAGGTCTCCGCACTCAGTCAGGCATTCCGTGCGGCCACCGATCGAAAGGGCTTCTGCGGCATCGGCTCGGTAAAGTCCAATCTTGGACATCTTGATGCCGCCGCGGGCGTCACCGGAGTCATCAAGACCGCCCTCATGCTGCGCCACAAGGCGCTGGCCCCCACCATCAACTTCGATCGCCCCAACCCGGAAATCGACTTCGCGAACAGCCCGTTCCGGGTGGTCGACGAGTTCCGCCCGTGGGAAAGCGACGGCATTCCGCGCCGGGCCGGGGTCAGTTCGTTCGGCATCGGCGGCACGAATGCCCACGCGATCCTCGAAGAGGCACCGGAAGGCGTTGCCGTCGATCCCGGAGCGACGGAGCAGGTACTTGTCCTGTCGGCGAAGACGGCCACCGCCCTCGACGCGATGACCAGGAATGCGGCGGGTCACCTGCGGGCTCATCCGGACCTTTCCGTAGCCGATGTGGCCTTTACGCTGGCGGTCGGTCGGCAGCAGTATCCGCACCGTCGCGCGGTGCTCTCCCATGGCGATGCCGGAGCTGCTGCGGAAGCCCTGGAAGCGGCTTTGCAGAACAATTCCGGGGCGGCCGGGAATTCCGCGCCGAAGCCGGTGCGCACGGCAATTCCGCTGCATTTCGTCTTCCGGGAAGAGCTGGCCGACGCGGAGGCCCTCGCCGCCGAACTTTGCGCAAGTGAAGAACCCTTCAAGAGGTACTACCAGGCCGCTCGGCGGGCCGGGGCGGGCAAGCGGGGCGCGGCCGGTACGGGCTTCGCGGTGCAGTACGCCCTCGGCCGGGTGTGGCTGGAGCGGGGTCTGGTGCCCGCCGTCGCGTACGGGCAGGGGCCGGGTGGGTTGGCCGCGGCGTGCGTGGCGGGTTCGCTCACGCTCAAGGACGCGATGGCGCTGCTGGACCAGGGCCGGGGCGCCGTGGACGCGTTC